>DCHY01000033.1:61096-68128 GCA_002315715.1 Clostridiales bacterium UBA1740 | reverse complement strand
GAACAAACGAACGATTCTTTTTACGCCGATGACGATATAGATTTGTATACCATCACCGCCATAGACGATCCCAATAAAGACGAGATCGCAAAATAAAGGAACGCCGTCCGGGTTTCCCCCGGGCGGCTTTTCAATCCTAAAAAGGTATTGTAATCCGCGTTCGTTCATGTTATAGTGGAAGTAGACTATATTTGGGAGGCGTTCCGATGAAAAAAAGAAACGTATTCAAACTGACAGCCTTTTTGCTTTTGCTTTGCTTTCTTCTATCCGCGGTATCCTGCACGATTCCTTTTCTGAAACCGCAGGAAAACGAGCCCGCGACCGACAGCGAAACGCTCGACAAAGAAGAACAAAATCCCGCCCCGGTCGAGGATGACGACGAGGAAGACGAAGAACCTCCGAAAAAAGAAGAGAAAAAAGAAGAAGACGTCTATTGTGAACTGCAAAAGTACACCATTATTTATCCGAACAACGGGGACCTCGCGCTTTACTACACGGCGATGTGCCTTTCGGATTATTTTCTTAACGAATTAGCCATTGAAATCCCCTATAAAACCGATGCACAGGCGGAATCCGCCTACGAAATCCTCATCGGCAGAACCAATCGTCAAGCCTCGCTTGCCGTGGCTTCCCGTTATTTGCAGGCAGACGAGTTTTTGATTGCCAAATCCGAAAACCAAGTGGTTTTCCGCGGCAACAACTATATGTGTGCCGGTGCGGCAGGCTATTTCGTAAAAAACTGCATTGAAAAGATTGACGACGTCTATGCGGTGCATATGAACACGCTTAAGACGCTGAATACCGCCTCCGCACTAACTCAAAAGTGGGAAGAAACCGAAAACGTCATTTTGCTTATTGGCGACGGCATGGGAAGAAATCAAGTTTTGAAGACCGTTTCAACGGGAAAAATCCGCGTTTGGGAAGGCGACCGTCTGCCCGGACAAGCCTATTGCACCACCCGTTCCCGTTCGGTGGAACTCGGCTCTGCATCATACACCGATTCTGCCGCCGCTGCCACGGCGCTTGCCACCGGGTACAAGACAATCAACGGTTACGTCGGGTTGAATGAAAACAAAAAGTCCGTCAAAAACGTGCGCGAACTTGCCGAGGAAGTCGGCGCCAAAACCGCCATTTTGACAACGGATAAAATCACAGGTGCCACCCCATCCGGTTTCCTCGTTCACGTGGACGACCGAAACAACACGACCGAAATTGAAAAGCAACAGAAAGCCATCACCGACGCGGGCGTGATTTCGCTTTGCAAAGGGTCCCTCGGCGATTCCCTTTTTGATTATACGCGAGAAGATTTATGGAAGGTTTCCAAATGCGGCAGCCGATTCTTCACGATGATTGAGGAATCCGAACCCGACCACGGCGGTCACAACAACGATATGGATGCCGTGGTTCTCGGCGTCAAACGTCTCAACGAGTGCGTTGCCTATGCGGCGGCGTTTACCCTTATGCATCCCGATACGGCGCTGATCGTCACTGCCGACCACGAGACGGGCGGTATTGAACTCGGCACAAACGGTAAATACCATTTCACCGTGTCGACGCATACCAACACGAACGTGCCGGTTTACGCCATTGGTTCGGGTATTGACACGCTGCTTGCCGAAGACCTCATCGACAATCTTGATATTGCGCGCTTTATGGCGAGCGTGTACGGTGCCGAGGCGTGGGGACAAGAATAAGAGCCGTTTGACAATTTTTACCGACACCGACTTTTCGGTGTCGGTTTTTTCTTGACTTTTGGCTCGAAAAATAGTAGTATATGATATAGGTACTTCCGTCTTTGAGGAACGTTATGGATAAGAAACAAAACACGCCCCTTGTCGGGCATTTATGCGCCCTTTTCGTCGTATTGTGCTGGGGCACTTCGTTTATCGTCAGCAAATCGCTGTTGTCGTATATGACGCCTATCCAACTGATTTGGTTGCGGTTTTTATTTGCCTATCTTTCGCTTTGGATTCTCTGTCCGAAGTGGCACTTTTCCCTGCGTGAGGAGGGGTGGTTTTTTCTCCTTTCCGTATTTTCCAACACCCTCTATTTTTTGGCGGAAAATACCGCACTCGGCTTGACGCAATCGTCAAACGTGAGTATCCTCACCTCGACTATCCCCATCATGACGGCTTTTTTGCTGTTGTTTGTCAAGGGAAAGAAGATGCAAAAAAGACAACTATTCGGTTCGCTCTTTGCCTTTGTCGGCGTCGTACTCGTCATTTTGAACGGCGTGTTCATTTTGAAACTCGGCGGGGTCGGCGATCTCTTGGCGCTTTGTGCTGCTTTATCGTGGTCGTTTTACAGTCTTTTGATTTTCGACAAGGTCGGAAAATACAACGGTTTTTTGATTTCCCGCAAACTGATGTTTTACGGCTTTTTAACCTTGACGCCTATCATGTTGGCGCAGGGGGCACCCTTTGACGTCGGCGTCATGCTCGGCGAAGGGCGCATTTTCGCACTTTTGTATCTCGCCGTCATTTGTTCCGCCGTTTGCTACGCGCTTTGGAACAAGGCGATTTTTGCCATCGGTATCACCGCCACCAACACCTATCTTTACGCCATGCCGCTGTTTACCTTAGTCGGCGGTATCGCGGTTTTACATGAGAAACTCACCCTTATGGGAGGGGTCGGCATCGTCATCGTCATTCTCGGTATGCTCTATACCAATACCAAGAGCCACACGGCTGAAAACAACGAAAAATCATAACAAAACTTGTCATTTTCAAGGGAAAGAGGCTAATATGTTTAACAGAGAAAAGTACAATCAAGAACGTGCCGAGGCACTGAAGGCGCAAATCAAAGACCTCGAAAAGCGTTTTGAAGAATACATAGAAAAGAATATCGACGTCCGCAATCAAACGATCAACAACGTGGCAACGCCCGACGTCGTGAAGAAAATTATGGAGACCCCCATCGGTTGCCAAGGACGCGACCCCCGAGAAGTCGGAGACGAAATTGCGGATTGCATCATGGGCGCGACGATTCGCACCAATCATCCCCGTTTTTTCTCCTTTGTCACGAGCGCGATTTCTCCCTACTCCATCGCCGGTGAAGTTTTGTCCTGCCTGTATAACCCCAACATGGGTTCCTATATGATTTCGCAAGGTCCGATGCTCGTCGAAGAAAAGCTCGTCAAATGGGCGGGTAGTCTCGCCGGGTTTGACGCCGATACCGTGGGCGGCATTTTCACGTCCGGCGGTTCTCTTTCCAACCTGACGGGTATGATTGCCGGACGCGAAGCCAAACTGCCGGGGCGTGAAGACTTGTCCCGGGCGGTGGCATTTTGCTCTGACCAGGCGCACTCATCGATTCGCAAGGGAATGCGCATGATGGGTCTTCGCAACGACCAAATCGTCATCGTGGAGTCCGACGACAAATTCAAGATTCGCACCGACCGTTTGACCGAAGCCATTGATCTTGCGATTGCCGAAGGCAAAAAGCCGTTTTTGCTCGTCGGTACCATCGGAACCACCAACACCGGATCCATCGATCCTCTTGACAAGCTCGGTGCAATTGCCGAAAAATACGGGCTTTGGCTGCACGTGGACGGCGCCTACGGCGGTTCGATTCTGTTTTCCGACATTTACCGCAATCTGGCGCACGGTTTGGAACGTGCCGACTCCTTCTCGTGGGATTTCCACAAATGGGCATTACAGACGTACAGTTGCAGCTGCGTCATAGTCAAAGATAAAACGAATCTTCTCAACGCCTTTTCCGAACATCCCGAATACCTCGAAGACGTCATATCCACCGAGCACAACGACGGATGGGATCTCGGCATCGAAATGAGCCGTCCTGCCCGTTCGATAAAACTTTGGTATACCATCCAAGCGATGGGTACCGACCTCATCGCCGACATCATCGACTACTCTTTCTTCAATGCGAGCATCGCCGCCAAGCGCTTTGCCGAGGCGGAAGATTTCGAAATCATCTCGACGCCTTCCTGCGGCACGATCAACGTGCGCTATGCCCCGAAGGACGTTGACCCTGCCCTCTACGACAAACTCAACGTCAAGATTTCCGACGAACTGATTAACAGCGGCTACGCCTTTATCGTCACGACGGTGCTCAAGGGCAAAAAGTGCCTGCGCATGATCGCCATCAACGGCAACACCGACACGGCGGACGTGCTGAGCACGGTGGAAAAAATCAAAGAAATCGCAAAGACCGTGAAAAAGGAAACGGTTTGACGATCTCTTTCGCTTTCCGAGAACAAGCGAAAAAGGTCACCGCGCGGTGACCTTTTTACGTCGAGCATTTCCCTTGTTTTCGGTATTTGAACGCTATTCTTGACTTGACTTTTTCTGCGTTTTGCGGTACAATAACAATATAGTTCCGACATATCGGAACAAGGAGGATTTTATGGCAAACAATTCCGAACTTCGCCGTCGGGCAAGAGAGCAACTCGGCAGCAACATTTTCGATTCCAATTGGCTCTATCTCATTCTTGCCGTTGTCGTTGTCGGCGCTATCCTGTCGGCGGCAAGCGCGCTTTACGTCGGTACGATTCTTCTCGTCGGTCCTTTGACCTACGGTTTGACCCGCGTCTTCGTTCGCTATATGCGCGAAAAGAAGAAAGCCGATCTCAACAACCTGTTTGACGGTTTCCGTGAGAATCTCGGTCAGACGTTTTTGCTCGGTTTGCTATCGAGTTTGTTTATCACGCTTTGGTCGTTTCTCTTGATCGTGCCCGGTATCGTCAAGGCTTGCTCCTATGCGATGGCTCCCTATATTCAGCAGGATTCCGACAACAAGGACTGGAAATACTGTCTTGACCGAAGCAGAGAGATGATGAACGGACACAAGATGGACTATTTTCTTCTGCAACTCAGTTTCATCGGATGGATGATCGTCGGCGTTCTTTGTCTCGGTATCGGTACGCTTTGGGTTACCGTTTACTTGGAGACGGCAAAAGCCAACTTCTACGAAGAACTTTGCATGAACACCCCGTTTATTGAAACCAATAAAACGTCTTCGACGCTTGAGTTTTGATAAAAAAGAGACAGCCGCACAAATCAAAAGATTTCTCTGATTAAGAGGCAAAAAGAAAGCACTCCTTCGAGTGCTTTCTTTTTTTACGGGTTTTCAATCGTATCGCGGCTTTGGTTGAGGGTGAGATCGTTAGTCTTTGCAAAGGGCGTTTTTTCGTCGTTTTTCTTGGTGCCGACGTCGGAATCCGTGGCGAGTTTGTCGTAATCGATTTCGTCCTCGTCCATCTCGTCCTCTTTTTGAGCGTCGTTATTCTCTAACAGTTCTTCCTCTTCCTCATACTCGTCTTCCTCATTGTCGTTGATGACGTCGAGTTTTTGGTTCAGCATAACCTGCGTCTTTAGTTGTTGCTCATCCAACGTTTCGTCGGAAAGAACGCCGGCTTTGACCAATCTTCCTTTGTAATGATTGAAGTCTTTGATATCTTTTTGGTGTTTAAATTCGCGCTCGGCAATCATTTTGTCAACGACTTTCTTTTCGTCGCCCAAGTTTTGAAGTGTCTTTTGATCTTCCGACACGGCTCTTCTGAGATCGATATAACGGTTGCAACGGTCGATGATTTCTTTTTCTTGCTCGGTGAAAGGATTACCTTTGGAATTGACGCCGTTTTTGTCCAAGCTCGACCATTTTCTGATATCGTTGATGTCCATGCCGTACTGATTGGACAAAGAATCGTAATCGGAGTTGGCAAGGCGCGCGGTTTCTTTGATTCTCTTATCGAGTTGTTCCATTTGGTCGGTAAAATGTTTGCGGTAATTGTCGGCTTTTTCTTGCTTGGTCTTGTTGTACTCTACGAGGGCTGCGGCGGCGCGCTTGTAACTTTCCGTCCATCTCGATATTTTTGCCTGTTTTGAACTTTGGCCGCCTTTTTTGGACTGTGCTTTTCTCAAGCCGTCGTTCATACGCTTTAGGGTGGCATCCATGCGGGTGTTGAAATCCTCTTTGCTCTTTTCGCCTGTTTCGGACTGCTCAAGGGCTTTTTCAAAACGGTTTACGGATTTGGTTTCTTTTTCCTTGGATTTCGGCGCAATTTCTTTTGCGTACTGTTCCTCGTTGATTTCACCGTTATTCAGTTTGTTTTTGGCAAAAGCGTCGTGCGCCGACAGTTGCCCCTTGGCATACTCGTCGATGGTTTTCCCGTTTACGCCTTTGCTCTTCAGTTGCTCGGCGAGTTTTTTGGTGTTATTGCGAAGTTTTAAGAAGGACGGCAGATGGAACAGCATATCGAAAAAGCCGGTTTTCTTGGCTTTATCGTTCATCGTCTTGTAAGCGTCGAGGGAAGTTTTCAAAGTTTCTTCGTTCAGTTCCGTCTTGCCCTTGCGTTCGGTTTCGTACGCCGCCGGGTCTTCCTTTTTCAACGTCTCGAGCTGCTCATCGGTTTTTTCCACTCCGAAAATGCCCTTGAAAACGTCACCCGTGTGATAGGCGATATCCTGAATCGGCATTTCGAAAAAGCGTTCTTTCATCTCTTCGGGGATAGGCTCGCCTTTTTCGAGTTTGCCGTTGAAGAAAGCGACGGCTTTTTTCTTCAGATTGGCCGGTTCCACCAATTCGCTAATCGCGTCGCTTTTGGCGCGGGAACTCATATTGACACCGTACGCATTGACTACTTCCCCGTTTACGGTTCTCTTGGCGGCTTGGAAGCGAGGATCGTTACTGTCTTTTGCGTTTAAACGGGCAAAGAAATCGTCGAGGGCGTTGTCCAGTCTCGCGTGATAGTCGTCGTAGTCGACCTTTTTCTTGCTCATATATTTTTCAAGTATCTCGTCGGCAAAAATCGAAGAAACCGCCTCGATGTATTCGCCGTCTCCGTAGTATTCTCCTTCTTCGAGTTCAAAGTTATCGAGATATTCTAAGGCTTTTGTGTACTCTGTATCTTTCATAGCGGAATCCTTTTTCGTTTTGATACTTTTATTATAAACGTATCGTAAGACAAAACCATGACAAAGTCAAGTAAAAATTCGCGCCTCGCGCGGTATATCATCTCGCAAAGCGAGTATCTCATCCGCCGCAGTCGGTATATCATCCGTTCGAAAGAAC
>DCHY01000033.1:0-61043 GCA_002315715.1 Clostridiales bacterium UBA1740 | reverse complement strand
GTATATCATCCGTTCGAAAGAACGGCATATCATCTCGCATAGCGAGCATATCATCCGCGAAGCGGCATAAGAAAAGCACCCTCGCGGGTGCTTTTCTTTTTATTCCTGACAGATCAAACCGTAGTTGCCGTCTTTTCTCTTATAAACGACGGCGGTTTTGCCGTCCGTCTCTTCTTCAAATACGTAAAAATCATGACCGGAAAGTTCCATTTGCAATACGGCTTCCTCCGGGCTCATGGGCTTTAGGGCAAAGGTCTTGGTGCGGATGATGCGCGGCGCGGTCTCGGACTCTGCGGTTTCTGCCCATCCCATGTTGGCGAAGGCGCCTTCGTGCATGCGTTTTTCGAGTTTCGTTTTATTTTTGCGGATTTGTCTGTCGAGACTGTCCATGGCACCGTCAATGGCGGTTCTGAAGGTATCGGCTTCTTCTTCGGCACGGAACACCGTGCCGTCGGAATGGATGGTGATTTCGACAGATTCCTTATCGTGGCGGCAGGAGAAGGTCACCTGTGCCTCTGCATTATCTTCAAAAAAACGGTCGTAGCGTGCCATTTTCTCGGCAGCTAATTCTTTGAGGCTTTCTCTCAAGTTCATTTGTCGTCCGTTAATGGTCAGTTTCATAATAGTACTTCCTTTCGATTGCTTTGGCTTCGCTGTCGGTGCCACCGCGATGGGAAGAAGCAGCGACACGTCCTGCTCTGCTCATCTATATTGTAGCACGCAGACGGTTCGAAAAAACAAAAAAACGCAAAAAATTCACTTGCAATTTACAATAGTTCACAAATGAAAACGCAAGTCTTTGTGCGCCTTTCCGAATTGTTCTTTTTTCTTCTTTTTTTCTTTGACATTCTGCTTCTTTTGTTGTATGATGAAAGTAGTGGGGTTTTACACCGAAAGGAGAAAAAAGATGAAAAAATGGATTTGCCTTTTGCTTATCGTATCTTGGCTGTTTTGTGCCGCATCCTGTACGCTTCCTTTTGACTCCCCTTTTACGCTTCGCGTCAGTGCCGACGAACTGTCGGACGGATACGAAAGAAAAGCGACGGACGTCGGCGAACTTGACGACGATTTCCGCCTTGCCATGGCGAACTTTTCTCTCTCGCTCTTCGGAAAAACGCTGACGAAGGATGAAGAAAACGACCTTTGTTCGCCGCTATCCGCGATTTTGTGTCTTGCGATGATTGCCAACGGTGCCGACGGGGACACCAAAACGCAAATGGAAAGCGCCTTCGGCATGGACCTTGACACTTTGAACCGCGCTCTTTATGCCTACACGTCTTCTCTGTATTCTGCCGACGACTGCAAAGTGAACATTGCCGACTCGATTTGGTTCCGCGACGGGAACGGCGATTTAACGGTCAATCCCGACTTTTTACAGACGAACGCCGATTGGTACGACGCCGAGGTTTACGCGGCACCCTTTGACAGTTCGACCGTCAAAGATATCAACAACTGGTGCAAAAAAGAGACCGACGGCATGATTGATAAAATCATCGACGACATCGGCGAAAGTACCGTTATGTACTTAATCAACGCCCTGTGTTTTGATGCCAAGTGGGCAAAGGAATACGAAAAAAGCGATATTCACGACTATACGTTTCACAATTACGACGGCACGCAAACGACCGTCGATATGCTGTACTCCGAGGAACACATCTATTTTTCCGCCGAGGGTGTGTCGGGCTTTGCCAAGAATTACAAAGGCGGCAAATACCGCTTCGTCGGTCTGTTGCCCGACGAAAACGTCGACGTCTACGACTATATGGCGTCCCTCGACGGGCAAGCCTTTCTCGATCTTTTGGACGGGGGAGAACGGGCGACTGTATACGTGAAAATGCCGGAGTTCACCTATGAAACGTCTATGAATCTCAACGCCGCGCTCAAGGCGATGGGCATCAACGATATGTTCTCGGCATCTGACGCCGACTTTTCCAAACTCGGCAGTGTCAAAGACGGCAACATCTTCTGCTCCGAAGTTGACCAAAAGACCTTTATCGAAGTCAGCCGCAACGGCACAAAAGCCGCCGCCGTCACCTGGGGCAAAATGGAAGCGACCTGTGCCGGTCCCGACGAAATTCTCTACGTCACTCTCGACCGCCCCTTCGTCTACGCTATCGTAGATACCGAAACGAATCTGCCGCTGTTCATTGGCGCTGTCACCACTCTCGATTAACCGAAAAAAGCACCCGCACGGGTGCTTTTTTCTTTTGCCCCTGCCCTTTTCTCCCTATCTATCGGCAAAAACTTAAAAAAGTTTCGCAAGTTTTCTTGATTTTTTGCCGATAAGATGCCGGAACAAATCCATTGTGACTCATACGAAAGGACGAAACCCTCTTTCATCCTTTTCTTGTGTATTCTTTACAGAAAAAAAGAGAGAAAAGAAAGTATCTTTATGTCAAATTATCCTTGCAAATAGTGAGAAACGGTGCTATAATGCTTGTATTGGCGAGTTGAAGTTATCAGGATAGCCGGGCGACCGCACCGAAGGAGTAAAACTCTCAGGTGTCCTACCGCAAGGATAGGACGAGGACTGATAACGGATCGTTCTCCGGAGAAGCTCACGCAGGTGAGTGCCGAAGGTGCAAGGGAGCCGCGAGGCTTTCCAATCTCTCAGGCAAAAGGACGGAGCATATATCTCGTATTCCCTTTTGGGGATACGACTGTTTTGCTATTTCTTTCTTCATATTCTTCGGAGCCGCTGAAATTACTTTTCGGAGGCTTTTTTTATGTGGCAAAACTTCATTGACGCCGTGACGAAGGTCAACGGCGTACTCAACGGCATCGTCTGGGGCTGGCCCGTTATCATCCTGATTTTGGGTACGGGACTTCTTTTGACGATTCGCACCAAGTTCTTGCAGTTCACCCATTTCGGTGAATCCATGAACACAACGATCATCCCGGCGGTGAAATCGCTCGGCAAAAAGAAAAACGCCGATACGAAGGTCAACTCCATTTCGCAGTTCGAGGCCTTTTCCACCGCCATCTCGGGCACCGTCGGCACCGGCAACATCGTCGGCGTAACCGCCGCTATTTTGACGGGCGGTCCCGGCGCAGTCCTTTGGATGTGGATATCCGCTCTATTCGGTATGGTGACCAACTATTCCGAAAACGTCCTCGGTCTTTACTACCGCAAAAAGGACAAAAACGGCGACCTGTCGGGCGGTGCTTTCTACTACATCGACAACGGCTTGAAGAAATGGGGCGTGCTCTCCAAGATTCTCGCCTACATGGCTGCCATCGTCTGTCTCTTTGCCGCCGTCGGCATGAGCGGCGTGCAGACCAACAAGATTTCCGGCACCATCGCCGGCGCCCTCGGTTCGGCGTTTGACGTCACCAAGGGTTCTTCCGCAGAAACGCTCGTTAAACTCCTAATCGGCGTCATCGTTGCCCTTATCACCGCCGTTATCATCATCGGCGGTATCAAGAGAATCGGTAAAGTCGCTTCCAAACTCATTCCCTTTATGAGTCTTCTTTTCATGATTCTCGCCCTTATCGTCATTTTCAAGAACATCGTTGCCGTCCCGACCGCCATCGCCTTGATTTTCAAAAACGCCTTTACCGCGCAGGCTGCCGCCGGCGGCGTACTTGGTTTTGCCTTTGCCGAAACCATCAAAAAAGGTATGGCGCGCGGCGTCTTTTCCAACGAAGCCGGTCTTGGTTCCTCGGTCATTGCGCACTCCGCATCCGAAACCCGTGAGCCCGTCAAACAGGGCCTTTGGGGCGTGTTTGAAGTCTTCTTTGACACCTTCGTCATTTGTACGCTGACCGCTTTGATGTTCCTCACCACCTTTGCCGAGCAGATTTCCGCCAACGCGGATATGAAGAGCGCGATGGACGACACCGACTGGGCCATGTCGATGTTCTCGACGAACTTCGGTACTTTCGGTATCGTTTGCTTCGTCATCATCCTGCCGCTTTTTGCCTTCACCACCATCATGGCGTGGTCTTACTACGGAGAGAAGGCGTGCGAATTCTGCTTCCGCTGGGTGAAGACGGAAAAATCCAAGAAAATCGCCGTGCTCGTTTTCAAAGTTCTTTACGTTATCTTCATCGTTGCCGCCGCCGTCATCAGTTCCACCCTCGTTTGGGATATTGACGACACCTTCAACGGTCTTATGTCCATCCCGAACCTTATCGCCCTCATTGCGATGAGCGGTACGGTTGCCAAAATCACCAAGAACTACTTTGACCGTAAGCGCGGAAAAACCGTCGAGCCGATGCTCTCGGCGTACCCCGAACTCAACGAAGAGTTCAAAGCCGATATTCTCTCCCAAAACGAAGAAATGGTATAAAAACTGCCGTCAAAGCCCATTCGGATGGGTTTTGACGGCTTTTTCTTGACTTTTCTTTTCGCTTATCTTATACTGAAAGCGGAGGGTGGACTATGAAAAAAAGCATCGTTATTTTGATACTGTTTGCACTTTTGTTTCTTTGCTCCTCTTCGTGCTGTATGTTCTACGATATAGAAGACGAAACCTACGAAGGGCACGAAATGTGCATAGGCTTTGCCGAAAAGACGAACTGCGGTTTTATCGGCTACGTCGCCGTCGAAAGCGGTGACGGGGAAACCGTCGTTCTGCCCGACGAATATCGGGGAATACCGATTACCGAACTCGGCGGGTATATGGGGCGCGGATACCCCTGCCCGTTCCTCATCGAACCCATCTTTATCGAGGAAGACGAAGAGCACACCGTCTTTCAGTCGAGTGTCGAATTCTTTGAAGAAAAGACGGGAAAAGAGTATCTATACCGCGACATTGTCTATCACGTCGTGCTGCCGAAACATCTCAAAGAAATCGTTTTTGTACACGGGGACGCGTATTACTTCGTCGAAAACAACGACGAGGCTTCGACCGAGCCCATTACCGTTTACCGCATTCTTTACGAATTTGAAATGGACGAAGAAAATCCGTATTTTTACACCGAGGACGGCAAACTATACGAGAAAAAAACGAGCGCGCTTGTCGACGATTTTCTATACGAATAAAAAAAGACCGACCGCGAGGTCGGTCTTTTTTGCTTCCCGTCAGGCGCGGGAGGCTTTTTTATTTTCGTACATATTGGCGTCGGCGGTGCGGATGAGTTTTTCGATATCGGCAAAATCACCCGTTGCAAACCCTGCCGCCATGGAACAGACGATACCTTTGTCGCGCAGTTCGGTGGTGGCGCTGACTTCTCGGAGGGCGGCGTTGATTTTTTCAACCGTCTTTGCGGGAAGATCTTTGCCGCTGAAAGAAAGCATCAAGAACTCGTCTCCTCCCATGCGGAAGGCGGCGGAGGTATCTTCATCGCACAATTCGCGCAAGCAATCGGCACAGCCGCGCAGCATCAAATCGCCCGCCTCGTGCCCCATGCGGTCGTTGACACTTTTGAGTCCGTTGACGTCGAAGAAGAAAACGGTACAAACGCCGGAAAAAGAGCGGTCGCCCATGACGTCCGTCAGATAATTGCGGTTAAAGAGTCCCGTCAGCGCATCTCTGTGGCTGATGCTCGTCAACTGCAATTGGTTTTTGACGTGGTCGACACCGACGCGAATGACGTAAAACATCAAGATGGCACAAGCCCCTACCATCAAAAGGCGCGGCATGATAATGAAAAGAAAAATCTGTCCGACGGAGTTCCAACTCGCCTTCTCATACAGTTCGGCAATATGAACGTCAACGTCCGTGCCGAGAAGAATCAACCGCTCGAAGAACAGAATGTCCCACGTGCGAAGGAGATAACCGAGCACCGGCGCGATGACGGTGGAAAGCGCCGAAGAGAGAAACGCCATGATACCGAGGTTTTTCGAACGGTAAATCATACCGAGAAACATCGGGAAAAGCAGCATGCTCATGGTATGGAAAGTCAAAAAAGTCGTTATGGCCAGTGTGAATATAAACGACGACAGCATGATGACGTATTTCATGGCAGGATGGATCAAAAGATTCGGCTTGATTTTCATCAATATTAGCGGTACGAGAGCCGAAACGACCGTAGCGATCGCACCGATTCGCATTTCGGTTTTTCCGACGAGAAAAACGCCGATCTCGGTCAAGAACCAGCAAAACGTCATACAAATCATGTAAAACAGCATGGCAATTGCCGCATAGCGGTTCGGTTTTTTCTCGGTTGCTTCGAGGAACAGATTCTTATCGGAACTGAACACGGTGTTTCCCTCCTTACGTCGTTAGTGCAAAATGCACTTTTCACTTCTCTCTTTTCTCGAGTATACCATATGCGTTTTTCGTTTGCAACACTTTTTATTACCGAAACGTATTTTTTCATGTTTTTCGCCATTTTCAGTGGTTGCTTTTTTATATTCCCGAGGTATAATGAAAGTAGTTCATTCTTGCTTGGAGGGAGATTATGTGGCTTTTGATGGCAACAGGCTCGGCGTTTTTCGCGGGAATTACCGCCATCCTCGCCAAGTGCGGCATTAAAAAAACCGATTCCGACGTGGCAACGGCGCTGCGCACCGTAGTCGTTTTGGCGTTTTCCCTCTTGATGGTCACACTCGTCGGCTCCTTTCCCACCGTCCTTCAAATCGGCGGAAGAAATTGGCTTTTTTTGATTCTCTCGGGGCTTTCGACGGGGGCATCCTGGCTTTGCTATTTCAAAGCCCTCTCGGTCGGGGACGTCAACAAAGTGACGCCGGTCGACAAGTCGAGCACCGTTCTTACCATCCTCTTGGCGCTCCTCTTTTTCGAGAGAGGACAAAGCGTACTCTTGAAACTCGTCTGCACCGCCGTATTGGCTCTCGGCATTTTTTTGATGATTGAAAAGAAACAAGTCAAAAGCGGTGAAAAGCCCACCGCGCGCGGTTGGTTTCCCTTTGCCGTGGGTTCGGCGGTGTTTGCCGCCTTGACCTCCATTCTTGCCAAAGTCGGCATCGACGGGGTGGAGTCCAATCTCGGCACGGCTATCCGAACCCTCGTGGTGCTCGTCATGGCTTGGGGCATCGTCTTTTTGAAAGGAAAGCAAACGAAAATCAAGCAAACCGACAAAGGCGAGTTGTTTTTCATTCTTCTTTCGGGGGTGACGACGGGGGCGTCTTGGCTTTGTTACTACTACGCCATTCAAAACGGCGTCGTCAGTATCGTCGTGCCTATCGACAAGTTGTCTATCCTCGTATCCATCTTTTTCTCCTATTTCGTTTTCAAAGAAAAACTGACCAAGAAGGCGACCGTCGGTCTTATGCTCATGACGACGGCAACCCTCGTCATGGCGATTTTCGTCAAATAATTTAAGGCTCATTTAATGTTGCCGCGGTACGATAAAGAAAAAAGGAGGGTTTCCTATGCGTATTTTGCTTGCCGAAGACGAAGTGGCGCTTGCCAAAGCCGTCGTCAAGATTCTCGAAAAAAACAATTTTTCGGCGGATGCCGTTCATAACGGGGAGGACGCCCTTCTCTACCTTTGCGACGGCAACTACGACCTTGCCGTTCTCGATATCATGATGCCGAAAATGGACGGTATAACCGTCCTCAAAAAAGCGAGAGCCGCCGGGGTGAAAATCCCCATCATCATGCTGACGGCGAAATCCGAAATCGAGGACCGCGTGCTCGGTCTTGACAGCGGCGCCGACGATTATCTGCCGAAGCCCTTTGACTCGCGGGAACTTCTCGCCCGTATCCGCGCCGCCACGAGAGCAAAAACCGAGCCGAATACCAAAATCGCCTTCGGCAATATTACCCTCGACCGCGCGACGTTTGAACTTTCTTCCCCCACGGGCAGTTTCCGTCTTGCCAACAAAGAGTATCAACTGATGGAACTGTTTCTCACCAATCCGAGAGTGCTTTTTTCCGCCGAGCGCCTGCTCGAAAAGATTTGGGGATTTGACACCGACGCCGAAATCAACGTCGTTTGGGTATATATTTCCTATTTGAGAAAGAAACTGCAATCGCTTTGCGCCGACGTGGAGATTCGCGTATTCCGCGGCGCCGGGTATGCTTTGGAGGATAGACATGATTCATAAACTGAAACGCCGCTTCACGGTGCTTGCCACCGTTTCGATGCTGGTTTTGATGAGCGTTCTCGTCGTCATCATGAACATCGTCAACTACTCGTCGGTGGTGAAAGAGAGCGACGAAACGCTTACCGTTTTGGCACAGCCGAACGCCCCGTTTTTCGACGTCAAAGAACCCGAGAACGATATAGGGCCGCAAACCGAAATCGAACCGCCGAAAGATAACCGGGATTTCAAAGACTTTATTCCGCGCGGCATGAGTTTCGAAGTGCCGTTTGAATCCCGTTTCTTCTCGGTGACCGTCGACAAAGACGGCGGCATTGTCAACTCCGATTTTTCGCGCATCGTCTCGGTCGGTGACGCCGAGGCGTCGACCTACGTGGAAAAAGCCACGGCAAGCAACAAGACGCGCGGATTTATCGGCAATTTCCGCTTTCTGAAAGTCGATCTCGATGACAAAAGTCAAATCTATTTTCTTGACTGCGGACGAAAACTCGACGCCTTTACGTCTTTCCTTTGGACGAGTTTATCCTGCGGACTTTTGGGATGCGTCATCGTGTTCGTCGCCTTTCTTTTCGTGTCCGGCAAGATAGTCAAGCCCATTGCGGAAAGTTACGAAAAGCAGAAGCGCTTTATTTCCGATGCGAGCCACGAAATCAAAACGCCGCTCACCATCATTGCCGCCAACGCGGATTTGCTTGAAGCGGACGGTGAAAAAGAGGAACTTATCGAAATCAAGAACCAAACCAAGCGTCTTTCCGCTTTGACGAAAGACCTCGTGACGCTCTCGAAAATGGAAGAGGGCGAACAAAAAGCGGAAAAAATCGACTGCCCTTTTTCCGACATCGTAGAAGAGGCCGTCGCCGCCTTTCATGCCCCGGCGCAAACCAAAAACATCGTTTGGCAAACCGAGATTGAAAAAGGCATTACGCTTTGCGGTGCGCCGGATGCTCTCAACCGCCTTTTGTCCGTGCTGACCGAGAACGCCGTCAAGTACGCAAAGCCCGACGGAAAAATCTTCGTGACGCTGAAAAAGAACCGCAAAAGCGTCTTTTTGTCGATTGCCAACGAAACCGAGTCGCCGATTTCCGCCGACGATTTGCCGCATCTGTTCGACCGTTTTTACCGTACCGATACCTCGCGCAATTCCGCAACCGGCGGTCACGGCATCGGTCTCTCGATTGCAAAAGCCGTGGCGGATGCCCACGGCGGCGTGATTGCCGCCACGTATGAAAACGGCGTCTTTGCCGTGAACGTGACACTTCCCCTTTGATTTCTCAAGGATGAAAAGCGAAAAGTTTTTCATCCTTTTTTGTTTTTTAAGTACAGTTAAGTTTTGGGAAGTATGATACCCGTATGTTAACTAGCGGATTTCAAAGGAGAACAACATGTACATCATCAAAAACGCACTTCGCAGTCTGTCCCGTGCCAAGGGAAGAAACATTCTCATCGGCATTATTGCCCTTGTCATTGCCGTTTCTTCCTGTCTCGGTCTTTCCATCAGACAGGCGGCGGAAAGTGCCAAGCAAACCGCGCTCGACGGTCTTTCCGTGACGGCAACGATTTCGTTTGACCGTGCCGGCACCATCGGCGACATTGCCAAGCAAGGAGAACCCGGCAGCGGCAATTTTGACTTCAGTGCTTTTTCGGAGCAGATGGGGGAGACATCCGCCCTTACGCTCTCGGAATATTTGACCTATGCCGCTTGTGAATCGGTAGACAATTATTATTACACGCTGACGGCTTACGTCAACGGTACCGACGGGTTTTCGCCGGTTTCCGACAGCGAATCGACGGGCGAAAGTTCCTCTACCGGCGGTACTTTCAGCGGCGGCGGTGATTCCGGCGGCGGTAATTACGGCGGAGTCGGCGGTTTCGGTGGTGGCGGCATGTTCGGTGACGTGACGACGGGTGACTTTACCGTCGTCGGCTACTCGAGCGACCTCGCCATGACGGATATCATCAGCGGCAACACCCAAATTCAAGACGGCGGTGCCGTATTTGAAGAAGGCACCGAAAACTATGACTGTATCATTTCATCCGAACTGGCAACGACGAACGGCCTTGCGGTCGGTGACACCGTGCTCGTTTGCAATCCGTCGGCGGAGAGTGAAACCTATACGCTGACCGTCGTCGGCATTTACGCGTCGCAGTCGGCAAACGATTTCTCGCGTTCCGTCTTCGGCACCAGCCAAGACCCGGCAAACGAAATCTACGTGAGTGCCGCGGCGCTTCAAAAGATGCTTGACGCCTCGGCGGCGGTATCCACCTCCACCACCGATTCTTCGACCGGCAGAACCGTTGAAAGCAAAATGGTCGGCACCTTGAATTTCACCTACACCTTTGAAGACGTGAAGGGTTACGAAGCGTTTGAAGAAGAAGCAAGGACGGCGGGGCTTTCCGACTCTTACGTCATCACCTCCTCCGACCTTTCGGCTTACGAAGAAAGCCTCTCTCCCCTTGAAACCCTCAGCAACCTTGCCAAGTGGTTTTTGATCATCATCCTCGCCATCGGCGGTGTGATTCTCGTCGTTCTCAACATCTTTAACGTGAGAGAACGCAAATACGAAGTCGGCGTTCTGACCGCTATGGGTATGAAAAAATGGAAAGTGGCGGCACAGTTTACCTGCGAGATTCTCGTCATTACGATGATAGCCGTCATCCTCGGCGCCGGTATCGGTGCCGTATCCTCGGTGCCCGTCACCAACGCGCTGTTGCAAACGCAACTGACAAGTGCCGATAACAAGCAGGCGCAAATCGACGAGAGTTTCGGCCGTGGCGGCAACATGGGAGGCGGCAAGATGCCGGGGGGTGCCGGCGGTTTCTCGGGCGGTGATTTTGACACTTCAAACATCCCCGACAACCTGCCAAGCGACGTTTCGGGCGGCGGATTCAATATGTTTGACAATATGAAGGATACGATGAACGACGTCAAGAGCAAAACCGTCGACTACGTCACCGAGGTGGATTCCGCGATGAATCTCACAGTCGCCCTTGAAATGATTTTGGTCGGATTCTTCCTGACCCTCGTTTCCAGTGCGGCGTCGGTACTCTTCATCATGCGCTATGACCCCCTCAAAATCCTTGCAAACCGCGATTAAGGAGAAAAACATGGAAGAAATACTGCAAAATCAAACGGCAAACGAGGCGGGCGAAAATTTCCCGATTCCCGTTTTGTCGCTTCACCATATCAGTTTTGCCTACGACAAAACCCCGGTCTTAAAAGATTTGTCCTTTGACTTTGAAAAAGGAAAAATGTACTGTATCATCGGCAAATCCGGTGCCGGGAAAACCACCCTTCTTTCGCTTCTGTCGGGGCTTGCTTCCCCGAATACCGGCGACATTCTTTTCGAGGGGCAAAGCATCTCCAAAACCGACAAGTACGTCTTTCGCTCACGCGATATCGGCGTCGTTTTCCAAAGTTTCAATTTGATTACCAAATATACGGCGCTTGAAAACGTCGTGCTCTCGATGGATATCTCCGGCGTGAAAATCGCGGACAAAAAAGCGCGCGCCATGGCGCTTCTTCAAAGCGTCGGTCTCGACGAGGACGAAGCCAATCGCCGCGTTCTCTTGCTCTCGGGAGGTCAACAACAGCGCGTCGCCATTGCCAGAGCACTTTCGTATAATCCCTCTATCATCCTCGCGGACGAGCCGACCGGCAACCTTGACCGAGAAACCCAAGGGGAAATCATGGAGATTTTCAAAGGGCTTGCAAACGAAGGAAAATGCGTTATTCTCGTCAGCCATTCGGCGGAGGTTGCCGCCATGTGCGACGTGCGCTACGAACTGCAAAAAATACAGCGAAAAAAATAATTTTAAGAAACGCCCGATTTTTTCGGGCGTTTTTAGTTTGGCTTAAGAATCAACCCGTATAATGAAAGAGGAAAGGGGGAATTGACGTGAGCGATTTCGTTTTTATGCGATACGAGATGAAATATCTTTGTTCGGAAGAACAGGGACTTGCGCTTATGCGCGGAGTGGATTCTCATATGCAAAAAGACCCCCACGGGGAGAGCACGATACAAAGTCTCTATTTCGATACCGACGCCGACGATCTGATTTTGGCATCTCTTGATAAGCCTAAATACAAAGAAAAACTGAGAGCCAGATGTTATGGATTGAACGACGGCGAAAAAGACGTTTTTCTCGAAATGAAGCGGAAAATGAACGGTATTGTTTACAAAAGAAGGGTTCGTTGTAAAGAAAAGGACATTGGTTCCATTTCCAAGGACGATTTCTCGCAAATCGGCCGCGAACTCAAATACTTTTATTCTTTCTACGATTCTCTCTATCCGAAGATGCTGATTCTCTACGACAGAACGGCGTTTGCCGACCGGGACAGCGACCTGCGCGTGACCTTTGACCGCAACGTCCGCTACCGTACGGAAGACCTCAATTTTCATACTTCCCTTGAAGGAGAAAGCCTTCTTCCCGACGGTTGTTTTCTCGTCGAAATCAAAACCGGCGTCGCCGTTCCTCTTTGGCTTTGCCGTCTGTTAGCCGAGAACGCCGTCAACAAAACGTCCTTTTCAAAATACGGCCGTGCGTTTATAAAAGAACGCGACCGAAAAACAGGAGAACAAAACCATGTTTCAATCACTCTTTGAAAGCGGCAGCATGACGCCCGCGGATTTTCTTTTCATGATGACGGCAGCTTTGCTCTTCGGCATTCTCTTTGCCGTGCTTGCCTGCTATAAAAATCGCACCACCAAAAGTTTTTCGATTACCCTTGCCATGCTTCCCATGGCGGTGGCGGTGGTTATCGCCCTCGTCAACGGCAATCTCGGTATCGGCGTCGCCATTGCAGGTGCCTTCGGTCTTGTACGGTTCCGCTCGGCGCCCGGTACGGCGCGGGAAATCACCGCCGTTTTCATCGCCATGGCGGGCGGTCTTGCCTTTGGCACCGGCTACTTCGGCTACGGCGGAATCTTCCTTCTTCTCTCGGGCACCATTCTTTTGGTGTTTGACGTTTTTTCCGTGAATAAACGGCAGGGCGGTCTTGAGAGACTTTTGAAGATCACCATTCCCGAATCACTCGATTACACCGAAGTGTTTGACGAAGAAATGGAAAACTTCACCAAGCGTCACGAACTCATCAAAGTCAAATCGGTCAACATGGGCAGTATGTTCCGTCTTTCCTATCTCATCACGCTAAAAGATACGTTTGCCGAGAAAGCGTTTCTTGACGCTTTGCGTATAAAAAACGGAAATTTGGAAATCGTACTTCAAAATTCGGATTTTTCCGACAGTGAACTGTGAGGTATCTAACATGAAAAAAACGTTCATCTTCATGCTTTGTATTTGTCTTTGCATGACGTTCTTTTTCTCTTCGTGTCTGCAAAACGCTGGGGAGAGTTTTATTTCCGTCATCAGAGACAGCGAAAGCGGCGAAACCGACGATAGCGGTGAAAACGAAAATCAAGGACAAAGCGGTAGTGGGGATGTCGGACAGTCCGCCGACCAAGAAAGCGACGAAGAAACGGCGCAAAAAGTGGACGAAGAAAAGACGGACATTCCCGAAGAACTGCAAGAATCCGTCAATACTCTTGTGGTTACCGTTTCGGAAGGTACCGAAAATTGCTATGCTTTCGACGGGAAAACTTTGAATTTTACAAATATCACAGAAAAAACGGTCGTTTCGCTCTCCGGCGAATTGGACGGGCAAATTTGCATCGACGTCGGGGAGGATTTCAAGTTTGAACTCGAACTTTGCGGCGTAACGCTCTTCTCTTCCGACGAAAATCCCATCGAAATCGTTTCGGCGGACAAAGTGACAATAACCGCGAAGAAAGACACGCGAAACTATATCTACGACAAGCGTCCTGCCGTGACCGACATAGACGTGCACGCTTCCGCCGTGTACGCCGCGTGTGACCTCGATATCGGGGGCAAGGGCGAACTTACCGTCATTTCCGAAAACAACAACGGCATTCACACCAAAGACGATCTCGAAATCAAAAACGTGACCCTTTCCGTCACCTGTATCGACAACGCCCTCAAAGGCAACGACTCGGTGACGGTGACGGGCGGGATTCTCACCCTCATCGCCAAAGGCGGCGACGGCATCAAGACGAGCAATTCCGATATTTCCTCCAAGGGCAACCAGCGCGGCACCGTAACCCTATCGGGCGGTACTTTGAATATTTACGCCGCCTGCGACGGGATTGACGCCGCCTACGACGTCGATATTTCCGGCGATACGATGCTTTCCGTATACACCGACAAGTATTCCCCCTATTCGGAAGAAGTCACGGCATCCGAGAGCGAAAGCGGCAGCCGCTATATTCGTTTTACCTCCAAAAATTACAACTACGCGGTGCTCTATTACAACAGTGACACCGACAAACAGATGGTTAGCGCCGTTTATTCAAAATCCGTCAGCGGCGGTTTTCAGACCTATTACTACTATGAGGTCGAAAAACTGACGGGGTATCAGTACGTGCAAATCTTCGTTTATAACTCCACCCAAACCGTCGGCAGTGAGAGCGACTATCTGACGAAGACCGACAACATCACCTGGAATACCGCATACGACACCTTTGCCATAGAAGCGCGCGGCGGTTATCTTTCCTATAACTTCACGAACTATTCCTCCTCCGTGCAAGGCGGAGGCATGGGAGGCATGGGCGGTATGCAAGACGGCAATACCGACAAAAGCGAGTATTCAACGAAGGGTATCAAAGCCGACAACGAGATAAGAATTTCGGGCGGCAACGTCACCGTCAAGTCCTACGACGACGCTATCCACGCCAACAGCGATACGGCGCTTGAAAACGAACAAACGCCGCTTGGCAACGTCACAATCTCGGGCGGTACGCTTTCCCTATTCTCCAAAGACGACGGCGTTCACGCCGACGGCGCCCTTCTCGTTTCGGGCGGTCAAATCACCGTCAGCGGCTGCTACGAAGGTCTCGAAGGAACGACCGTGACGGTAACGGGCGGTGATATTTCCGTCACTTCCACCGACGACGGCATCAATGCGACGGCAACCTCCGGCGTGGGCATCACCTTTGCGGGCGGTACGGTTTATATCTACGCCGGCGGCGACGGCGTCGACGCCAACAGCAAGACGTCCTACAAAGGCATCTCTTTCGAAGGCGGCACCGTCACCGTTATCAGCACGTCGGGCGGCAACTCCTCCATCGATACCGAACAAGGATATACCTACACGGGCGGTGTCGTACTTGCCATTTGTCCTTCAAACGGCATGGGCAGTGAATCGACCAAATGTCAAAACTTCTCGTCTATCGGCACGAAAACCACCAAATCCCTCTCGAAAGGACAAACTCTCACCGTCAAGGTCGGAGGCGTGACCAAGACGAGTGTCGAAATGCCCACTTCCCTCTCGGCGCTCGTAATATTCCTCGGCGCAAGCAACGCGACTTTCTCTTGATTTTTCCTCTTTTCTCCTTATTTTTCCGCCGTCCTTCAAGGGGCGGCGGTTTTTCCTTCAAAAAAACTTCTTGACATGCGCGCGCAGGTCCTATATAATATTGTCGTTCAGGTTTTTGTCCTGCAAAAGCCAATTTATGACAACAGGATAGATGTATGGAATGGTTAGTAAAAGCAAACACCGCCGTCAATAATTTTGTTTGGGGTGTTCCCGCGATGATTTGCATCGTGGTCGTCGGCATTTTGATTGCCGTCGTAACGAAAGGTATTCAGTTCCGCAAATTCGGCACGGCTATGAAGACGACCCTCGGCCGTATGTTCGATAAGAAACAAACGAAAGAAGGCACAGTAACCCCTTTCCAAGCCGTTTGTACCGCTCTTGCCGCTACCGTCGGCACGGGTAATATCGCCGGCGTGGCAGGTGCCATCGCCATCGGCGGTCCCGGCGCGGTGTTCTGGATGTGGATATCCGCCCTTCTCGGTATGGGAACCAAATTTGCCGAAGTCGTGCTCTCGATTCGCTTCCGCGAAAAGAACGCCCACGGCGACTATGTCGGCGGTCCCATGTACTTCATTAAAAACGGTTTGTCCAAGAAATGGCATTTTCTCGCCTACGCCTATGCGGCGCTCGGCATTCTTGCCGTATTCGGAACGGGCAGCGCGACGCAGGTCAATACCGTCGTCACCGCCGTCACCTCCGCCGTCACGAGTTTTACCACCGTTTCCGACGGTGTGATGCTCGGTTTGAAAATCGGCATCGGCTGTGTCATTTGTGCCCTCGTTCTTTTGATTCTTCTCGGCGGTCTTAAGCGTATCGGCAACGTGACCGAACGTTTGATTCCCTTTATGGCGCTGCTTTACATCGTTCTTTCGCTCGGCGTTATTTGCGTCAATATCAAAGCCGTTCCCACGGCGTTTGCCCAAATTTTTGAGGCGGCTTTCAGCCCTCTTGCCATCACCGGCGGTCTTGTCGGCTCGATGTTTATGAGTGTGAAAAAAGGCGTTTCGCGCGGCATCTTCTCGAATGAAGCCGGTCTCGGTACCGGTTCCATCGCTCACGCCGCCGCCGACACCGAAAGCCCCGTTCATCAAGGTTTTTACGGTATTTTCGAAGTCTTTATGGATACCATCGTCATCTGCACCATGACGGCTCTTGTCATTCTGACGAGCGGTGTTACCATCGGTTACGGTTCCGCTGCCGGCGCCGAACTCACCATTGCCGGTTTCGTCAACACCTACGGTTCTTGGGTGACCGTTATCACCGCCGTGGCGATGTGTTGTTTCGCTTTCTCGACGACGCTCGGTTGGGGCCTTTACGGCGTTCGCTGCGTCGAATTCCTCTTCGGTTCCAAATGGAACAAAATATTCCTCGTCCTTTACGCGCTTGTCTCCATCGTCGGTGCCACCCTCAACGTCGGCATCGTTTGGGATCTCGCCGACACCTTCAACGGTCTTATGGCTATCCCGAACCTTATCGCCCTGTTCCTCCTTGCCGGAACCGTGGCGGCGGAAGTCAAAAAATACACGCAGAAAGACAAAGAACTCTCCCTTTCCGAATAAACCTTTTCAAGCCGCCGTTTGGCGGCTTGTTTTTTGCAAAAGTACCCCCCGACGGCATCGCCCGTCGGGGGATTTTCATGCGGTTTCCGTTTCCCGAAAGAAGCGGACGGCGTCTTTTGACAGTTCCGATGCGGCTTCCCCGTCGCAAACGAGGGTTACGTTTTCGTGGAGTTGCAAAACCGACGCCGGGCACTTGTGGGAAATAGGTCCTTCGACCGTTTCCCAAACGGCGTGTGCCTTATTTCTTCCGCTTGCCAAAATCATCACTTCTCCGGCGTCCATCACGGTGCCGATGCCGACGGAGAGCGCTCTTTTCGGTACGCGCCCTTCGTCATTGCCGAAAAATCGCGCGTTGGCGGCTACGGTATCGGCAGTCAAGGTGCGCACCCCGGTACGGGATGTGAAGGGGGTATACGGCTCGTTAAAGGCGATATGCCCGTCACGGCCGATGCCGCCGAGGAAGAGAGCAATCCCGCCCGCCGCCGTGATGGCGCTTTCGTACGCTTGACACTCGCCTTCAAGGTCTATGGCAGTGCCGTCGAGAATATGAACGTTTTCTTTAGGGATATCCACCAAGTCAAAAAGGTTTCGGTACATGAAGACGTGATAACTGTTTTCGTCGTCGGGGGAGAGCCCCACGTATTCGTCCATATTGAAAGTTACGACGTTTGAAAACGACAAAAGCCCTTTTTCTTTTGCTTCCACCCAAAGACGGTAAACGCCTTGGGGCGTGGAGCCGGTCGGAAGACCGAGAACAAAGGGCTTTGTTTTTTCCTGTTTTTTGATTTTTTCCGCGACGGCGTTTGCCGCCCATTTCGACATCATTTCGTAAGTGTCACGAATGATGACGCGCATAAAATCTCCTGTGGATTATTGATATTGCAGAGGGAAAATATCGCCGCGCACGTATGCGTCGGTGATGTTCATCGGTCTTCCCTGACGGTCATAGACGATGAAGTGAAGAAGGATGAGAGCATCGCCGGTTTTGACGTTTAATTTCTTGGCGATTTCCTCGGTCGCGTAAACCAAACTCATCGTTCTGAAGGAAGAGGAGGCTTCGGAACCGCAGTTGCTGATAAGAGAATAGATGGACGCCGTGAGGTCGTTGTCAAGAAGATAGGAGTAAGCCATCGAGAAACGCTGTTCGGTGTAAATAACGGGGACTTCATCCGCAAAGCAAAGACGGGAAATCGAAACGACTTTCGATCCGCTCTTGAGCTGCAGGGCTGCCTGATCGTCCTTGGACGCCAATTCTTCTCTCTGATAGAAGACGACGACGGAGGGTTTCTTGCCGGCGTTCTCGCAAAGCGTGTGGAAAGAGAAAACCGAGGAAGGAATCTTGTGCTGTGCCAAAGGTTTGGTGACGAAGGTACCCTTACCCTGTTTACGGGAAAGGATGCCCTGCTCGCTGAGTTCTTCAACGGCGCGTCTGACGGTGATACGGCTCACGTGGAATCTTTCGCAAAGTTCGGTTTCGGTGGGGATCATATCTCCGACGCGGAAACGGCCGATGGTGATATCACGGGTGAGTTCATCCATGATTTGTGCATACAAAGGGCTTGCGCTTTTTTCTTTCATTTTCATTTTCGTACTTCCTATATTTTTATTTTTTTAACTCTGTTTTGGGCATCTTTATATACGGTATTCTCGGGCACGAAGCCGCGCACCGAGGCGTTGGGATATACGTTGGAACCTCTGCCGAGGACGGTGCCGGGATTCAAGACGGCGTGGCACCCGACTTCGACAAAATCGCCGAGGATGGCACCGCACTTTTTGAGGCCGGTAGGATACGTGCCGTACGGCGTTTTGACGATCACTTCGATTTTGTCGAGTTTGACGTTGCTCGTGACGCTGCCGGCTCCCATGTGCGCCATATACCCGAGAATCGAGTCGCCGACGTAGTTGAAATGCGGTGCTTTGGCGCCGTCAAAGAAAACGGCGTTTTTGACTTCCGTCGAATTCCCGACGACACAGCCTTTGCCGATGAGTACCGCACCGCGGATATAAGCGCCGGGGCGCAGTTCGGCTTCACGGTCGACGACGAGCGGTCCTTTGAGGGTGGTTTTCGTATCGACGACGGCGTCCTTGGCAATCCAAACGTCTTCTTCGGGATGAAAAAATTCATCGAGAGAGAGCGTCTTTCCGATGGCGAGAACCGTCTTGAAAAGATGGGGGAGGATTTCATGGGGATAGGTAAACTTGGCAAGAGCGCTTTCGGCTCTCGTGTGCGTGACGTCCAAGAGATTGACAATTCCGATAGGGGACGTCAAGCGTTTTCCCCGACGAGATGGCCGGTTTGTCGAATGGCGTCGAAAATTCTTTCGAGAACGTCCTCGCAGACCGATTGCGTCTGTGCCTCCGCCATGACGCGAAGCACGGATTCGGTGCCGCTCTTGCGCAAAAGGACTCTGCCGTTTGCACCGAGTTGCTTCGTGCAATCTCTGACGGCGTCTCTGACGAGGGGATGATTGAAAGCTGCGTCTTTATCGTCAACGCGGGCGTTTTTCAAAATCTGCGGCAACAGTTTGACGGGTTTTGCCAGTTCGCTCAGCGGCAGGGCGTTTTCCGCCATGACGTTCAAAAGGACGATAGCGGTGATAAGGCCGTCGCCCGTTCTCGCATACTTGCGGAAAATCAAATGACCGCTCTGCTCGCCGCCGAAAATATGATCGTAGGCTTTCATGCTTTCATAGACGTAACGGTCGCCGACGGCGGTTTTTTCATAACCGATGTCCGCCTTATCAAGGGCTTTATAGAGACCGAGATTGCTCATGACGGTGGTCACGACGGTGTTGCTCGGAAGTTGATTATGTTCTTTTAAGGTTTTGGCGATGACGTACATCATCACGTCGCCGTTGACTTCCTTGCCGTTTTCATCCACGGCAATACAGCGGTCGCCGTCGCCGTCGAAGGCAAAGCCGACGTCGAGACGATTGTCTTTTACGAATTTGCGCAGCGACGCCGTGTGGGTGGAGCCGCAATCCTCGTTGATGTTAATGCCGTTTGGCTGATTGTGAATGACATAGACGCGGGCGCCGAGATTTTCAAGAAGCGTTTGCGCCAAGACGGAGGCACCGCCGTTGGCACAGTCGAGTCCCACCCGAAAACCTTCAAAAGAAGACCGGACGAGGGTGGAAAGAAAGCCGAGGTAGCAGCTGTGAATCTTTTCCATAGAAACGATAGTGCCGAGATGTTCGCCGGTTACGAAGGGAATTTCCGGTTCTTTGGTGTCGAGATAATGCTCGATTGCGAGAAGCAGCGATTCGTCCATCTTTTCGCCGACATCGTTCATGATTTTAATGCCGTTGTCGTAATAGGGATTGTGGGATGCCGAAATCATGATACCGGCGTCGTATCCCATGGTTCTCGTCAGATAACTGACGGCGGGGGTGGTGGTCATATGAAGCAAATGACAGTCACTGCCGGATGCGACGAGACCGGCAACCATCGCCGCCTCGAGCATGGAGGAAGAAAGACGCGGGTCTTTTCCCAGCAGCACTTTGGGATTCTTCTTGAGTTTTTTGAAATGGTATCCGAGATACCGACCGATAAAGAAGGCGTGGTCCGCCGTGATGGTTTCTCCCGCTTTGCCGCGGAAACCGTCTGTTCCGAAATACTTGCCCATGAATTCTCCTTGTTATCATAAGATGTGGGTATTAGTATAATATGGTGACGCTATGATTATGTGATTTTTCTTTATTATATATCAAACCGTTATTTTTGTCAACATAATGTTATATATTGTTATAAATATTTTTTCAAAAACACGGTTCCTCAAGAGAAACCGTGTTGATTTTCGTTTATTATTAACTTTTTTCGTGTAAAAAGAGCAATCGGCAATACGTCCGACTTACGCTTTGCGGAAATAGCGGCAGGCGTTTTGATAACAAACGGCGTTGACGATGGCGCCGAGGGTTTGTTTGTCGTTTGGAAATTCCCCGTTTTCGACGAGGGCGCCGATTTTGTCGCAAAGGATACGGCGGAAATACTCGTGACGGGCGTAGGAAAGGAAACTGCGGCTGTCGGTGAGCATGCCGATGAATTCCGAGAGCAAGCCGAACTGCATAAGAGTGTCAAGTTGGCGGGAGATGCCCTCTTTGGTATCGTTAAACCACCAGGCGGCGCCGTACTGAATTTTTCCCGGCACGTCGCCGGCAAAACAGTTCATAAGACCGGCGAGCACCTCGTTTTGAGCGGGATTGAGACAGTACAGAACGGTTTTCGGCAGATGCCCTTCCTTCTGCTCTTTTGAAAGAAGCGCCGAAAGCGGTGCCGCGATTTTGTCGTCGCCGAGGGTATCGAAACCGGTGTCGGGACCGAGTTTTTCAAAGTTGATTTGCGAATTGTTGCGCTGTGCGCCGATGTGCAATTGCTGCGCCCAGCCGTGCTTTTCATATTCCGCCGAGAGAAAAACGAGCAAATCGAAGCGATAAGCGTCGGCTTCGGCTTGAAAGACGGGTTGTTGTGCCTTGGCTTTGCGGAAGACTTCGTCGAGGTTGACGCTCTCGTCGGCGTAGGGCACGGGCTCCAAGGAATGGTCAGAAACGACGCAACCGACTTCGTCAAAAAAGTCAACGCGCGCGGCAAGGGCGCGTTTCAAATCCCCGTAAGAATCGACGGGGAAACCGACCTTTTCCGCCAATTTAGAGAGCCAAGCGGCAAAACCGGGCGCCGTCAATTTCAGGGCAGCATCGGGACGGAAGGTGGGCAAAACGCGGGTTTTGAAGGTCTCGTCCTTGGCAAGGGCGACGTGATACGACAAGTCGGAGGTCGGATCGTCGGTAGTGCAAATGGCACTGACGTGGCTGTCGCGAATGAGGGTTCTCGCCGAGAGCGACGGCACTTTTTCGTTCATCAAGTTAAAAAGACGGTCGGCGTTTTCTTCGGTCAAGGGTTCGCGGATGCCGAAATAGCGCTGCATCTCGAGATGCGTCCAGGCGTAAATCGGGTTGCCGATGGCACGGGAACAAACCTTGGCAAATGCGCGGAATTTTTCAAGATCCGAGGCGTCGCCCGTGATCTTCTCTTCCGGCACGCCGGCTTCACGCATCAAGCGCCATTTATAATGGTCGCCGCCGAGCCAAAGTTCCGTGACGGAACGGTAGGTTTTGTCCTCGTAAATATCTTTGGCGTCGAGGTGACAGTGAAAATCGAAAATCGGATTGCCCGCCGCGAACTCGCGATAGAGCACGCGCGCGGTTTTGGTTGAAAGAAGATATTTGTCATCCATAAATTTTTTCATGGGTTTTCTCCTGTGAGTTGACATTTAGCAAAAATGAGAATACAATAAAAGCGAATTTCAAAAAGAGGTCAAAAACTTGAAAATTTCTTCTTTGTTTCGCCACTTCATACTGATAACGAGGCACCGTCACGCGGTGTTTTGCGCCTGTCTTCGGTGCGGCATTCCTTTTCGCGGTCTTTTGCACGACTTATCCAAATATTCGCCCTGCGAATTTTTCGAATCGGCGAAGTACTACCAAGGCAACCGCTCCCCCATCGTGTTTGCGAGAAAAGAGAACGGCGTGAGCCGTGCTTGGCTTCACCACAAGGGAAGAAATCCCCATCATATCGAATACTGGCTGGACGACGACTGTGAAATGACGCCTCTGATGCCTTACAAATACGCCGTCGAATGCGCCTGTGACAAAATCTCCGCCACCAAGGTGTATAACGGCAAAAACTACGACGTTTCGATGCCGCTATCGCATTTTCTGCGCTACGGCAACAAGGTGAACGGCAACCCGAAAACCATGGCGTTTCTTTTGCAGGTTTTCACCGACCTCAAGGAGCAAGGGGAAAAGGCGGTTTTGAACCCTGCCTATATGAAAAAGACCTACGCGGATATTTGCTTACGGTAAAAGAGACTCTTCGGAGGGAATTTCCCGCGTGAGCGCGGCGTTGGAAAAGCGAAAATCCCCCGTCACCTCGCGGATGACGGACAGTTCGGGAGGAAACGAAGCGCTTTCGTTTTCGCTTCGGAGTTCCGTTTCGACGACGCAGATTTTATCGTAAAAAGGATAGATGTCGACTTCAAAAAGTTGACCTTCATACACGAACGTGATTCTTTTCTTTTCGAGCACCGAAAGGGAGGGGTCGCGTTTTTGCATAAGCGCAGTGAAAGTCAAAGCGTCGATTTCGTGCTCGTCCTCTTGGCAGGTCATATGGCTGACGCGTTTTTTGACCGTCTCGGTGTAGACGGTGACGCCGTTTGTCTGACGGGCGCGGATGCGGTGGGTAGAAACGTCACCGACGCGGAGATAGACCTGCAATATATCGCTCTCGCAAAACGAGGGCAAGTTTTTAAGTGCCGAAAGTTCCGGCATTTTGCAAAGATATTTACGCTCGGTTTCAAGCGCCATACGGACACCGCCTTTCTTCATCTCTTTTTATTATATAAAGAAATGCGCAAAAAATCAAGGGATTGCCCGGTTTTCGAAAACAATCTTGTCGGATTTTGTAAAAAACAGAAGAATCCCCGAAACGACTTGACTTTTTCTTTCCTTTATGGTACAATAAAGTCCAATCAACCGATCGGGGGAACAGTATGAAATCCGAAACAAAAGCAAAACTCGCGAAGATTTGGGATAAAGCGTCGACAGGCATCCTTCTTTTTCTGTTTGCCTCCCCGCTTTTGATTCTTCTCTATTTGATTCTTTGGTTCTTATCTAAATAACCGAAAAAATCCGAAAGCCGCGCTTTCGGATTTTTCTTTTGCTTGACTTCACGGGGCAAAAAGGATAAAATGGAGAAGAAAGAAGAGGTCACACTATGACGCTGACGATAAAAGATTTTGAAAAGTGCAAAAGGCTGCGCAAGACGTTCGACATGAACTATCGCGTCAGTCATATGATTGCCAAATACTTAAACGATGCGCCGGAGGCGATTTCGGCGGATGCCGTCTTGGCACTGACCGATGCCGGTTTTCGCACCGACGAAGCCGTAGGGGCGCTTTTGACGGCACTTTTCGGCCTTGAGGAAGACAAAAATCACGACGACCGATGCCTCGCCCGCGACTATCTTTTGCCGTCGGTACGCATCCTTGACGCTTCCAAATACGAAAACAATCTCTACCGAAAAACCGTCAAAATCGACTTTGAAAAGCAGGGAAACTGGACCTGCAAAATGGAGACGTATCCCGCTTTTCGCGGCATGATTTGCGACGATATGAAAAGAGAAACCGACGGGCGCGAAATCCCGCCGCTCGGCTTTTTTACGAAGCCCTTTTCCTTCCCTGCCGTTCTCGAGGACGGCAACGAATGGATGACCCTTTCCCCGGTCGACACCGATACCTGTGACTTTGCCATTGAAGCGGCGCACGGGAACGTCATCACCTTTGGGCTTGGGCTTGGCTATTACGCCTTTATGGTGGCGCAAAAGCCGAACGTCAAATCCGTGACGGTGGTCGAAAAAAGCCCCGACGTCATTCGTCTTTTCAAGCGCGTTTTGTTGCCGCAATTCCCAAGCAAAGAAAAAATCCGCGTCATCGAAGCCGACGCCTTTGCCTATGCCGAAGGACCGATGAAGGAAGAATCCTTTGACTACGCTTTCGTCGATACTTGGCGCGATGCCTCGGACGGTCTTCCGATGTATGGACGCATGAAAAAATGCGAATGCTATCATCCGAAAACGGAATTTTCGTACTGGATTGAAGGTTTTATTCTCTCGCGTTTGCGCGCTTTCCGTTTTGAGGAACTTTGGGCTTACGAAAACGCCGACAAAACCCATACGGGAGAAAAAGCAACGGGCAAATTCGAAGATTTTGAAAACCTCCTGACGCAAGAGAGTCTTAGAACCTTTGCCGCTTCTTTCGAGGAGAAATCATGATTCAAAATTTCAAAGTATACGGTATGATGTGCGCCGCCTGTGCCTCCCACGTGGAAAACGCCGTTTCCAAAGTCGAGGGCGTTCAGTCGGTCAGCGTCAGCCTTTTGACAAGCGCCATGCGCGTGGAGGGCGAAATCACGCCCGAGGCGGTCGAAGCCGCCGTCAGGCGCGCCGGTTATACGGCAAAAGCCGTGAGCGGCACGGCGGTTTTATCTCTTGAAAAAGCCGAAAAGACGTCAAAAAAACCGCTTTTTTATTCTTTGCTTTTTGCCGTCCTTCTCATGGTTTTGTCCATGGGACATACGGTTTTCGACATGCCGTCCTTTCTCTGTCCCGACGAAAATCCGCTCGCTTGGCTCCTTTGCCAAGTGCCTTTTGCGATAGCCGTTGCCGCTATCAATTACCGCTATTTTACGGGTGGGCTTCGCTCACTTTTGTCTTTGCGTCCCAACATGGACTCGCTGATTGCCGTCGGTGCCGGCGCATCGCTCCTTTACGCCTTCGGCATTCTTTTCGTGACGCTGTTTTCCCCCGGGACGGTGTCCGTGACCAAAGCCGATTTTTCCGCTTCGGCGATGATTTTATCCCTCGTCACCCTCGGCAAAACCCTGGAGGGCGGCGCCAAGGACCGTACCGTCGGAGCCATTGCCAAACTCTCGAAACTCGTCCCCGATACCGTGACGGTGAAACGGGGTGAAAGCGAAGCGGAAGTCCCGCTCTCTTTCCTCACAACGGAAGACACCGTGCTTCTCAAAGTAGGCGACAGAATCCCCGCCGACTGTGAAATCAAAGCGGGGCATTTGACGGTGGACGAAGCCGCCCTCACGGGAGAAAGCCTGCCGCAAGAAAAGGCGGTCGGTGACAAGATTTTGTCGGGCACCGTCGTGACCGACGGTTTTGCCGAAGCGAAACCCGTTGCCGTCGGCGAAGATACCGCCCTATCCGCCACCGTGCGCATGGTATCCGAGGCATCGGCGAGCAAAGCACCGATCGGCAGACTTGCCGACCGAGTCAGCTTGTATTTCGTTCCCTCTGTCATGGGCGTTTCTCTTTTGACGTTTTTGATTTTTCTTTTGACGGGGCAAGGCGTCGGAGCGGCGATTGAACGCGCGGTCAGCGTCCTCGTCATCTCCTGTCCCTGTGCGTTGGGACTTGCCACCCCGACGGCGATGACCGTCGCCATGGGGCGCGGTGCCGAAGTCGGCATACTCGTCAAAGACGCCGAGACGATGGAAAATCTCGGAAGAATCAAGACGGTGGCGTTTGACAAAACCGGAACCCTCACGAAGGGCGCGTTGCAGGTCGTTGACGTATGGACAGCCGACGCCGACAAAGAAAGCGTCCTCTCCCTCGCTGCGGCACTCGAGGCGTCATCCTGCCATCCCATTGCCAACGCCGTCAAAGAAGCGGCGAAAGGGTTGCCGCTTCCGACGCTGCAAGATTTCAAAACCATCCCCGGCAAAGGATTGTTCGGCAAAAGCGAAAACGGGCGATATATGATAGGCAATCTGTCCTTGATGGAAGATTGCGAAGTCGAAATCGACAAGGCAGATGCTTTTCTTGCGGCGGCAAACGCGCGCGGATGCGGGGTTCTTTTTTTGGCTTCGCAAGAGGGCCTTCTCGGTGCTATCACGGTTTTTGACACCCTCAAAGAAGACGCAAAAGAGGCCGTATCGCAACTGAAAGACATGGGCATTGCGTCCCGGCTTTTGTCGGGAGATTGCCAAGCCGTTGCCAACGCCGTCGCCGAAGAAGTCGGCATAGAGCGCGTGTTTGCGCCGCTGCTCCCCGACGAAAAAGGAAAGGTCATAACGGAGGAAAGAGAAAAAGCCCACATCGCCATGGTGGGAGACGGCATCAACGATGCCCCTGCTCTTTTTGCCGCCGACGTCGGAATCGCCATGGGCGCCGGGACGGATATTGCCCTTGAAAGCGCCGGGGCGGTTTTGCGGTTTGACAAGCCGACGCACGTCGTCTCGCTTTTGAAACTCGGACGCTTGACGATGAAGAAAATCAAACAAAATCTGTTTTTTGCGCTCGTTTACAACGTCATTTGTATCCCTCTCGCCGCCGGAGTGTTTCTCCCGCTCGGCGGAAGTGTCACCCCCATGATCGCCGCCGCTGCCATGGCGTGCTCCTCCCTGACGGTGGTGACAAACGCGCTGTCCATCAAAAGATTTTGTCCGTAGACGATTTTCCGAATTTTCTGTAATATATTTGTAATACGCAAAATTTTATGTTATAATGGAAAAGAAATAAAAGATAGGTAGGTTTTTACTATGCCGAAAAAAGATGCAAAACAACCGCAACCCAAGCGTAAACGTCAAAGCAATGACGAGCCCCAGACTATCGATTGGAACAATATCGACCGTTCCGTCCGCACTCGCAATAGACAACTGACTCCGGAACAACGTTACAACGACTGTTTCAGCATCATCAAAAGCAGAGACGCCGAATGGAAGAAACTCAGTTATTCCGCTTTGGCAAGCAAAGCCAGAGACTTTTGGTATGCCAGCACCAAAGAACTACGTGTCGTCATCAACAAAAATAGCATTGACGGAATGGACGATCGAACCAGTAAGATGCCGGAATCTCTCAGGAGTTTGGCAACCGGACAATTCAAAAACAACCCGACCGTACAAAAATGGGTCGAGAATTTCTCCGTGAAAATTGATCGCAACCAGTTGCTCGACAACATTTGTCTGATGAGAACCCTGAATCAGAAATTGGCGGAATATGAAAAGCGCAACGGTTTCATGCAATGGTGGTACCGTAAGAGCTACAATAGGATGGTGCAACAGGAAGCGGAACTGAGAGATCTCTTGGTAAACAGGCATGGTATCATGTTTAACGACTACAACCGTGATATCAATTCTCCGAATATCAAACGTTCCGTTGAGAAAATAATAAATCAAGTCGAAGCGTACGCCAATCCCAACGAAGAGCTCGAACGGCAATACGAGGAATTTATTGAGAAAAACATCACGGGCGCAAAAAAGGAAATCGAGGAGATCCAGCAAAGGCAAAAGGATAGATATGATGCACAGACGAAATTGAATAAAACATACAAGGCGTTGAAGTCAGAGTTCTACAAGACTGTTCCGGACCGCGAAGCATGGAAAAAACTTCCCCAAGCAGACAAACAAAAGGGATATGACAAATGGTTTGAAGATCAAGAAAAGAATGCGGGAAAGGATACCGACATCCGCCGAAAAATCGCAGATTTCAAGCAAGCCAAAACCAACTTTATAGAAATCTGGACGAAAGAACAAGCCAATACGATAAGAATCCAGCTTCTCGAAAAGTCGCTGAAAGAAGGAAAGACGGTAGAAGAACTCAACGAGCAAGCGACGAACAAGAACGTACCGGAGCCGATCAACGAAGATGCGCTGCTGTCAGAACAACTCAGAATTGATGAAGTAGTCAAAGATCAGGAAAACGCATATCAAGAAGTCAACGAGTTGACCGAGCCGATAAACGAAGTGGAAATCGAAGAACCGGAAAACGAAAAATCCGTTTGATTTTGACAATACATAAAAAAGCATCCGATTTTTTCGGATGCTTTTTTTGTTAGATTTCGTCTTTTTTCGGTTTGTTTTGAAACCCTTCGAGAATCGGGAGAAGGTTTTTCTCGCCTTCCTCGTTGAGTTCGATATACACGTCGGCTTTCTCGGTGCCGTCTATTTGAATCCTGTAAAGAGCATCGGCAAAGAGCGAAGCCGCGTAGACGTATTTTAATCTTCCCTTTTCGCGCTTGTTTTTCATTCTGTCTTTCGGCTGTGTTTTTTGCACGTCGAAAATCTCGTAGAGAGAAAAACGGGCGAGGGTGGTCGTGCGTTTGCCGATCAAGCGGCGGACGGTGAAAAGCGGCGTGCCGTCGTCCGTCTCGAAGACGTCGAAAAGATAAACCGCCGTCACGTATTGGGTATAAATCAATACCGTGGTGGTCAAAAGCAAGAGCGCCAAAAATTGAAAAATGCCCCTATATACCTCAAGACGGGTGGAGATATAAAACGCGACCGCGGCAAGCACCGTGACGCCGAGACAGAGATAAACGGCGTTTCGGTTTTGCGGTTTGACTTGGACGGAATATTCTACCATGTTATTTCACTTTCACGGATTGGAATGTGGGGTGATTGTCCCCGGTTTCGTAAATCAGAGCGTAAGAATAAGGCGTTTCTTCCCCTTCGTAGAAAATCTCAACGCGAATCCAAGAAGGGCGGATGTCGTCGGTGAGGGGGACTCCCGAAAAGGCGAGTTTGACGTAGCGGTACATCCAAAACGAAGTTTCCTCGCGATAGGTGACGGTTTCGTATTCGTTGCCGTCGTCGTCATAAAGCCGAAAAGAGAACGCCGAAAGGTCACAATCCACCGACACCGTTTTGCCGTATTTTTCGGCAACGCGGTCGAAGGTCGACTCGTTCATGCGCAGGGTAATTTGCAGTTCCCCGGCTTCGGGGCAAACGTAGAGATAATCGCAAAAGAAACTGCCGAGGTCGTTGCTGTTTAGGGTGTCAAGATCGTTGTCGTCATACGGGAAGCGAAGGTCTTGGGAATAAACTTCGGCTCCGTTTTCGACCGCCGCAGACAGCGAAGGCGTCATGGCAAGTTCTTTCATAGTTTTCGGATAATAATCGAAAAGAAACAGACGAAGGGCGAAAAAGAGGATGAAAACGGCGAGGAAAAGTCCGAGGAGGATGCGCAGGGGGCGTATCTTTTTTTTATGCTCTGTCGATTCTTCGTCGATGGCGTTATCGTCGCCGTAGCGTTCAAAATCTTCCATTTTTTCTCCGTTAACTGTAAATCGGGTATTTATCGCAAAGGGCGATAACTTCCTTTGTGATACGCTCTTTGTTGTTTTCAAAATCGACGGCGACGTCTCTCATCCAGCCGGCGATGGTCTTCATATCTTCTTCCTTGAAACCGCGGGTCGTGACGGCAGGCGTACCGACGCGGATACCGCTCGTGACGGTGGGTTTCTCGGGGTCGTTGGGGATAGCGTTTTTATTGACGGTGATATGCACCTCGTCAAGACGCGTCTCCATTTCCTTGCCGGAGATGTGGAAAGGACGAAGGTCGATGAGCATCAAGTGGTTATCCGTATCGTCGGCGACGATGCGGAAGCCTTCCGCTTTGAGGGCTTCGCAAAGGGCTTTGGCATTTTTGACGATCTGACACTGATATTCCTTAAACTCGGGCTTCAGCGCTTCGCCGAAGGCAACGGCTTTTGCCGCAATGATATGTTCCAAAGGACCGCCCTGCGTACCCGGAAAAATGGCTTTATCAATGGTTTTTGCCAACGATTCTTTACAAAGAATGAGTCCGCCGCGGGGTCCGCGGAGGGTTTTGTGAGTCGTGGTGGTGACGACGTCGGCGTACGGAACGGGGGAAGGATGAAGCCCGGCGGCGACGAGTCCGGCGATGTGCGCCATATCCACCATCAAGTATGCGCCGACGGCATCGGCAATCTCACGCATTTTTTTGAAATCGATAATGCGGGAATAGGCACTGGCACCGGCGACGATGAGTTTCGGTTTGCATTCTTTTGCTTTTGCCAAAATATCGTCGTAGTCGAGCATTTCGGTGTCGTCACGCAAGCTGTACGGAACGACGTGAAAATACTTGCCGGAAATGTTGACGGGAGAACCGTGGGAAAGGTGTCCGCCGTGTGCCAAGTTCAAGCCCATGACGGTGTCGCCGGGCTGAAGAAGTGCAAAGAACACGGCAAGATTGGCAGAGGCGCCGCTATGCGGTTGGACGTTGGCGTGTTCGGCACCGAAGAGTTTTTTGGCTCTTTCTCTTGCGATATCTTCCACGATATCGACGTATTGGCAACCGCCGTAATAGCGGTGGCCGGGAAAGCCCTCGGCGTATTTATTGGTAAGGGGGGTTCCCGCCGCCAAAAGCACGGCGGTGGAAACGATATTTTCGGAAGCGATGAGTTCGACGTTATGGCGCTGTCTTTCGAGCTCTTTTTGGCAGGCGTCTGCGACCTCTTTGTCGTATTCGGACAATGTTTCAAAAAAGTTCATGGGTTGTCTCCTTGTCGGTGTCGTTAGTTTTTATTGCCGTGGATGGGTGCCGGAATAAAGCCGCCGCGGTGAATCAATACGGCGGAAGAGGCGGGATTGACGGGCATAATGGGGGCGGCGCCGAGAAGACCGCCGAATTCGACGGTTTGTCCGACTCCTTTCCCGGGAACGGGAATGACGCGGACGGCGGTAGTTTTATTGTTGACCATACCGATAGCCGCTTCGTCGGCGATCATGGCGCTGATGGTTTCGGCAGGGGTGTCACCGGGGACGGCGACCATGTCGATACCGACCGAGCAGACGGCGGTCATCGCCTCGAGTTTTTCGAGCGTCAGCGAACCGCACTTGACGCCGGCAATCATGCCTTCGTCTTCCGAAACGGGGATAAAGGCGCCCGAGAGTCCGCCGACGCGCGAGGTCGCCATGACACCGCCCTTTTTGACGGCGTCGTTGAGAAGCGCCAAAGCCGCGGTGGTACCGTGGGTACCGACGCTTTGAAGCCCCATCGACTCAAGGATGCGTCCGACGGAGTCGCCGACGACGGGCGTCGGTGCCAAGGACAAATCGACGATGCCGAATTCGGCACCGAGGCGCTTGGAGGCTTCGGTCGCCATCAGTTGACCGACACGGGTGATTTTGAAGGCGGTTTTCTTGACGATTTCCGCCACTTCGTTTAAGGGAAGGTCCTCTTTGCCCTGCAAGGCGTGATAGACGACGCCGGGGCCGGAGACGCCGACGTTGATCATGCACTCCCCTTCTCCGACGCCGTGAAAGGCGCCTGCCATAAAGGGGTTGTCTTCGACGGCATTGCAGAATGCGACGAATTTCGCACAGCCGAAACCGTCGCGGTCCTTCGTCTTCTCTGCCGTTTCTTTGATGATTTCACCGAGCAGACGCACGGCGTTCATCTCGATGCCGGCACGGGTGGAGCCGACGTTGACGGACGAACAAAGAAGGTCGGTCTCGGCGAGCACTTCGGGAATGCTGCGGATAAAGGATTCTTCGTAAGACGTCATGCCTTTTTGGACGAGGGCGGAATATCCGCCGAGGAAGTTGACGCCGACGGCTTTTGCGGCGCGGTCAAGCGCCTTGGCGATGACGACTTCTTCCCCTTTGAAGGGCGCCGTGATAAGGCTGACGGGAGTGACGGATATGCGTTTATTGACGACGGGAACGCCGTACTCGTTTGCCAAATCTTCGCCGACCTTCACAAGTCGTTCGGCACGTTTGGTGACGAGGTCGTACACGGCGCTTGCCGTGTCTTTTGCACTTCCGCGGATGGCGGGAAAAAGCGAAAGTCCCATCGTGATGGTTCGCACGTCAAAATGCTCTTTATCGACCATGTTGACGGTTTCAAGAATATTGGACGTTTTCATCTCAAACCTCGTGCATGGCGTTAAAGATATCTTCGTGCTGAAGGTGAATCGTCACGCCGATTTTCTCCCCGACCGCTTTGGCGGCGGCGGTGAGTTCCCCGAGAGGCAAGTCGGAGTTTTCGATATTGACGACCATGATCATGGTGAAGTTGCCCTGCATGATCGTTTGACTGATATCTTCGATGTTGATGCCGTGTTCGGCGAGGAACAGGCTGACGCCGGCGATGATGCCGGGCTTATCTTTTCCGAGAACGGTTAATACGGCTTTCATAAATCCTCCTATCAGAAAAGGCCGGAAATAACGCCGTCTTCCGAGACGTCGATATTCTCTGCGGCGGGGACTTTCGGAAGTCCCGGCATGGTCATAATGTCACCGGTATATACGACGACGAAGCCGGCACCCGCCGACACTTTGACGCGGCGGACGTGAAGAGTGAAGTCCGTGGGAGCGCCGAGGGCTTTCGGATCGTCGGAGAAACTGTACTGCGTTTTGGCAAGGCAGACCGGAAGATTCCCGAAGCCGAGCGACGTGAGTTTGTCGATTTCTTTGAGTGCCGGCAGGTCGATGGCGACGTCCTTGGCACCGTAGATTTTGGTTGCCACTTTAAAAATCTTCTCGACGAGAGTGTCGGTATCTTCGTAACTGAAGGTGAAGTCGCCTTTTTCATCTTCGCAGAGGCGTACGACCTCGCGCGCCAAATCTTTTCCGCCTTCTCCGCCCTCTGCCCAAACGGTGGAGAGAACGGTATTGACGCCGAGTTCTTTACATTCTTTCATGACCTCGGCAACCTCGGCGTCGGTATCCGTCGGGAAACGGTTGAGGGCGACGACGCAGGGGAGTTTATAGACGTTTTTGATGTTGGAAACGTGACGAAGCAGATTGGGAAGACCTTTGGCAAGGGCAGACAGATTCTCCGCCCCGAGTTCGGTCTTCGGCACGCCGCCGTGCATTTTGAGGGCTCTGACGGTGGCAACGACGACGACGGCGTCGGGCGTCAATCCTGCCGCACGGCACTTGATGTCGAGAAATTTCTCGGCGCCGAGGTCGGCACCGAAGCCGGCTTCCGTCACGGTATAATCGCCGAGTTTCATCGCCATACGGGTGGCGAGAACCGAGTTGCAGCCGTGGGCGATATTGGCAAAAGGACCGCCGTGCACGAGTGCCGGAGTACCTTCGAGGGTTTGTACGAGATTGGGTTTTAGGGCGTCTTTCAAGAGTGCCGTCATAGCGCCGACGGCGTGCAAATCCGCCGCCGTGACGGGTTTTTCGTCGTAGGTGTAGCCGACGACGATGCGGGACAGACGCGCCTTGAGGTCGGAAATGGAAGAAGACAGGCAGAACACAGCCATGATTTCCGAGGCGACGGTGATATCGTATCCGTCCTCACGCGGGAAACCGTTGACGCGGCCGCCGAGACCGTCGGTGACGAAGCGAAGCTGACGGTCGTTCATATCGACGCAGCGGCGCCAGGTGATTCGGCGAGGGTCGATGTTCAGAGCGTTGCCCTGATAGATATGGTTGTCGAGCATAGCGGCAAGGAGGTTGTTGGCGGCACCGATGGCGTGGAAGTCGCCCGTGAAATGCAGGTTGATGTCCTCCATGGGCACGACCTGTGCATATCCGCCGCCGGCGGCGCCCCCTTTGACACCGAAGACGGGACCGAGGGAGGGTTCACGCAAGGCTACGACGACGTTTTTGCCGATTTTGCGGAGGCCGTCGGCAACGCCGATGGTGGTGGTGGTTTTTCCCTCACCCGCCGGGGTGGGCGTCATGGCGGTGACGAGAATCAACTTTCCGTTCTTTCTCTTTTCGTCTTTGAGCAGCGAAAGGTCGATTTTCGCCTTGTATTTTCCGTAAGGCTCAAGCGCCTCGTCGGGAATGCCGGCTCTCGCCGCGATGGCGGTAATCGGCTCCATTTTCGTTTTTTGTGCAATTTCAATGTCGGATAAGATAGCCATACTATGCTCCTTTTTCGGTTTACTGATGCAAATGAAAATCGTCGTTTTCGCGCGTGAACATAGACACGCAATGACAGCCTGCCACGACGAAGTGATCGCGCAATTTGACGTTGACGGTGAGAAGGGCGTCGGCAAGTGCGCCGGTCGCCGCGTAATCTTCTTTGGAGGGTTCGGCTACGCCGCCCGGGTGATTGTGCGCCAAAACGACGCTGACGGCTTCTTTCTGCACCGCGGCTTCGAGACAGGCACGTCTGTTGAGATTGGAAGAATTGACCGTTCCTTTGGAAAGACGGCAGACGCCACTCGGTCGGTTTTCTTTGTCAAACGTCATCATCAACACCTCTTCATCCTGCTGTCCGGCAAAATACGAGGTGAAATATTCTTGGATTTCGGACTCGGTGACGGCGCGTCCGAAGGGAAACTTCTCGGTCATACGGCGCGAGGTAAGCGCCATGCACAAACGGATGAAGAAAGCGCACTTCTCGCCGACGCCGTCGACGCCGAGCAACGATTCGAAATCTGCCGAAAAGACGCGCTCGGCACTGCCAAAGCGGAAAAGAAGTTTTTCGGCGAGGGCTTTTGCCTTTTCTTCTTCATAGAGCGGTGAGAGAAAACGGCAAAGAAGCATGCCGTCGTCACCGAACACCAAAGGTGCGGGACGCTCTGCCCGTGCCGTTGCCGCCGTTTGCAACGGTTCTCCTTTTGGGTATGTGTCGTAATATTCCGACAGTTTCGGCACGCCGTAAAAGTCGGACGGGCGGAAGGATTTAAGACTGATGAGTTTATCGCCGACGACGAGAAAATGGTCGGCTTCCTTGATTCCGGCAAGTTCCAAGGCATCCGCGAAAGAACGGTACCCTGCCCTGTCGCTTTCGGTCGGGAAGAGTGCACCGTGAAGACGGCTGTGCGCCAAAATCACAACGGAAGCGTGAAGATTCAATGCCCGTCGAACGCAGGAGACGGGATTGACGGCGCCGCTCGAAAAATCCGTTTCGTAAAGCCGTTCTGCGGCAATACCGCACATACGGTTATCGAGAAACAGCGCGTCAAGGACGGGGGGATTGCCGTTTTTCATACGGGAGAGAAAGAATGCCGACACTCTTTCGTAAGAATCGAAAGGTTCAAGGGACGAGCCGCGATAAAGCAGCGCATCCTTGCCGTTTTCGCCGACCGACAACAAAAAACGGGCAGCGCTCGCTCCGATGCCGTCCACGGCGGACAAATCCGACAGAGGTTTGGAAAACACACAATCGAGCGTCCCAAAGGCGGACAAAAGGCGGTGTGCCGGCGGATTGGTGTCGCGGTAGGGCAAGACAAAGTAAAGGAGCATCTCGAGAAGTTCGTAAGAATCGAAAACGTCGGCGCCGTGCAAAACGAATTTGCGTCGCATCCGCTCTCGGTGGCCTTCGTGCACCGCGGTGTCACTCATCGAATGGTCTCCTCTCTCTTCGTTATCAAATTAAAATTATTTTATCATATACGCGCACATAATGCAAGAGCCTATCGGAAATTCCCGGTTTCGGTTGACGAAAAGAGGTAAACGCGGTATAATATTCTGTGAGGTGATGATATGAAACCCGAAGAGAGATTTTTGAAATATACGGCTTTTGACACCCAAAGCGATGGGGAAAGCGGCTCCCATCCGAGTACGAAGCGGCAATTGGAGCTCGCGGAGTATCTCAAAAGAGAACTGCAAGAAATCGGCATTTCCGACGTGGTGCTGACAGACGACTGCTACGTATACGCCAAAATCCCGGCGAGCGCAGGATACGAAACCCGCAAAAAACTCGGTTTTATCGCCCATATGGATACCTCCCCCGATTTTTCGGGAGAAAACGTCCGGGCGAGAGTGATTGCAAATTACGACGGGGGCGACGTGCCGCTCGGAGATTCGGGGCTTGTGCTAAGTCCCAAGTCATTCCCGCATTTATCCGCGTGGAGGGGGCGTACCCTCATCACGACCGACGGCAAAACGCTGCTCGGTGCCGACGACAAAGCCGGGATAGCCGAGATCATGACTCTTGCCGAAGAACTGACGGCAAGCGGTCTTCCCCACGGTCCCGTCCGCATCGCCTTTACCCCGGACGAAGAAATCGGCGAGGGTGCCGACGGATTTGACCTTTCTCTTTTCGACGCCGATTTTGCCTACACGGCGGACGGGGACCTCGAGGGCGGTTTGGAATACGAAAATTTCAACGCCGCGTCGGCGGTCTTTGAAGTCCAAGGCGTCAACGTCCATCCCGGCACCGCCAAGGATATTATGGTAAACGCCGCCCTTGTGGCAACCGAGATAGCCCGTTCTCTGCCGAAGGACGAAACGCCGGCAAAGACGGAAGGGTACGAAGGGTTTTTCCATTTGACGGAAATGACGGGAAACGTCGAACGTGCCAAACTTTCCTATATCGTTCGCGACCACGACAAAGAAAAATTTGAAGAAAAACTGAAAACGTTAAACAGCATCGCTGAAGCCTTCATCCAAGCCTACGGCGAGGGCACCGTCCGTTTGACGATTCAAGAGCAATACCGCAACATGAGAGAAAAAATCGAAGAGAATTTTCATCTTGTCGAGAATGCAAAAATCGCGGCAAAACGGTGCGGCATAGAATCGAAGGTGGCGCCCATTCGCGGCGGCACCGACGGGGCACGGCTCTCTTTCATGGGACTTCCCTGCCCGAATCTCGGCACCGGCGGCTTTGCTTTTCACGGACCGTACGAGCACGTTTCGGTGGAAGGTATGCGAAAAGCAACCGAGATTTTGCTAACCATTGTTAGCATTTATTCGGAGTTTTGATATTAAACGCACAAAAAGCGCGAGGATATTTCCTCGCGCTTTTCTTTTTGAATGAATGGAAAAATCAGAACATAGAGAACTGATTGGTTTCCTGCAAATTGTCGAGAACGTGGTTTTCGCGAAGGACTTCGATGACGGTTTTGCCGATACCGGCATATTGTTTCAAATCTTCGATCGAATAGATTTCGTGATTGTCACGCGCTTCGATAATTTTCGCGGCGGCGGTATCGCCAAGACCGCTCAAGGCGTTGAACGGCATACGGATTTTTCCGTTTTCGGGCAAGAACGCCGTGGCGTCGGATTTTTTAAGATCGACGTTCAAGAAGACGACACCGCGTGCCAAGGCTTCTCTGACGAGTTGCAAAGTGGCGATTTGTTCCGAATCTTTGGCGGTGGCTTCGTTGCCCTTTGCCTCGAGTTCCTCAATGGCTTTGGACACGCCGGTGTAGCCACGATTGACGATGGCGGCGTCAAATCCGCCGGGTGCAACCGTCAAAAAGGCGGCGTAAAATTCCATAGGATAGTAAATCTTATACCAGCAAAGACGGATGGCGGACATGGCGTAGGCGGCGGCGTGTGCCTTCGGGAACATGTAGGCGATTTTCTTGCAGGAATCGATGTACCACTGCGGCACGTCGTGTTCCAGCATGGCTGCCTCGTACTCCGGCTTCAAGCCGCGGCCTTTACGCACGTCTTCCATGATGGCGAAAGACATGGAGTCTTCGAGGTTATGACGCAGAAGATACAGCATGATGCCGTCACGGGTTCCGACGACCTCGGAAATGGTACAGGTACCGTTTTTAATCAAATCCTGTGCGTTGCCGAGCCATACGTTCGTGCCGTGAGTCAGACCCATGATCTGCAAAAGGTCGGCAAAGGTTTTCGGCTGTGCCTCGATAAGCACCTGCTGTGCAAAGCGCGTACCCATCTCGGGAACGCCGAAGGTGCCGAGTTGGCAACCGCCGATTTGGTCGGGGGTGATGTGCAAGGGGGCGGTCGAATGGAAGAGTTCGTAGACGTCCTTATCGTTCATCTTCACGTCGAGCACCGAGGTGTTCGTGTACTTTTCGAGCATCTTGTACTTGGTCGGCATATCGTGGCCGAGTTCGTCGAGCTTCAAGATGGTATCGTGAAGGTAGGAGAACTGATAGTGCGTCGTGACGATATCGGAATGAGGGTCGTCCGCCGGGTGCTGAATGGGAGAAAAGTCCTCGATGTCAAATTCCTTCGGTACGACGATGATACCGCCGGGGTGTTGGCTCGTGGTACGTTTGATACCGACGAGTTTGCTCACCATGTGGTCCATTTCCGCCTTGGGGATTTTGATATGTTTGTCTTCGAGATATTTGTTGACGTAACCCCAAGCGGTCTTGTCCGCCAGGGTACCGATGGTGCCGGCGCGGAACACGTGTCCTTCGCCGAAGAGTTCTTCGGTGTACTTATGGACTTTGCCCTGCACGTCTCCCGAGAAGTTAAGGTCGATATCGGGGGATTTGTCGCCGTGGAAGCCGAGGAAGGTTTCAAAGGGAATGTCGTGGCCGTCGGGAATCATCGCGGTGCCGCAATCGGGGCAGTTTTTGTCCGGCAGGTCAAAGCCGGAGCCGACCGAGCCGTCGGTGATGAATTCGGTGTGACGGCATTTGGGACAGCGATAGTGCGGCGGCAGAGGGTTGACCTCGGAAATGCCCGACATGGTGGCGACGAAGGAAGAACCGACGGATCCGCGCGAGCCGACCTGATAGCCGAGGCTCTCGGAGTAGGCGACGAGTTTGACGGCAATCATGTAAAGAACGGCAAAGCCGTGGCCGATGATGGAATCAAGTTCGCGCTTTAGGCGCTTCTCGACGATTTCGGGAAGGGGATCGCCGTAGAGTTCGTGGGCGCGGTTCCAACAGGAAGTTTGCAAATCTTCGACGGCACCGGGCAAGGACGGCTCGTAACGTCCCTCGGGAATCGGGCGGATTTTTTCGCACATATCGGCAATCTTATTGGGGTTTTCGATGACGACTTCGCGCGCGAGGTCTTCGCCGAGATAGTCAAATTCGGCGAGCATTTCTTCGGTGTTGCGAAGGTAGATGCCGGTGTCCTTATCGGCGTCGGCAAACTTCATGCCGGAGAGAATGATCTTGCGGTACAACTCGTCCTCTTTATCGAGGAAATGCGCATCGCAGGTGGCGCAAACCGGCTTTCCGAGTTTTTTGCCGAGGGCTATGATTTGTTTATTGATATTCTTCAGCGCTTCCTCGTCGGCGACCTTTCCTTCGGCAATCAAAAAGCGGTTGTTGCAGAGCGGCTGAATCTCGAGATAATCGTAGAATTTCGCGATTTCTTCCACTTCTTGCTCACTTTTGTTGTCAAGAATGGCGCGGTAGAGTTCTCCTGCCTCGCAAGCAGGGCTGATAAGCAAGCCTTCTCTGTACTGCTCAAGAAGCGTTTTCGGGATACGGGGAAAGCGGTGGAAATAGGAGAGGTAGCTGGCGGAAACGAGGCGATAGAGGTTCTTTAAGCCCTCCTTGTTTCTCGCAAAAACAATCATGTGATAGGGGCGCAACTTCAAGGGATCGGTGTTTTCGCTCATCACGTTGATGACGCCGGGGAAATCGGTGATGCCCTCCGCACGCAGGCGGTCGAGCATGACGAAGAAAATATAGGCGAGCACCGTCGCGTCGTCGGAGGCCCTGTGATGATGAAAATCGTCGAGGTGATACGCCGCGGCGATGGTGTCGAGTTTATGATTTTTGAGTTCGGGGTTGACGTATTTGGAAAGCCCGACGGTATCGAGAAACGTATTGGTGAAAGGGATGCCGTATTTGGCGCAAGCCACGCGGATAAAGCCGACGTCGAAGTTTGCGTTGTGGGCGATGAGCATTCTGTCACCGGCAAAAGACAGAAACGTCTTGACCGCTTCTTCCTCTTTCGGCGCGCCCTTGACCATCTCGTCGGTGATGGAGGTCAAGTTCGTTATCTCCTCGGGAATTGCCATCTCGGGATCGACGAAGGTATCCATCGTGTCGATGACCTCGCCGTTTTTGATTTTGACGGCGCCTATCTCGATGATTTTGCAAGTGCGGTTGGAAAGTCCGGTCGTCTCGATGTCAAAGACGATCATCTCGTCGTCAAAGGCGGGATATTTGTCACCGAAGAGGCATCTCGCGGTGTCGTTGACGAAATACGCCTCCATACCGTAGAGAATCTTCAAGTCCTTGTTTTTGCTCTTTTCAAGCGCCAACATCACTTCGGGGAACGCCTGCACGTTTCCGTGGTCGGTCACGGCAATCGCCTTATGACCGAAACGAATGGCGGTCTTGACGATTTCGGCAGGGGTGATGAGGGCATCCATCTGCGACATATTGGAGTGCAGGTGAAGTTCGACGCGCTTTTCTTCGGCGTTATCCATTCTTTCCTGCTTTTTGATTTTCATGATGCCCTTCGGGAAGCACAAAGGCTCGTTATCGAACTTGTCCGCCATAATACGGCCGAGGACGGCGACGTGCATGCCCTTCTCAACTTTTTTCAGCCAAAGGGATTCTTCCTTGGGACAGTTTTTGCGGATGTAAACGGCAGTCGTGCCGTCGGAAATACCGATGGAGACGGACACGCGGTCGCCGGTGCGGTTTTCTTTGCCGTCGGCGGCAAAAACGGTGCCGAGCAGCAACATCGTTTTGCCGACTTGCACGTCCGAGAGCGACTGCGGCTCGGTGACGTCGAAAGCGTCACCGTACAAGAGTTCCGGCTCCTTGACGTCATAGACGCTGTTGCCCATGCGATAAACGCCCTCCGAGACGGTTTCCGCGACGCCGGTCGCCGTCAACAGTCCCGCGCGTTTTTCAAAATCGTAATGAGGATCGGTAAGGCGCGCCTGTTCCTCGGCAGCCTTTCTTTCCTCTTCTCTTTTCCTTTGCCACGCCAAACGGTTTTCTTCTTCGGCGGCAAGGAGTGCCTCGGCTCTTTCTTTTTCGAGGCGGGACTCGACTTCCCGCGCCAAGGCGGTGTCGGAAGTCAATTTGAAATTTTTCTTGATGCCGTAGCGGTTTTCAAGAATACGGGAAAGGATTCCCTCCGTCTTGGCTTCGGTGACGAAATCGACGCCGCGCTCGGCAAAAGGAATACGGATGAGGACGGCATCCTCCCCCTCTTCCACCTTAGCGGAGCGGAAAAATCCGTGCGTCACGCCGCCGTAGAGCGCGGCTTCGGTAAAGATTTCGGGATAATAGGCAGAAGAAAAAGACGACGCAGGAAAATGGGGCAAAATTTTGAAACTTTCTGCCTCATAGACTTCTCTGCATTCGTCTTGTATTTCGTAAAATAATTCGGGATCTTCGTGTCCCTCAAAGAAAAGGTCAACCTCGAAAATACGGGGTTCGCGGATCAAGCGGACTTTGCACTCGACCGCGCGGTCAAGCAAAGCCTTTTTTTCGCCCGTGGGGGCATAGGAAGTAAAATACTCGCGAAACGTCTTACTCATTTTTTCATCTCCGCCGTCTTTGCGGCTCATATCATTTGCGACACCGGGTTTTCTTCCCACGGGGTACGCTTAACAGTACTATATCACATTTTTCGGATTTCGTCAATCAAGGCGTCGATTATTTTTTCTTCGGGGACTTTATAAAGGATTTGTCCTTTTTTGAAAATCAAGCCTTCCTTATCGCCGCCGGCAAAGCCGACGTCGCATTCGCGCGCTTCTCCCGGTCCGTTGACGGCACAACCCATCAGCGCGACTTTGATGGGCTTGTCGGTAAGCCCCAAGGCTTCGGCGCGTTCGGTGAATGCCCGAACGAGCGGAATAAGGGCTATTTTCGTTCTGCCGCAGGTCGGGCAGGAAACGACGTCGAGGGCAGGTTTGGAGGATTCACCGGAGGCACAGAGAATTTTCTTTGCCGCCTTGACTTCCTCGACGGGATCGTCGGTCAAAGATACTCTGACGGTGTCGCCGATGCCCTCCGAAAGAAGCGTTCCGATGCCGACGGCGCCTTTGATGATACCCATCTCGGAGGCGCCGGCTTCCGTCACGCCGAGGTGCAAGGGATACGCGCACTGCGCCGAAAGGAGGCGGTTTGCCTCGATCATCATCGGGACGTTTGATGCCTTGACCGACAAAACGGTATCGGTAAAACCGCAGTCTTCGAGGATGCTTGCATGGTAGAGCGCGCTCTTGGCAAGTGCCTCTGCCGTCGGGTGGCCGTATTCTTTGAGGATGGACGGTTCAAGGGAGCCGGTGTTGACACCGATGCGGATGGGGATGCGTTTATTTTGACAAGCCGAAACCACGGCTTCCACCTTGGTTCTGTCGCCAATGTTGCCGGGATTGATGCGGATTTTGTCGGCACCTGCCGCGATGGCGGCAAGGGCGATTTTGTAATCAAAATGAATGTCGGCGACGAGCGGCACCGAGGTGCCGTTTTCTTTGAGATAGGTGAAAACGGACGCGCAGTCGACGTCGGGAACGGCAAGGCGAACTATGTCGCATCCCGCCTTCTCAAGCGCCAAAACCTGCGTCAAAGTCGCCGCAAAGTCGTGCGTATCGGTGTTGGTCATAGACTGAACGGAGATGGGATTTCCTCCGCCGATTTTGACGTTTCCTACCGAAACGGTTCTCGTTATCTTTCTGTTCATCCTATCAATCCTATAATGTCTTTTATCATAATGACGACCGAGAGGCCGACGAGCAAAATCAGACCGACGCCGTTGATGATGCTTTCGACTTTTTCGGGCATACGTTTTTTCGTTATCATTTCGACGAGCGTTGTGAGGAAGCGTCCGCCGTCAAGCGCCGGCAGGGGCAACAAATTCATGACGCCGAGGTTAATGGAGATGATAGCGACGAGGGAAAGCAAGGACATAAATCCGTAGCTTGCCGCCTCGCCGATAGCGGAAGAAATGCCGACGGGACCGGACACTGCCTGTACCGAATAACGGCCGCGAATCAAATCGTAGAGCGATTCCCAACACATTCTGACGATAAGGCAGGATTTGCCGGTGGAATAGGTGATGACGCCGTCTACGGTTTTGGGAAGGGCGTATACGCAGAAGTCCATGACGCCGTAGTCGATACCCGAATCGGCACCCGACGGGAAGACGACGTCCTCGAGGACGATAACTTCTCCGTTTCGGCGGACGGTCACGTCCACGGGTTCGACACCGTTTCGCATGATTTCATAGGAAACCGCCTCCATGGTTCTGACACGGCGATTGCCGATTTTCAGAATTTCGTCGTTGTCAAGGATGGCAAACGACGTGGGTGCCACGCCGAGTTCTTCCTCGGTAAAATGCGAATAGACGGTGGTGGAACCGAGATTGAGATTCAAACAAAGAATCAGCACGGCGAGGAAGCCGGCGAGAATGTTGACGAATGCGCCGGCGCCGGTGATGATCAAACGTTGCCAAGCCGGTTTTTTATTGAAAGCGTTGGGATCGGACGCCGCTTTTTCTTTTTGCTCTTCATTTTCCGTGCCGTCGTTTTCTCCTGCCATGGCGACGTAGCCGCCGAACGGGAGAAGGCAGAGGCAATAGCGCGTGCCGGTTTTTTTGGAATCGTACCAAACGAGTTTCGGACCCATGCCGAGGGCAAACTCTTTCACCGTGACGTGAAAGATGCGCGCACAGATGAAGTGTCCGAACTCATGGATAAAAATCAATAAGCCGAAAACCAATACGGATATGACGGCGGTAACAATAGGATTCACGGGGATTACGTCTCCAATCTCTTTTCAATCAATTCTTCGGCATAGGCACGGGCGGCGGCATCCGCCGCGAGTCTTGCCGGCAAGGTAACGGCATCTTTGGCATCCGAAAATGCCTCGAAGGTTTCTATTACGACTTTTTCGATATCCGCAAAGCGAATCTGCTCTTTGAGGAATGCCGAAACCGCGACTTCGTCGGCGGCGTTCAAAACCGCGCCCATTCCGCCGCCCATTGCCACGGCTCTGCGGGCTAAGGGCAACAGACGAAACGTCTTTTCGTCGGGTTTTTTGAAGGTGAGTTTTCCGACGTCAAAAAGCGAAAGTTCCGCCGAGGTGCCGGGCAGACGGTCGGGATAATCGACGGCGTACTGAACGCACATGCGCATATCCGGCACCGACAGTTCGGCGATGACAGTATTATCAAGGTATTCTACCGCCGAGTGGATTATGCTCTCGGGGTGGACGAGGACCTCCACCTGCTCCGGCGTGACGCCGAAAAGGTGGACGGCTTCGATGATTTCGAAGCCTTTATTCATAAGCGTGGCGGAATCGACGGTGATTTTCCGCCCCATTTTCCAAGTCGGGTGAGAAAGCGTATCGGCAAGGGTGACTTTTTTGAGTGCCGACGCCGAATAGCCGCGAAAAGGACCGCCCGACGCCGTCAAAAGGATTTTTTTGATTTCCTGTCTTTTGCCTGCCGCAAGCGATTGAAAAATCGCGCAGTGCTCGCTGTCAACCGGCAACAGTTCCGCTTGACTTTCGCGCAGTTTCGACATGACGATATCGCCGGCGACGACGAGGGATTCTTTATTGGCGAGTGCCAAGCGGCGTCCCGCCGCTATCGTGGCAAGGGTGGGCATAAGGCCTGCCTGCCCCAAAATCGCGTTGACGACGGTTTCGGCATCGGTGGCTCTGATACCCTCCGTGATGCCGGCGGCGCCCTCAAAGACCGTGATATCGGTATCGGCAAGGCGGGTTTTTAAGTCACCTGACGCCGCCTCGTCCGCCATGGCAACGAAGCGAGGATGAAATTCGCGTGCTAAAGTTTCCGTCAAAGCGACGTTCGTCGAAGCGGACAGAAAATCCACCTCATAACCGCGTGTGCGTGCAACGTCGAGCGCCTGCGTGCCGACGGAACCCGTAGCACCCAAAACCGCAATTCTTTTATTCATACGCCCTCCTATTTGGGAAAAACCGCCACGTCAAAAACGCAGCGGTCGATAGTGCAAACTGAAAAAGTCGGTTTTTCGGAAAATCGATTTTCTTACAGAGTAAGGGGATTGGTCAAAAGACAAATCATCATCCAAACCGCGCAAACCGCAAGAATGGAGTCAAAGCGGTCGAGAACGCCGCCGTGTCCCGGAAACAGTTTTCCGTAATCCTTGACACCGTGTTCACGCTTGATAAGCGACATCAAAAGGTCGCCGATTTGTGCCACGATGGAAAGGACGAATCCGGAAATCGCAAGCACGGGATAATCGGGGGTGATATCGGTAAAGCACGAGAGGATATAGCCGTACAGAAGGAAGAAAGCGGTGGCAAACACGATGCCGCCGACGGAACCTTCCACGGTCTTTTTGGGGCTGACTTTCGGGATGAGTTTATGCTTGCCGAAGAGGTAGCCGACAAAATAGGCAAACACGTCGGTAATCCACGCGGCAATAAAGATAGGCCCAATCAAACGAAGGTCGGGCGCCAAATAACGGATGACGGTCAGTGCCGTAAAAGAGGCGACGATATAGAAGACAGCGGCGAAAATCTCGGAAATTTCCGCAAATTTCAAATCTCCCTGCGCCATCACGGCGACGAAGAAAAGGTATAAAAGATACACGACGAAAGAAGCACAGACAAGGAGCAAAAAATCGTGTGTCGAAAGCCATCCTTTCGTGATGCAAAGGAAAGACAAAACGGGCAGTGATGCGCTTAAAAGGTAGGCGGGGACTGCCAAAATCCAGTGCTTTTGCTCTCCGAAGACACGGAGCATTTCAAACGTACCGATGAGGGACAAAGCCGACAGGACGATGGAATACTCGACGGTATCGGAAAACCAAAAGAACGGGAATAGACAAAGTAATATAACCAAAGCGGTGATAATACGCTGTTTCATGGTTTTTCTTCCTTATTTAATCCGCCAAAGCGGCGTTTTCTCTTGTAAAAATCACGGACGGCGTCGAGAACATCGGCGCGCCCGAAGTCGGGGAATAACGTATCGGTAAAATAAAACTCGGTGTAGGCGCTCTGCCAAAGCAGAAAATTCGACAGACGCATATCGCCGCCCGTCCGGATAAGAAGGTCGGGATCGCGTACGCCGCCCGTATCGAGATACTGCGAGAAGGTGTCCCCATCGACGGTTTTCACCCCGCCCGCAAGCAGGGAGTTGACGGCGCGGAGGATCTCATCCCGTCCGCCGTAGTTCAAGGCTACCTGCACGAGGAAAGGTCGGTCTTTTTTGAGAGATTCAATCTCGCGGCATTTTGCCGAAAGATCGGCGGGAAGTTTTGACAAATCGCCGAGAAAGCGCAAACAAAAACCGTCGTCTTCCTCCATTTTCGGCTTGACGTGGTTTTCAAGGTACAGAGACAGCAGCGACATGATAGCATCGACCTCCTCCCTCGGTCTTTTCCAATTTTCGGTGGAAAAGGCGTAGAGGGTGACGGTGTGCACGCCGATTTCTCTGAATACCTTTAAGATTTCTTCCACGGCGTCGGCACCTGCCTTATGCCCGGCGGTTCTTGGAAGGCCGCGCTTTTGCGCCCATCTTCCGTTTCCGTCCATGATGACGGCGACGTGGTCCAAGCGCTCGTCGCATACGAAGGTGTCGGTCTTTTTCTTCCCGAACATGAAAATTAAATCTCCATGATTTCTTTCGATTTTTCTGCGGTAACGGCGTCGATTTCCTTGATGAATTTGTCGGTCAAATCCTGAACGGCTTTATCTGCCGTTTTGACTTCGTCCTCGGTCATTTCGGAATTCTTCTTCATGGCTTTGACAGCGTCGTTGGCATCGCGGCGAATGTTGCGGACGGCAACCTTCGCATCCTCACCCATTTTCGATACCTGTTTTGAGAGTTCTTTTCTTCTCTCTTCGGTCATCGGGGGGAAAGAAAGACGGATGCAAGAACCGTCGTTTTGCGGATTGATGCCGAGATCGGAGGTCAAAATGCCTTTTTCAATGCCCTTCATCGCGGACTTATCCCATGCCGTGATGGTGATGGTTCTGGCATCGGTGACCTTGATTTCCGCAATAGCGGAGATGGCGGTGGGAGAACCGTAGTAATCCACGGTGATTTTCTTCAAAACGTCGGGGTTGGCACGGCCGGCGCGAATGGTGGAGAGTGCCTCACGGTAGGAAGCGATGCTTTTTTGCATTCTGCTTTCGCATTCTTTGGTATCGTATTTCATATGTGTTCTCCTTTTATTCGGATTTTTTATTCGGGGATGACGACGGTGCCGACTTTTTCACCGCGCAAAGCGGCAAGGATATCGGCAGGATTCTTGAGTCCGAAAATGCGAATGGGAAGTTTTGCCGACATACAGAAAGCGGTCGCGGTAAAGTCGATGGCACGAAGGCCTCTCGAAAGAATCTCGGACGCTTTGATAGACAAAATCTTTTCCGCATCTTTGTTGACGAGGGGATCGTCGGTGTAGATGTAGTCGATGTTTTTCGCCATGAGCATCGCCTCGGCTCCTACTTCCGCCGCTCTGACGGCACCTGCCGTATCGGTAGACATGAAGGGAACACCGAGTCCGCCGCCGAAAATCACGACGGTGCCTTCGGCAAGGGCGGTTTTGGCTCTCTCGGGACTGTAACCGTCCGCGAAGGGAGGCATGGGAACGGAACTCATGACGGTGGCTTTCGCACCGGCACGAATCAAGGCTTCTTTCAGACAAAGGGAGTTGATTTCGGTGGCGAGCATACCCATATGGTCGGCAGTGGCTCTATCCATATCTTTGCCCTGTCTTCCGCGCCAGATATTGCCGGCGCCGATGACGACGGCGATCTCGAAACCTTCGTCCACCGCCGCTTTGAGCGTGGTGGCAACGGCATCGACGAAATCGGTATCGTAAATATTTCCGTTTTTGGCGGAAAGGGCTTCACCGGAGAGTTTCAAAAGTACGCGTTTCATCTCTGCTTCTCACTTTCCGCGTTTCATCGAAACGGCTTTTTTAACACTTTCAACGATGTGGTCGGCGGTCAAGCCGTAGCCTTCCAGAAGCGCGGGAACGGAGCCGCTCTTTCCGAAAGCGTCTTCCACGCCGACACGGATAACGGGCACGGGGCAGGCTTCGCAAACGGCCTCGCACACGGCAGCACCGAGACCGCCGATGACGTTGTGCTCTTCCGCGGTGACGATAGCGCCGGTTTCCTCGGCGGCTTTTTTAAGAAGTTCTTTATCAATGGGTTTGACCGTATGGATGTCGATAACGCGAACAAAGATGCCCTCCGCCGCGAGTTTTTCCGCCGCTTCGACGGCGAGATGCACCATAAAGCCGGTGGCAACGACGGTACAATCCTTGCCTTCGCGGTAAACGACGCCTTTGCCGAGTTCAAACTTGTAATTTTCAAGTTCGCTCGAAAGATCGGGCACCGGGAATCTGCCGAATCGGAGATAGAAAGGTCCGTCGGTGGTAAGGGCGGCTTTGACGGCGGCAAACGCTTCCGTCGCATCGGCAGGGTTGACGACCGTCATACCGGGAATCGTTCTCATAAGAGCCAAATCCTCGTTGCACTGGTGGGTGGCACCGTCTTCTCCGACGGTGATGCCGGCGTGCGTTGCGCCGATTTTGACGTTGAGATGAGGATAGCCGATGCTGTTTCTGACCTGTTCAAAGGCACGGCCGGCGGCAAACATGGCGAAGGAAGAAGCGAAAACCGTTTTTCCCGTCGCGGCAATGCCGGCTGCCACGCTCATCATATTGCCTTCCGCGATACCGCAATCAAAGAAGCGGTCGGGGAATTTTTTCTTAAACGTACCCGTTTTGGTAGCGGCTGCTAAGTCGGCATCCAAAACGACAAAATCAAAGGAATCGCCGAGTTCGGCAAGCGCCGCACCGTAGGATTCTCTCGTTGCTTTCTTATCTGCCATTTTATGCCTCCTCCAGCGTTTTCGCAATCGCAAGAAGATCCTTCATTGCGATTTCATATTCTTCGGTCTTGGGTGCTTTGCCGTGCCAATCAACGGAGTTTTCCATGTAAGAAACGCCCTTGCCCTTGGTGGATTTGGCGATGATGACGGTGGGTTGTCCGACGGTGGCGCGTGCCTCGGCAAAGGCAGCCTCGAGCTGCTCAAAGTCGTGGGCGTCAACCGAGATGACGTGCCAACCAAACGCACGGAATTTTTCGTCGTGGGGGGTGGGGTTCATGACTTCGGTAACCTTGCCGTCGATTTGCAAGCCGTTCCAGTCGACGATAGCGCACAGGTTGTCGAGGTGATAATGAGCGGCGAACATCGCGGCCTCCCAAACCTGTCCCTCTTCACTTTCGCCGTCGCCGAGGATGGCGTAGGTGCGGTAATCTTTCTTGTCGATTTTGGCGGCAAGTGCCATGCCGCAAGCGGCGGAAATGCCGAGGCCGAGTGAGCCCGTCGACATATCGATGCCGGGGATGTGTTTCATATCGGGGTGTCCCTGAAGACGGGCACCGTATTTTCTAAGCGTCTTGAGTTCCTCAACCGGGAAAAATCCGCGCAGCGCCAAGGTGGCGTAAAGGCCCGGTGCCGTATGTCCTTTCGAGAGAACGAAGCGGTCGCGCGTGGGATCCTTCGGATTTTCGGGATTGACCTTCATCTCTTTGAAATAGAGATAGGTTAAAATGTCGGCAATGGAGAGCGATCCGCCGGGATGGCCGCATCCTGCCGCATACACGCCGTCCACAATGCCGATTCGCACTTGATTGGCGATTTTCTTGAGTGAAAGAAGTTCTTTCTTATCCACTTTGATGCCCCTTACTATTTTATATATTTTTACGCTTATTATTTTACACTAAATATTGACGCTTGTCAACAACTTTAGTCGCGAAAGCGTGATGAAACGCAAAGAAAAAACGGCGACAAAAAAACGGCCGTCCGAAAGGACAGCCGTTTTAGCGAATCAATACTGTTTACGCGTTGTGATTTGGGTAATAAAACCGACGAGGAAGAGAACGCCGACGGCGATAAAGTCAGCGGCGAAGAATTCGGTCGGGAGGAAGAAGTTTCCGAGAACGTCAAGTTTAACGGAAGGAAGCGCGATAAGGGTGGAAAGTTTGATTGCCGGGAAAGCGGCAACGGCAGCGAAGTAAATACCGCATGCACCGCCAAAGGATGTCGTTGCCATCTCAATCCACTTGAGAAGCGGGAAGACAAACAGCATACAAACACCGGCAACGAGTGCATAAGCTACGTAAATACCGATGCCGGCAGGGACAGCGGCGATAAGACCGTTCACAACCTCGATATTGACGAGGAAGGTAGCGGTGAGGAAGTATCCCGCGAAACCGCATGCACCGATCATGACGCAGAGATAGAGATATCTCGAAAGCAGGCCGCAAAGAACACCGACGATCGCACCGACGATCCAAGCGTCAATGGAGATGAACGAAAGCAGGGGTGCAATGTAAACGAATGCACCGATGAAGCCGACGGAAAACATAAAGAGGAATTTCCAAAGCGGCATCATTTTCTTGCCGTAAAGCAAAAAGACGATTCCGAAGATGGCAAAAATGGCAGGAATGAGCAACGGGTTAAGGTCGTTCAAGGTACCCGCAACCAAGTCTTTCAATCCGCAAAACCATTCGCCTTCGAACAGTTCGCTATGAATTTTTTGGGCGATATCAATCAAAAATTGCACACCAATACCTCTTTCTCAGCAGTGCTGATATAATTCTACAGAAACAGTATAACATGGGCGTTTTCAAATTGCAATACCTTTTCCCACGAATTTTGTTTTTTTTCTAAAGAAACTTTCAATATTCCGTTGCAGAAAGGTCGCTTTTGATAAACGCCTGCGTTTTTGCCTCTTTCGGATGGTCAATGACTTCCTCCGGCGTGCCCATTTCGCAAATGTTGCCGTCCGCCATGAAAATGATCTTGTCCGATACGTGCTTGGCAAACATCAATTCGTGGGTGACGATGATCATCGTCCTGCCCTCTTCGCGCAGTTTTTTGATGACTTTCAAGACTTCCCCCGTCAGTTCGGGGTCCAAAGCCGACGTCGGCTCGTCAAAACAAAGAATGTCGGGTTCGAGCATCAAAGCCCGCGCGATGGCGACACGCTGTTGCTGTCCGCCGGAAAGCATGCAGGGATAAAAATCTTTCTTTTCGGAAAGCCCGGTGGCGGCGAGAAGCGACTCGGCTTTTGCTACCAATTTTTTCAAAATTTCTTTTTTCTTTTGCTTATAATCGGGACTTTTTTTCGCCTCAAGTTTGGGCGCCAAAAGAAGGTTGTCCATGACACTGTACTGCGGAAAAAGATTGAACTGCTGAAAAACCATGCCCATGCCTTTTTGCGCATCTTTGGCAACCGTGGGAATACCGTTTTCAACGTAAAACACTTTTTTCCCGTTCAAAACGATCTCGCCTTCGTTCGGGATTTCGAGGAAGTTCAAGCAACGAAGAAGCGTGGTTTTTCCTCCTCCGGAGGAACCGATGATGGAAAGGACTTCCCCTTCGTCGAGAGAAAAGCTGACGCCCTTGAGAATATCCGCTTTCCCGAAACTTTTTTTGATGTTATTCACTTCAAGTAAACTCATAAGGACCTCACAGCGTGTAGTAAGATAATTTCTTTTCGAGATAACGAAGACCGAGCGTCAGTGCACCGACGAAAATCAAGAAGAAGGCGCCGATGTAGAAGAGCGGCCAAACGATACCGTACGAAAGAATTTTGACTTCGTTTGCATAAAAGATTTCCGCAACGGAAATGACACGTGCAAGGGAGGTATCTTTTACAAGCGTTATCACTTCGTTTCCGAGAGGCGGAACGATTCTTTTAACCACCTGAGGCAACGTGACTTTGAAAAAAGTATCTTTTTTACTGATGCCGAGCACTTGCGCGGCCTCAAACTGTCCCTTGGGAATCGCCTCGATGCCGCCCCGGTAAATTTCCGAAAAATAGCAGGCGTAATTGATGACGAACGCCACGAGAGCCGCCGTAAAGCGGTCGGACAGCAGCGATACGTGAAAGAGCATTCCCGGTACGTAAAAGACGACGAAAAGCTGAAGCATCAGAGGTGTACCGCGAATCACCCAAACAAAACCGCGGACAAGATACCGCAAAGGCTTAAATCTCGACTTGGATCCGAACAAGACGATGACGCCGAGAGGCAATGCCAATAAAAGTGTTAAAAAGAAAAGCAGACAGTTTCTCGCAAAACCGTCGAGAAGAAGTGCATTGATTGCTTGAAAAGACATAAGATTCTCCGTTTTGATTGTTCTGTAAACGCCAAGAGGGGACCGGCCGTTTTCACAGCCGATCCCGATTCATTGACGGAATGATTATTTGCCGATGTTGGGAATAAGCGAATTGGTAAGGTCGTACTTCTCGGCGATTTCGGCGAGTTTGCCGCTTGCCTGAACCTTTACGATGGCTTCGTTGATCTTCGCGGTGAGGTCGGAACCTTTGCGGAATCCGATAGCGAACACTTCGCCTTCGGGAACGACGGCATCGCTGATAACGAGGTTGGTATAATCGCCTTTTCCGACGTATTCGTTAGCCATAACGGCGTCGATAACGACGAAGTCGCACTGACCGCCGGCAAGGTCAAGAAGTGCGGATGCCTGAGATGCGGAAGCCGTGTAGTTGGCGGTGAGTTCTTCTGCGATAGCTTCACCCGAAGAACCGCCCTCGGCAGCGCCTCTGAGGGTAGCAAAATCCTCAGCGGATTTCAAAGATGCGGCAATCGTGTTGGAAACGACGACGCACTGGCTGTTGTTGAGGTAAGCGTAGCTGAAATCAACGTATTCGGTACGGGATTTACCGTCGGATTCATTACCGTAAGTGTAACCGTTCCAAATAGCGTCGATGGAACCGCTGTTGAGTTCAAGGTATTTGGAACCCCAAGAAATGGTCTGGAATTTGACTTCAACGCCGAGTTCTTCTGCGACTGCCTGTGCAAATTCGGTATCGAAGCCGACAAGGTCGCCGTCATCGTTAAAGTAGTTCATGGGAGCGTATCCGGTGATACCGCATACGAAATATCCTTTTTCTTCCACCTTTTCCCAGTCGGTCTTTTCGCCACAGGACGTCAGTGCAAGAGTAGCGGCAAATGCCATTGCCAAGGCAAGTACGAGAGTGATAATCTTTTTCATTTTTGTAATCTCCTTTTGATTTAACACTTTAACGCTTTAACGCTTTAGTGTGCTGAAGTGATTACAGTATAATCCAAACGCCGTTTTGTGTCAATGGTTTTTTGAGAAAAAGTTTGAAAAAACATAAAGTTTGTTTTATTTGCACAAAAACGTTTTACGGGCAATCTGATTTTTGAGCAAAATAACGTAACGGTTATCGGTTTTCAAGTGCGGTTTTTCGTTCTGTGCGGTTTTCTTCCATAAAGATAACGTCGCGCGGGTTATGTAAAATATATATATATAAAAATGCTTCCCTGTTTTGACAAGGAAGCATGATCTTTATTTCTTTTTCATACGGGAAAGCGCCACGGCGTAACCGCCGTCGCCGTAATCGAGGCATTTTTTGACGCGGCTGATGGTTGCGGTGCTGGCGCCGGTGGTCTCGGCGACCTCGCTGTACACTTTGCCCTCACTCAGCATTTTGGCAACGCGAAAACGACGGGTGATCTCGGAGATTTCCTGCACCGTGCAAGCGTCCTCAAAGAATTTTTCGCATTCCTCGACGGTTTTCAAAGAGAGAATCGCGCGGAAAAGCGCCTCTTTATCTTCATGTCGGATCGAATTCATAAGAACTCCTTTCGTCCTTCTTTTCGGCCTTTGCCAAGGAAGGATATAAATTATAGATGCGAAGATTTTGTTTTTGTGCCATTGCCAAGGTTTGGGAGGAACCGCTCTGCTCTCGCGATACGTAACAAATGAGCATCTCCGAAAGGTCCACGAGCCGTTTGTTTCTCTTTTGCATACAGCCCCTGAAGTAGGAGGGAGAAACGTATTCCACTTCATCGGCGGAAGACAAAAGAAAACGGTAATGATCTTTTGCCCATTGGTCCCAGGCGTCTTCCTGCCCGGGACAGGGAATCAGAACGATAAAGGAAACGTCGGGATGGGAAAGCCGAAAACGAAGAATCTCCTCCGCCGCCAAAGTGTCAAATCCACGTGCACCGCCGGTGTAGAACGTGCGGCATCCTTCCCCATACGCATAGGCAATAGCACGGGCGAGCAAGTCGCGCAAGCCCGGTATATGCGCATCGGGGAGGTCTCTGTGGCCACTGAAGGCGCAAGCTTTCATCAGTCTTCTTCCCTCTCTTCCGTTTCCTCGGGAAGGATGAAAACGTGCAAACGTTCCACGAGGTTTTCACCCATTTCGGAAACGGTAAATTCCAAATTCTTATAACGGAAAACGTCCCCTTCGTGGGCGTCTTCCTCGAGCATTTCCACGGCAAAGCCGCCGATGGTGGTATATTCGCTGTCGAAGTCGGGATCTTCAAACTCGATTTCGTCGAAGAAATCTTCAATATTGGTATGGCCGATCACTTCGTAGGTTTGCTCGTCAATTTTGACGACGTCTTCCTCGATTTCGTCGGTTTCGTCCCAAATGTCGCCGACGATTTCCTCGAGGATGTCTTCCATGGTGACGATGCCGAGGGTGCCGCCGTACTCGTCGAGAACAACGAGCATGTGCAGTTTCATCTGTCGCATTTTTTCAAGGGCGTCAGGCAGTTTGGTGGTTTTGTGGACGTACGCCGTTTCTTTGACGTAATCGGCTATCTTGACGTTTTCGATACCGCGGCCAGCCACGTCTTTTAAGAAAGGCGACAGGTACAAAACGCCGGTGATGTGGTCGAGATTTTCGTGATAAACGGGGAAACGGGAATGGTTGATTTTGACGATTTCTTCGAAGATATCCCCGGGGGTATCTTCGTCGTCGATGCCGAAGACTTCGACGCGGGGGGTGATGATGGATTCGACGGTGATATCCGAAAAGTCGAGGGCGGACTGCAAAAGTTCGCCTTTATCCTCGTCGATTACGCCTTCTTCTTCGACGGTTTCGATGATATTGGCAAGTTCGTCTTCGGTGACGACGTCGTCTTTTTCGTTCTTTTTCCAAATCGGAGAAAGCAGCGAGACGAAGCCGCCGATGAGAAACGTCAAAGGACGGAACAGCACCATGAAAAAGACGAGGGGATAGGAATAGACGCACGCCATGGGAATGGCAAGACGTTTTCCCACCATTTTCGGCATGATTTCACCGAAAATCAACAAAAGCACCGTGATAGCGGCGGTGGCGATGATACCGCTCTTGGCTTCGTCGCCGCCGAATACTTTCAGGGCGACCGCCGTCGCGAGTGCAGACGCCGCGGTGTTGACGATATTGTTGCCAATCAAGAGGGTCGAAAGCGCATCGGCGTATTTGTCCTCGATTTTGACGGCGAGGGTGGCTGTTTTTTTGCCTTCCTCCGCCATTTTTTCAAGGCGCATGCGATTGAGCGAGGTCAAGGCGATTTCCGCCGACGAGAAAAAGGCGGAAAAAGCGATGAGCAAAATCAAAGGAAGAATCACGTTGAGAAAAATCATATCTCGCTATCCTCCTCTTCTTCGTTTTCTTCGGGGAGGTCGATCATGGGATCGGAGATTTTGATGGTCAAACGGGACACGCGGCTGTTTTCGGTTTCGTTGACGGTGACGGTGAGGTCGCCGACCTCAAACTCGTCGTCCTCTTCGGGAATCTTGCCGAGTTTTTCGAGAGCCCACGTGCTGACGGTTTTATGAACGGGGATTGGCACGCCCGGGTAGTATCCCATGCGGCGGCACACCTCGGTCAAGGGGAGTTTGCCGGACATTTCGAAATACTTGCCGCCGAGTTTTACAAAGTCGTAATCGACGGTATCGCTCTCGTCGTATATTTCGCCGACGAGTTCTTCGAGAAAGTCTTCAATCGTGACGACGCCGACGATGGCGGTGCCGGTCTTATCCTTAACGAGTGCCAAATGCTGTTTTCTGCCGCTCATCTCGGTTTTGAGGTCGTCGATGTTGGCATCAAGCGTCGTAAAGTAGGGTTTGCGGAGCAAACGCGAAAGACGCGTGTAGCTGCCGAGAATATAGGCTTTTAAGAAATCCGTTGCCATCAAGATACCGACGGGGGCGTCAAGCGATCCGTCGCAGACGGGCAAACGGGAATATTTCGTTTCGCGGATCTTTCGTAAAATATCCTCTTTTTCGCTGTGTATATCCAGCCATACCACGTCGTCGCGCAACGTGAGAACGTCCGCAACGCGGGTATCCGAAAAGGTCAAAGCCGACTGTAAAAGGTCGCTTTGGTCTTCGTCGAGGACGCCGTCTTCCTCGGAACTTTCGATGATTTCGGAGAGTTCCTCCTCGGTGACGGTAGGTTCCCGCTCGGGCTTTATCATGCGGTCAAGCAGATGCGAAAGCGTCATAAACACGATGGAAACGGGATAGAGGACCGTCGAAACGGTCTTGAGAACCGGGGCAAGCAAAAGCGCGGCTTCCTCGCTTCTGTCCTTGGCGATGCGTTTGGGCACCGTTTCGCAAAACAGAAAAATGACGATGGTGGTCACGGCGGTCGCGACGGTGGTAACCGTTGCTTCGGCGACCGAGTGCCCTGCCGCGTGCATCGCGTTATAGACGCGGACGGAGAAAATCGTCGATACGGCGGCAAGCGCGGCGTTGACGATGTTACTGCCGACGAGAAGCGTAATCAAATAGAAATTGTATTTTTCCTGAATCGACAGGCAAAGCGCCACCTTTTTCGGCGCTTTCTCCTTATAGTTCAGAAATTTAATTTTCGTGGCGGAAGAAAAAGCCATTTCCACCGCGCAGAAAAAGGCGCTGCATAGAACGAGTAAAAAATAAACAACGATGAGCCCTATACTGCTTGGGTCCATTGGGGACAATCACATCCTTTATTAGTACAATTAGAATCATTATACATGATATTTGTATTTTTGTCAACGGGTATCTCTTGACAAAGCGCGCGCGAGGGCATACAATGAAGAAAAAGGATGGTGATCGTATGGATTTTTCCAAATACGGGGTGAAGCACCCGAAGAACTGTGAAACCTGTGAGTTTTACGATTACGACGAATACACCGACAGTTATCACTGCACCGTCAGCCTCGACGAAGACGAAATGAACGATTTTCTCGGGCAGAACACGGGCTCTTGCCATTACTACCGTTTTTATGACGAGTACAAAAGCGTACATAAACAAATTTAATTTCGCAACTTCAAAAAAGCGAGCATTTGCGAGAAAAAACGAGATTTTGAGAGATTGCGTTTTCTAAATTGATTTTTTCAAAAAAAGTTTCAAAAAAGGCTTGACAAGGCACACCGACTATGCTATAATTCCCTACGTTCAAAAAGTGCGCGTTTGCGCAAAACGAATTAGGAGGAATTATCATGTCCACTTTTATGGCAAATCAGAATACCATTGAACGCAAATGGTATGTTATCGATGCTGCCGGCAAACCCCTGGGCCGCGTCGCTGTGAAAGCCGCTGACATTCTCAGAGGTAAGCACAGACCCGAATTCACCCCCAACGTTGATTGCGGTGAGTTCGTTATCATCATTAACGCAAAGGATGCCGTTCTTACCGGTAACAAATTGACGCAGAAATACTATCGCCGTCACTCCGGTTACATCGGCGGTCTCAAAGAGGAACAGTACAGCCACCTCATGGCTACCCGTCCCGAACTCGCTATGGAGCTCGCCGTTAAGGGTATGCTTCCTCATAACACTCTCGGTGCAAAGTCTTTCACCCGTCTTCACGTTTATGCAGGCGCAGAACATGATCACGCGGCTCAGAAACCCGTTGTACTTGACTGATTAGGGAGGAATTGAACATGTATACTAGTGCAAAACCTTATTTCTACGGAACCGGCAGAAGAAAAAAGTCTGTCGCAAGAGTTCGTCTTTATCCCGGTACCGGTGCTATCACCATTAACGGCAGAAACATCGACGAATACTTTGGTCTTGAAACCATGAAACTCATCGTTAACCAGCCTTTCGGCGTTACCGAAACCGTTGGTAAGTTCGATATCGTTGCCAACGTTCAGGGCGGCGGCTTCTCCGGTCAGGCAGGCGCTATCCGTCACGGCGTTGCCCGTGCTCTTCTCACGGCTGATGAAACTTACAAACCCCTTCTTAAGAAGGCAGGTCTTTTGACTCGTGACCCTCGTATGAAGGAAAGAAAGAAGTACGGCTTGAAGGCTGCTCGTCGCGCACCGCAGTTCTCCAAGAGATAAATCCGAGACTCGCTATTTTGGCGAGGAACGAAAAAGGACAGGGTTTCGGCTCTGTCCTTTTTTCTATTGCAAAAGAAAATGTTATGTGCAGGGCTTCACTCATCCCCTTGACGGTTTTTTGATTTTTCTTGCAACGGGCGGCATCCTATGCTACAATAGAGATGAAAGCGAGGTCAATATGAAAAAACTGTTTTATCTTTCGGTGCATCCCCTCTGTTTTTTGACGGAGATTCCCCCCTTGATTCTATTGTGGCTGGCTTTTCGCGACAATGACATCGTGACGGTTCCAGGAAAACTCTATCCCTTGATGGCGGCGTCGGTGATTTGGATTATCTTTACCTTTATTTATTTTTTCCGCGGCGTGGTTCTGTCCGAGAGCGAAATATTCACGGTCGGCCCCTTCTCTTCCCGTGACGCGGTGACGCTCAAAAGCGGCAAAACGCTCGTCCTTACCAAGTGCCCGCGCGGGGTGAAAAAGGTAGAAGTCATCGGCAACGACGGAAAAGCCGCACTCGCTTTTTTGCAAAACCGTGAAGTGCAGGATATCTCCCAACTGCGAGAAAAGATTTACGCAGGCGACGCCGCGATTTATCGTATCGCTTCCCTGTTCGGCGTGCCTGCCGCTACCGTCGAGCAAGCGCTCTCTTCCGATTCGTATCGCGAAGAAACCGCGGAGTGTCTTTTCACGGCGGAGAAAAAGAACGACATTCTCGAGATGTGCATCACCCTCAAAAAAGAAATCAAAATCCCCGAAAAAACGAACGACAAATATCATTTCCGTTTGTTCGATCGATAAAAAAAGCACCCGCTTGGGTGCTTTTTTAGGTGTTGTTTTTCAAATTGTCGCAAAGGTACAACAAATGCTCGATTTTCTCCGGCAAAATATCCTGGATAAGGGCGGTGCTTTCGGTTTCGTGATTGCACTCGTCCATGCGCATGCCGAATTCTTCCATGGAGACGAGTTTTCGTCTTTGCTTTTGTAATTCTGTCGAGGGAATTTCGCCGATTTCTCCGCTCCATTTGCAGTGGCGAAACTGTGGCTCTCCGTTTTTGCCGTTGCTGACGGCGCAGTTGAAAAGCCGGCAAATGAGCGGTCGGTAAGGGTATAACGAGCAAAAAATGTCTTTGGCGTACAAGGGGCACGCTTTTCCCCGATAGTCTTTGCATTTTGCGAGGACTTGCTCTTCTTTATTCTCCTTGATAATGCCATAGGCGAGGTAGGTCGCCTCGGCGTCGGTGATGTCGGGATTAAAGCATTCACAGCACGAACCGCAACAGGCTTTGCAATGCACGTCGAAGGCTTCACAAAAGGTTTTTTCGCGTTTGGCGAGGGTTTGATAGAGGTTTTTGACGTTTTCTATCATTTCCCACTTACCGGTTTGCTTGATAAGCGTGACGAATTCTCGGCTTTTCATAAAAAGCACTTTCCGTTTTTCAACGATATTAGGGTAAAAAGTTATCGGCTTTTTTCAGTCCTATATCATAATCCTATCCCGTTTGAAAATCAATAACTTTTTTGTCATTTTTCAAGAAAAAAGCCTCCCGAAGGAGGCTTTTTTCTTATTTGTTCAAATCGTTGTGGAACGTCGGGGAGGTTGCGTTTTGACGCAAGCCGTTCACCGTGACGTTGGGATCGTTTTTAAAGGTTTCAAGGTTCTTTTGCCAAAGTTCTTCCTGCGTCTCGGGGTCCAAGCCGCGTTCTTTCATTTCGTTTACGATTTTCGCATTTTCTTTGGCGTTTGCGCTCTCTTTTTCGAGTTTTTCGAGTTCTTTTTGATACTCTTCCTCGGGGGCGGTTTGACGAACGATCTTACCGTCCGGGGTCAAATAGCCGAAGCCTTCGGGGAGTCGAGACTCGGCATACTCGGGGATTATGGAATTGATATCCACCGGTGTTTTCATAACCAAGTCGTACATGGTATCAATGGCGGTATCGTTCAAGCCGTAGTTCTTTTGAATGTCGTTTTTGGCACCGTACATTTGAATGCGCTCTCTGATGGAGTCAATCGGATGCTTGAGAAAGTCCAAAAACGACTCGTTTTCGAGTTTGCTTCTGAGACCGAAATAGCAACCGAAACGGTTCTGGGCGATGGTGCGCTGTTTGTCGTTATAGAAGTTGACGGATCTTTCGTTTTTCTCATCGTTGTCCCGACGGATGCGGGCTGCCATGTCGGCAGGCGATACGCGCTGTTCTTTCGGTATAAATTCGCTTGGAAGGAATTTGCCGGCGATATCAGACGGATTCAAGCTCTTGAGGAATCTCGTATCAAAGAGAATTTCGTTGGGTTTTGTCAAATCCTCGTTTTCGTCCTGTGCCTCGTAGGCTTCCTTGGCTTTGGCAAAGGCGTCCTTATACTTTTTGTCGACGTTTTCTCTTGCTTTTTGCTCGAGGGCTTTGCGTTCTTCCTCTTGTTTTCTATCTTCCGCGTTTTTCTCGGCCGCGGCTTTTTGACTATTGAGATTTTCTATTTCTTGTTCTTTTCGTTCTTCGGCGATGCGTTCTTCGGCTGCCTTGGTGAGGTTTACGTTGCCTTCTTCGTCAAGCGATTCGATATCGGCGAGATTGTGCTTGCTCATCGCATCGAAAAGCGCTTTCTTCTGCGCCGGCGTCATGGCTTTATCGATCAGACGATCCGCCATTTCCACGTAAAAATCAAGGTCTTCCCCTTTTGCGTCTTTTAAGAGTTCGTCTTCGGGGTCGTTGCGATTGGCGGTTATATATTGGCTGATGACGATAGCGGACATAAGGGCTTTTTCCGGAGATTCTTCGACGGAAAGTTCATCCGTTGTCGTACGGAGAAATTCCGCCGGGGATGCGGTGTTCCCCTTGGCATAGAAATATTTCATATTCAAAGATTGCGTGCTGTTGACTCGGTTCAGAAAATCTTTATTCAGATTCGGCATGGCGTTTTCTCCTTTGAAAGTCTTTATACTTCTATTCTATTGTACAACAAAGACAAGATAGAGACAAGATGAAAAGGTTATTTTGTTTTTTGGAATATCCGATGGTGAATCAAAATAGAAAGTTAGCGCCACAATGAAATTCCGGCAGTTCAATTCCCCATGCCATACTCCACCAAAAAAGGGAATTGTAAGGAACGGAGTGACGGA
>DCHY01000041.1:7837-32652 GCA_002315715.1 Clostridiales bacterium UBA1740 | reverse complement strand
CTGTCAACGGGAATCAAGGTAGCAAGAAGCACACGGGCGCCGCGCGCCTTGGCGGTTTTGATGGCGTTCTCGTAGGTCTCAAGAAATGCGTTTTCGGGGGTGTGGGGCAAAAACTCGCCCTTTGGATTCTCGGATATCGCCGCCCAATCGTAGTCACAGTCGTTGCCGCCGTATTCGAGAAGCACCGTGTCTCCCGCTTCACATTCCTCAATATTGCCGCTCAAAATATCCAACCCGCGCGTCACCGTCGCTCCCATGCGGGAGTGATTGCGGATGTCGAAACCGGCTTCTGCAAGCTTCGGCAGCTTATAGTTTTCACAAAGCTTATGTTTTCCGAGTTCTTCGGAATACGTAATGCCTCGCAATATGGAATCTCCGTAAATGAGTAGTTTATTCATGACAGTCTCCTTCCTTTCATCCCTATTGTAACCAACCTTCGTCCGTTTGTCACCCTACTGCTTTGTTTTCGGTATCTCCCCTTCGTTTCCCTTGACTCTACCGCCGGTTCTTTTGCCGGTAGAGAGAAAAATGACACGATTCTACCGTCGGTTTCCGTTTTTCTACTGTCGGTAGAACTCCGAAAAAGCCCTTGACAAGGGCGTTTTTTCTTGCTATAATGAAGAAAAACAACCGAATCGAGGCAAAAATATGAAAGATTTGAAAGAAGTCGTCGCCGGCAACATCAACGCGCTTCGCACCTCTCGCAAGATGTCGCAAAGTGCCCTCGGCGAAGTTTTGAACTATTCGGACAAAGCCGTTTCCAAATGGGAGCGTGCCGAAAGCGTGCCCGACGTGTTCGTCTTAAAACAGATTGCCGACTATTTCGGCGTTTCGGTCGATTATCTTCTCTCGGATTCCCACGAAGAGCGAAACGAACTTCCCACTTCCACGGCGGAGCGACGCAACCGTTTTATCATCACGATGCTTGCCGCCTCGCTCGTTTGGCTGATTGCCACCTTCATTTTCGTCGTGATGCAGATAACTTCGCCGTTTTCGGTTTTTCCGAACTGGTTGATTTACATTTACGCCATCCCGGCTTGTGCCATCGTGCTTTTGGTTTTTAACGCGATTTGGGGACGCCGCCGCCGCAATTTTCTTTTCATCTCGGTTCTCATATGGTCGACGCTTTTGGCGGTGTTTCTTTCCTTCCTCGAAATCGCGCCCTTCGAGTATCTTTGGCTCGTCTTTATCCTCGGCGCCCCGGCACAGGTCATCATCTTCCTTTGGGCGGGACTTCACGTCCGCAAGATTCCGAAGCCCGAAAAGCCGGAAGCCCCCACGGAATAACGAAAAAAGGATGCACGGAACGTTTGTCCGTGCATCCTTTTTTATACGAAAACGCAAGCCCGAAAGGGAAGTTTACGAATATCTCGAAAAACCCGAAAATCAGCGGCCGAGTGCGGCGGCACCGATGATGCCGGCGTCGTTGCCGAGTTTCGCCGTGACGATTCTCGTTTTCTTTTTGTTGATACGGGTATACTGTTCGGTGTCAACGAGCTTGGTCAAGGGTACCGTCAAATACTCTTTTTCGTTGCAAACGCCGCCGCCGATGCAGAGCACCTCGGGCTGGAAGATATTGATCATGTTGGTGATACCGGTGGCGAGATAGCGAATATAGGCGTTGACGATTTCCTTGCCGTAAGCGTCGCCGGCACGCATGGCGTTAAAAGCGGTTCTCGCCGACACTTTGCCCTCTTTTTCGGCTTCGGTCAAAAGGGCGGAATGAATGCCGAGAATGCGGAGTTGATCGATTTTTTCTCTCGTCATTTGCGTCAGAGCGGTGGCGGAGGAATAGGCTTCCCAACAGCCGCGGCGGCCGCAGGAGCAGGGACGTCCCCCTTCGACGATAACGGTGTGACCGAGTTCGGCACCGGCAAAGTTGAGTCCGCCGGCGAAAATCTTGCCGTCGAGGATGATACCGCCGCCGACACCCGTACCGAGCGTGACCATGATACAGCTGTTGACACCGACGGCAGAACCGGCGAGTGCTTCGCCGAGCGCGGCTGCGTTGGCGTCGTTGGCGATGAGGACTTTTTCGATGGGGAGATATTTCTTGAAAAGCGCCGCAATCGGAAAATCGATGAAGGGCAGGTTATTGGTGTATTCAACGACGCCCGTCGCGGTATTCGCCATACCCGGCGTGGCAATGCCGACGTAGGCAATATCTTTCAGGGAAAGATGATTGCGTTCGATGATTTTGGAGGCAAGCGCCGCCATATCTTTAATAATCAATTCGCCTTCTCTTTTGGCAAAAGTAGGCACGGAATCCTTGTCGACGATTTTGAGGTTTTCGTCGCAAAGACCGATGGCGATATTGGTACCGCCGAGATCAACGCCGAGTGTATACATAGTAATACTCCTTTGTGATTGACAACGGCAACATTGTAACACGGAAAAATGGCGGTGTCAAGAAAACCCCGAAAAAATCCCCGAAAATCCTAATTATTTTTGCCTACCCTCTTGCAATCTACACAAAAATGGTATAAAATAAGCCGAATAAAAGAAAGAAGGCACAAAATGGACAGATTTGTATATGCGGATAACGCGGCGACCACTCCCGTGAGCGCCGAAGTGTTTGAAGCCATGAAACCCTGTTTTGAAACGGTTTGGGGCAATCCCTCGAGCCTGCATACCAAGGGCAGAGAAGCCAAAAAAGTGCTGGATGATGCCAGGGCGAGAATCGCAAACGTCTTTTCCTGCCGTCCCGACGAAGTGTATTTCACCTCCTGCGGCAGTGAGTCGGACAACTGGGCTATCAAAGGTGCGGCACACCGCATGAAAGCCAAGGGAAGAACCCACATCGTCACGACGAAAATCGAGCATCACGCGGTGCTTTACACCTGCCAAGCCCTCGAAAAAGAAGGCTTCACGGTCACCTACGTCGGCGTCGACGGCGACGGCGTCGTCAATATGGATGAACTCAAAGCGGCGGTCGACGACAAAACGGCACTCGTCGCCGTCATGTACGCGAATAATGAAATAGGAACGGTAGAGCCCATCGCCGAAATCACCGAGATTGCCCACGCGGCAGGTGCTTTGATGTTTACCGACGCCGTCCAGGCGGTCGGAAACGTGCCTATCGACCTCTCGCAGTTGAAAGTCGATATGCTCTCGCTCTCGGGACATAAACTCCACGCCCCCAAGGGCATCGGTATGCTCTTTATCCGCAAAGGCGTGTTTATCGATAACCTCATCGACGGCGGCGGACAGGAGAGAAGAAAGCGCGGCGGAACCGAGAATATTCCTTATATCGTCGGACTTGCCAAGGCGCTGGAAGTTGCCAAAGAACAACTGCCGGATTTGACGCGCGTCGCCGCTATGCGCGACCGCCTCATCGAAGGCTTGACGAAAATCCCCTATTCCAAACTCAACGGACACAGAACCAACCGCCTCCCCGGCAACGTCAACGTCGGTTTTGAGTGCATCGAGGGCGAAAGCATGCTGCTTTTGCTCGATATGGAGGGCATTTGCGCCTCCACCGGCTCTGCCTGTTCTTCCGAATCGCTCGAACCGTCCCACGTTTTGCTGGCGATCGGCGTGCCGCATGAAAAAGCGCACGGCTCTTTGCGCCTCTCCATCTCCCACGAAACCACCGACGCGGATATCGACTATATCCTTGAAAAAGTACCGCCGGTCGTCGCACGTCTTCGCGATATGTCACCCCTTTGGGAAAACGTTCAAAAATCCAACGTCAATCAATAATTTGAGGAAACAGATATGCAGTACAGCGAAAAAGTAATGGACCATTTTATGCACCCCCGCAACGTGGGTGAAATCGAGAATGCACAGGGTGTCGGCGTCGTCGGCAACGCCAAGTGCGGCGATATTATGAAAATGTATCTCGAAATCGACGAAAACGACGTCATCACCGATTGCAAATTCAAGACTTTCGGTTGCGGCGCCGCCATCGCCACCTCTTCCATGGCGACCGAACTCATCAAGGGTCACACCGTCAAAGAAGCCTTGACTTTAACCAACAAAGCGGTCGTGGAAGCCCTCGACGGTCTCCCCCCCGTTAAGATTCACTGTTCCGTATTGGCGGAAGAAGCGGTCAAGAGCGCCGTTGCCGATTATTATAAGAAGATAGGAAGACCTATCGACTTCAACATGGAGAGCGATACCGTCGTGCCGGAAGAGAAGTGACTTTTCTTCGGCGATCATAAAGAAAGCATCCGCGGCTTTTTGTCGAGGGTGCTTTCTCTTTTTGTCCTTTTTTGTCACTTTTGCACAAAAACGACTCTCGATTTTTGGCACAAAGCAACTTTTTCTTTTCCTTAGTGTCATTGACTTTAAGGGGCGTATTGTGCTATAATTTAGCACGGTGTATTGCCCAAAATATATATATGCTTATTTTAATTACGGGGGAAACCCCGGGAGGAGATTATAAATGACAGGAAACAAACGTCAGAGAGTCCTTTGTTTTGCGCTTGCGGTGTTGCTGCTTTTCGGCACGCTATGCGTAAGCGCGGCTGCCGACACTTCTTCGGAAAAACAGCAGTTGCGAAACGAGGCCTTGAATGAAATGGAGTCGTTCCTCGGAGCGTCTTCATACAGCGACTACTACGCGCAGTACCACGGCGACGTCGACTATACGCCTACCGCTGCGACGGCACAGTCGATTGACATCTTTGACTTTGACAGTACGAGTGTAGATACCAAGTACTGCGATTCCGCGACCGAGATTTTGACGGATGCCAAAGACGCATCGACGGATTCCGTCTATCTTTCGGCTTCGGGTTCGGTCACGTGGAAATTGACGATGGACGAGGCAAAAGCCGGCCTCTACTTCATCCGTATTTCCTACCGTCCTTTGCAGTCCGACAACGGCGGTGTCAGCTCGATTGAAAGAAAACTTTACATCAACGGCAAGATTCCTTTCACCGAAGCCAACTCGCTTCGTTTTGCCAAGAGCTGCGTTCTTGAAAACGCCGTAGTGACGGAGGCTCCCGCCGACAGCGAGATTGGCATCGGCTACGAGCTCGGCGACAACGGCTACGTCAAGACGAGAATTTACCTTGACGAGTCGACCGGCAAGAAGATGATGGAAACCACCACGATTTCGGAAGATATCAACGGCAACTCCATGTTGCCCGATATTGAAACCGAGTCGGGCAGATGGATGACCACCTATCTTCAGGACTCCACCGGCTACAACCAGGGTTATTTTGAATTCTACTTCCCCAAAGGAAGCCACACCTTGACGCTCAAAGCGGAAAGAGAAGCGATTTTGGTGGATTCCGTCGAACTGGTTCCTGTCAACGACGGAAGCGCGAAAATCCTCACTTACGCAGAGTATCAGGCGAAATATGCGAATAAATCCGCTGCCACGACCGGCAAGTTCACCATGATTCAGGCGGAGTTTCCGAACTACGTTTCGGATACGTCCGTATATCCCACGAACGACAACACCTCGGTTCGCACCTATCCCGTCGTTTCCAACGCACAGCTTTACAACGTCATCGGTGAAAACAGCTACAGCACCGTCGGTCAGTACGCGGCTTACAACTTCAGCGTCACCGAGAGCGGTATGTACAAATTCGCCATGCGTTATAAGCAGGATGCCCTCCAGGGTATGTACATCTGCCGTACCATCAAACTCGCCGGCGGCGAATACGGCCTTGCCGACGGAACGCCCACCGTTCCTTTCCAAGAGGCTTACGATGCACAGTTCAATTACGACGATAAATGGCAGTCTTCCTACGTCGGCAACGGCGATACGGTTTTCGAGTTCTACTTCGAAAAAGATGTCGTTTACACCGTCTATCTCGAATGTTCTCTCGGCTCCTTGAAAAACCTCATCGCGAGAGCGGAGAAGTCACTCGATACCATCAACTCCGATTACCTCCGCATCCTTCAGTTGACGGGTGCCGACCCCGACGAATACCGTGACTACGGTTTCGAAAAAATCATGCCCGACGTCATCGTCTCTCTCCTTGACGAAGGTCTTGAACTTTCCGCTATCGCGGACGAGTTTGAGGAACTTTGCGGCACCAAGGGTTCGCACATCGCCACCCTGGATACCATCGCCGAACTTCTCGACCGTATGGGACAGGATAACGGTTATGAAATCGCCCGCAACCTTGACAACTTAAAATCCAACCTCGGTACCCTCGGTACCTGGATCAACGACTCCAAGAAGAGTTCCATGATGGTTGACTCCATCGCGGTCGTTTCCGCCGATGAAGACCAAACCTTCCTCAAGAAGGAAATGCGTGATAACGCCGGTTTCTTCGGTTCTCTCTGGTTTGAAATCCGTTCCTTCGTCAGCTCCTTCTTCGTCAACTACGACGTCATGGGCTTGACCAAAGAACCCGATGAAGATACCACCACGATTGACGTTTGGCTTGCATCCGGCCGTGACCAGTCTCAAATCTGGCGTACCATGGTCGACGCAAAGAGCGGCTCCGGCTTCACCGACAGAACCGGCGTTGCCGTCACCTTGAAACTCGTCACCGGCGGCACGCTTCTTCCTTCTATTCTGTCCGGCAAAGGCCCCGATATCTACCTCGGCCTCGGCTCTGCCGACGTTATTAACTACGCGATTCGTGACGCCGTTCTCGGTGTCAACGGCGTGGATCCCCGCTTGACTGCGGAAGAAAACGCCATCTTTACCACGACTTACTACACCTACCGCGACGGCAATACCTACGTAAACGAAACGACGCCCCGTACCGACGGCAGCACGCTTTTGTTTACCACCTTGCCTTTCGATAAAGTCGTTTACGGTGAATCCGGCATCTCGGATCCCGCCGCAGCCGGCTACGATCCCAACTTCGTACAGGCGGCGATGGACACCGTCACGCTGATGGACGTCTCCTACGGTATTCCCATGAGTATGTCCTTCGCCATGATGTTCTACCGCGCCGACGTTTTGGCGAGCGACGACCTCGGTTGCGAGAATATTCCCGAAACCTGGTCTGACCTTTTGGCACTTCTTCCCGCCCTGCAGGCAAACAACATGTCTATGGGCGTTGCTTACGGTTCCGCCATTGACTTCCTTCTTTATCAGATGGGAGGCAATATGTGGAAATACACCGACAAGACGACTTACGATTCCAAATACGCCGGTGCCAAGATCGGTTTGGATACCGATATTGCTTACGAGTCCTTCGACTACGTTTGCCGCCTTTACACCGACTATTCCTTCCCGGTATCCTACGATGCCGCAAACCGTTTCCGTACCGGTGAAATGCCGATTTTGATCGGCGACTACGCGACGATTTACAACCAGCTCGTCGTTTTCGCTACCGAAATTGACGGTCTTTGGACCTTCTGTTCTTTGCCCGGTTGGCAGAGTGACGACGGCAGCGTCAACTACGATTCCTTGGCGGGTATCGGCGCGACGGTCATGCTTCACGGTTGCGATGACACCCTCGCCGCTTGGCAGTTCATGCAGTGGCAGACCAGCGCCGCCATCCAGGCCAACTACGGTAACAAGATGGTTGCCTTGATCGGTCCTTCCGCAAAATACGAGTCGGCAAACGTCAAGGCTATCGAGAGCCTTTCTTGGAACGCAACGGAACTGCGTGCCATCAAGGATCAGATTGCCAATATGTCGAGTGTCGTCAACTATCCCGGTTCTTACATCATTGCCCGTTACACCAAATTTGCGTTCTTGGATGCCAAGAACAACGGTACCGACCCCGTTGACGCTTTGCGTCAGTACGTCGATGCCATCAACGCCGAAATCAAGCGTAAACGTGAAGAGTTTGACCTCGCGGTTCTCGAACCTGACGAAGAGGCTCCGACTCTTGCCGAGAGCGCCGGTAAATAAGAAAGGAAAGGAGATACACAATGTCTGAAGAATTGCAATCGGACGTGCTGAACGACGTGAAAAACGCAGAAGCGCCCGTCGCAGAAGAAACACCCGTCGCGGCAGAAGCCGAAGCGGAAGTCAAACTTCCCGACTACGTCGAGCACGAGCCCCGTCCCGAAATGACCAAATGGCAATGGACGTGGAACGAGATCAAGAAGAATAAGACCGCGTACTTCATGGTAGCTCCCTTCTTGCTCCTCTTTATCGTCTTTACCGTCATCCCCGTCTTTCTTTCCATCCTCTTGAGCTTTACGGACTTTAACATGTTGCAGATGCCCCACTGGAAAGGCGTCTCCAACTACGCCCGTCTGTTCCTCGATGACGAAATCTTCCTTCTTGCCTGCAAGAACACCTTGATTTTCGCCTGCATCACGGGTCCCGTTTCGTATATCCTCTCCCTTTTGATTGCCTGGTTTATTAACGAACTTCCGCCGAAACTCCGTGCGGTCGTCACCCTCGTCTTCTATGCACCTTCCATTTCCGGCCAGGTTTACCTCGTTTGGAAAACGTTGTTCTCCTCCGACTCTTACGGTTGGGTCAACGCCACTTTGATCAACCTCGGTTTGACATCGGAAGCCATTCTGTGGTTTGAAGATGCACAGTACGTTATGGGACTTTGTATCGTCGTCGCCCTTTGGACGTCTCTCGGTACCGCGTTCCTTTCCTTCATCGCCGGCTTCCAGACCATCGACCGTTCCATGTACGAGGCCGCTGCCGTTGACGGTATCAAAAACCGTTGGCAGGAACTTTGGTACATCACCTTGCCGACCATGCGTCCGCAGTTGATGTTCGGTGCCGTCCTTTCCATCACCAACTCGTTCGGTTTCGGTGCCGTCGTTACCAACCTTTGCGGTTTCCCCTCGGTTGACTATGCGGCGCATACCATCATGCACCATTTGGACGACTACGGCGGACAGAGATACGAAATCGGTTACGCTTCGGCGATTGCCGTTATTCTGTTTATCATCATGTTTGCCAGCAACATTTTGATCAAAAAAGCACTTTCGAAGGTGGGTGAGTAAGTATGGCAAAAATGAGAACCAGAAACCACCGCGTCGTATTGAACCGTTCCGCCGGAGGCGACGCCGGTATCACCTTCATGCTTTCCATCTTCGGCGTATTCATGTTTTTCCCGATGTACTACGTCGTCGTGCAGTCCCTCAAACCCCTGGACGAACTTTTCATGTTCCCTCCGCGTCTTTACGTCGTCAACCCGACCTTTGCCAACTTCGGTGACTTGTTCGTGTTGATGAGTGACTCTTGGGTACCGTTCTCCCGTTACATCTTCAACACCGTGTTCATCACGATTTGCGGTACTCTCGGTAACTTGGTATTCGCCTCCATGGCGGCTTATTCCTTGGCAAAACTTCGTTTTCCGGGCAGAAACGCGATCTTCCAGATCATCGTCATGTCCTTGATGTTCCACTCCACGGTTAACCAGGTTACGCACTTTATTATCCTTTCGGCGTTCAGCTGGATTGATACCTATCTCTCGATTATCGTTCCTTCCATGGCAACTACCATGGGACTTTACCTGATGAAACAGTTCATGGAAACCTCCGTTCCCGATACGGTTTTGGAATCGGCACGTCTCGATGGCGCAAGCGAATTCCGCACCTTCCTTATCATCGCCATGCCCATGGTTAAACCCGCTTGGCTGACCTTGATGATTGAGTGCTTTAAGACCCTTTGGAACTCCGGTTCTTCCATCTACGTTCACTCGGAAGAATTAAAAACGTTCCACTACGCGATCAACCAGATCGTCACCGGCGGTATTGCCCGTTCCGGTGCCGGCGCTGCCGCGACGGTGGTTATGATGTCCGTACCGATTATCGTCTTCGTCCTCAACCAATCGCAGATTATTGAGACGATGGGCTCTTCGGGTATGAAGGACTAAGGAGGAAGAAAATGAAATTATCGAAAATACTCACACTCCTCCTTTGTGTTATCTTAACGTTTACGGCACTCTGTGTCGGTACCTTTGCGTATGAGTCTTACGACACTTACACCTACGACATCGACGGAGAAGTGCTGCAGTCTCCCGTTGCATACTCGGCTTCCAACTCCTACGACGCCATCGCCATGGGACTTGGCACCGGCAAGTTCGGCAGCAAGACCTTAAAGGGTGCCAGCGATATCATGACCGACGATGAAGGTAATATTTATATTGCCGACGCCGGTGAAAACGACTCGGACCCCGGTCGAATTTTGCTTCTCGACTATTCCTACCACGTGACCGCCGCTATTTCGGAATACGTGGACGAATACAACAGACCCCAAAAACTCAAAAAACCGAAGGGACTCTTCATCACCAATGCCGCGACGAGTTCCAACGGCGAAAAAGAACTTTTCATCTGCGACTCCGGCAACTCGAAGGTCGTCGTCTTCCGTTACGACGAAGCAACGGCTTCGTTTGTCTACCACCACACCTTGGAAAAACCCGAGACCGCCCTTTTGACGGAAACCGAGTTCGTTCCCGAGAGCATCGCGGTGGATAAATACGGCAAAATCTTCATTATTTCTCCTGCCTGCGGCGAAGGTATCATCGCCGTTTCCTACGAAGGCGAATTCACGGGCTTTATCGGATCGCAGAAAGTCGGCGGTACGGCATGGGAAAGAATCGTTCGCCGTTTCCAAACCAAAGAGCAGATTTTGGCTACTGCCAAAAAAGTAACGGTTGCTTATACCAACATCACGGTTGACTCCGACGGCTTTATCTACGTCGTCACCGGCAACTTGGATGAGTCCAAGCAGAGAACCAACATCGAAACCAAAGAAGCGGATAACTCTCCCGTTAAGAAACTCAATACCGCCGGTTCCGAAATCATGAAACGTAACGGTTTCTTTGATCCCGGCGGAGAAGTCGTCCTCTCTTCCATGCAGAAAGTATCCTCTATTAAAGATATCGCCATCGGCAGAGAAGGCACTTGGAGTATCCTTGACTGGCAGCACTCCCGTATCTTCACCTACGATTCCAACGGTAACCTCCTCTTCGCCTTCGGCGACAGCGGTGACCAGCTCGGAAACGGTGAAGGCGTCGTGGCTTTGACCTATCAGCGTACGGTGGATTCCGAAACCGGAGAAGAAACCTACGTCATGTTGCTTCTCGATAAAGCGACCAACGGTAACAAAATTATTCCCTATACCCCCTCTGCTTACTGCGACAAGATCATGGATGCGCTTTCTCAGCAGAATCAGCACATCTATTCCGGCGCGCAGGATTATTGGCAGCAGGTTTTGACCCTCAATAACAACTTCGACCTTGCATATATCGGTATCGGTAAAGCGCTTTACAGCCAGGGTAAATACGAAGAAGCGATGAAATATCTCGCCAAAGCGTATGAAACCGAGTATTACGCTTTAGCCTTCTCGAAACAGCAATCGTCTGTTCTTGGCAAATGGCTCCTCGTCGTTGTCGTCTTGATTGTGGCAATCGTGGTGCTCATCGCCAAATTTATGGGCTGGGCAAAGAAGAAGAACAAGGCAACCTCCCTCAAGAGAGGTCAAAAGACCTACGGCGAGGAACTCCTTTACGTCTTCCACACCATGTTCCATCCGTTCGACGGCTTCTGGGATTTGAAGCATGAAAAACGCGGTTCCGTCAGAGCCGCTCTCACGCTGCTCGGCGTGACGGGTATTGCCCTCTTCTATAACTCCATCGGCAAAGCCTACCTCTTCAACCCCCGCGGCACTTTCTCGAACATCCTCACCGTTGTCGGCGGCCTTGTGGCTATCGTCATGCTTTGGGTTACCGCCAACTGGTGCTTGACTTGTTTGTTTGAAGGCGAAGGCAGTTACAAGGACATCTTCGTGACGACCTGCTACGCTATCGCCCCCATGGCATTCATTCTCATCGTTTCCACAATTTTGACAAACTTCATGACCGACACGAGCGTCGTCAACCTCGTTATGGGTATCGGCTACGTTTGGTGCGGATTCCTTCTGTTCTTCGGTATGCTCACGATTCACGACTACCCCCTCGGAAAGAACCTGCTCATCACGGTGTGCACCATCGTCGCCATGATCGTCATCTTGTTTGTTTTGTTCCTGTTTGTCACGTTGCTTGGTAAAATGGGTACCTTCGTGTACTCGCTTGTCTCCGAAATCGGAGATAGACTGTAAGGAGGAAAGATTATGAAAAAGTTAATATCGGGCCTCCTTTCGGTCTTGTTCTTAGCATCCGCCATCGTTTGCGCCATTCCCCTGACGGCAGGCGCCGCTTCCTCGAAGCATACGGCGGAAACCACCCAACTTTCGGTCTCCGAAATTAAGGCCATCGTGCAAAAAACCTCGGAGGAACGCTATGACACGGCGGAAGAAGCCCTGAAGGCAGAGGATGCTCTCGGGTATCTCGTTTCCTTCACCAAGGGCGGCTACTCCGTCTATATCAACGTCTACACCGGAAGACTTTATTACAAAAATAACGCCACCGGTCAGATTTTGACGTCCAACCCCGTGAATATGCACGGTATGAACAACAACAGTAATGCGGCGTACGAGTCCGGCACCATCTCGAAACTGATGAGCCAGATTGCCGTCACGCTCTTCGACATTACCTCGAACACTTCCTATCAGTACAACTCCTTTACGAACGCCGCTATGCTCGGTCAGATCTCCGTACAGGAAACCAAGGAAGGTTACAGAGTCAATTACACCATCGGTGATACCACCACCCGTTACCTCTATCCCGGTATGATTCGCTACGACTCGTTCATGGAATACATCCTCGAGCCGATGCTCAACACCTACCGCGATATGCTTCTTGCGTACGAAACCGAGATTCGCAACGTCTATCCGAATGCCGATCTTGATTTCCTGGACGGCACAACCTTTACGGCGCCCGACGGTACCGAGTACGACGTCTACAAAAAGAGCAAGTATCAGGACGAAGACGGCAATTGGCAGGAATACAGCACCATCGATATCGACAACCTCAAGGGTCCCTATCTGACGGCAGGTACGATGAAATCTTACCTGAGTATCATCAAAACCAAAAATACCGATGATTACACCGCGGCAAACGCGCTCGGTAAGTTCATCAGTAAACTCGTCTCTTCCGGCTACAGCCTTGAAAACCCCTACGAGTACATGGAGAAGGCGTCTCTCAAAATCATTTTGGATGAGATGTATACGAACTACCCCATTACCAAAGAGGGCATTCCCGTTTTCGTAGCGCAGAAAACCGCCGCAAAGGATATGCGCGATTACTCCAACAACATCAAAAAGTATGCGACGGATTTCACCTATTCGACGATGTTCGAAGAGGAAGAGATCTGCGGATACGAATACGAGTCGGTGACGACGCCGGTTCTTCGTTGCTCGGTTGAGTACTCTCTGTCCGACAAAGGCGAACTTTTGGTCAACGTCCCCGCAAACTCCATCACGTTTGATACCACCACCTTTACGCTGAAAGAATTTGACGTTTTGCCCAACTTCGGCGCCGGCAATATGACCGACGAGGACGGCTATGCCTTCTATCCCGACGGCAGCGGCACTATCGTCACCTTCAAAGAATTCTTCAGTGATTCCCAAAAACCGAACATTGATATTTCCTCCGCCGTCTTCGGCCAGGATTTCAGCTACGCTTCGGTCACCGGTAAACACAGAGAACAGGTCACGATGCCGGTATTCGGCGTCGTCAATACCGTTTCTGCGGGCGAAACGACGCAAAACGCCTACCCCGGTTTGACGAAAGTGACAAACGGTTATTTCGCCATTTTGGAAGAAGGTTCCTCCCTTGCCACCCTTCGCTTGGTGTCGGGCGGTAGTGAACACCGTTTCATGAACGTTTCGACGGCTTATACGCCGTATCCCATCGACACCGTCAACCTTTCCGAATCCATCGGAACCGGTTCAAGCACCGCGACGGCGACGACGACGAGTTCTTCCTCCAACGCCACCGTTTCGCTCGGCAATTATACGATTACCGGCAAAGTGCGCTACAACGGCAACTACACCATTCGTTACACCATGCTTTGCGATCCCACCATCGCGGCTTTGACGCCGAACGTGACGGGTGCCACGTATCTCTCGAATTACAGCAATATGGCAAAATGCTACCGCGACTATCTCAAAGCCGACGGTACCTTGAAAACCATTGAAAAGGTCAGCGAAAATCTTCCTCTCTACATCGAAGTCATCGGTGCCATGGAGATTGACGATACCTTCTTGACTTTCCCGATTCGTAAGAAAATCGCCCTTACCACCTTCGACGACGTCCTCACCATGTACGAAGACTTTGAAGAAAAAGGTCTTTCCAACGTCAACTTCAAGATGACGGGCTTCGCCAACGGCGGTATCGAAAGCACCTATCCCGTCCGCAACAAGATGGAACGCGTGCTCGGCGGTCTTTCCGCTTTCAAGAAACTCGTCAAAGCGGCGAAGAACATCTCCGAGGAAGACGGAAAGAATCTCGGCTTGTATCCCGAGTACGATTTCCAGTATGTCAACAAAGCCACTCTGTTTGACGGCGTCGGTTACAGACACACCGTTTCGAGAATGCTCGATAACCGTTATGCCGTAAAACGCGTTTACAATTCGGTTTCTCAGAGCTTTGAAATGACGACGAGCTCCGTTATCGCCGCCGAGGCTCTCGATAAACTCTACACGAAGTTCCAAAGAAAATTCAAGAAAACGGGCGCCGAAGGCCTTTCGGTTTCCACGCTCGGTTCCGACCTTTCTTCCAACCTCGATGAGAAGGAAACGGTCGACAGAGATACGGAGCGTCAAAACGTCATGAACGTTCTTGACCGCATGGCAAATACCGACAATTATTCTTTGATGATTGACACCGGTAATATCTACGCCGTCAAGTACGCCACGCATATTTTGAACGCCGAAACCGACTCTTCGCACTTCCGTTATTCTTCCTATGCCGTTCCTTTCGTCGGCATGGTTCTTCACAGCTACGTCAACTACGCCGGCTCTCCCCTCAACAATTCGGGTTCGCCGGAGTACGAAATTCTCCGTGATATCGAGAGCGGCGCGTCGCTTTACTACACGCTCTGCTACGAGCACGACAATATCGCGTACATGAAGAAAGAAATCGCCACCAACGAGTATTACTCGGTGGACTACGACAACTGGTTTGATACCATCGTTAAAAATTACAACGAACTCAACGCACAGATTTCCGACTTGCAGGATTACATCATCAGCGAGCACGCCGTTATCAAGGGCGAACGCGTCGTTTCCGAATCCGAAAGAGAAGCCTTCTACAAGATTCTCTCCGACGAGTTTATAGGCCAAGTCAAATCGCAGCTTGCCGCTGCCATCGACGAAGCGACGGCAAACCTTGCAGACGGTGAAAAACTTGACGTAACCGTCGATACCGACGCGCTTTACAGCAAGTTCTACGACACGATGATGCTTTCCCGTTATGAAACCGTCAATGACGATTACGAATTGGATGCCGCTTTCAAAGCCGCTTTCATTCAGAACTTCAACGACGAGATGACGGCACTGAAGACCAAGACCGAAACCGACTACGTCGGCAACGTCCAGGTGACGTTCGATTCTGTCAAAATCGGAAACGAACTTTTGGCTGACGCCTTCCTTTCTCTTGTCGATGAACAGCTTGCCGCTTTCATCACCGAGCAGGAAGGAAAATTGGCAGAGGACAAAACGCTGAAAATCACGGTCGACACCGACAAGATTTTCGCGTCCTTTGAAACCTACATGAAACTTGCTTGCTATGACCTTTCCGATCTCTCCTTCGAGGGAACGCTCAAAGCTATGGCACAGGCGAAAGTTGTGGGTGCTCTTGCCGATCTTAAGACCACCGTGGAAACCGCTTACGCCGGCGACGCCGATGCGAAGAAGACGACCGAAGTCAAATTCGACACCGTCACTGCCGGAAAAGAGCAGTTGCCGTATGCCTCGTATCTCACGGATTCGTCGTCTCTCGACAACCACAATTACGTGGAGACCGAGTACACCTGCGACAACGGCAATATCGTCCTCGTTACCTATTACAACGAAACGACTCACGATACGGTAAGATTTATTTTGAACTACAACATTTTCTCCGTCGTTGTCAAATACAACGGCAAAAACTACAATCTCGGTAAGTACTCTTACGTGAGAATCAACGATGAAGGGGGCATGGTATAATGGCAGCGAAAACAAAACATGCTTCTCTGGATAAGAGAAAGGCAAGATCGGGTTATTTCTTCGTTCTTCCTTTCGTTATCGGTATCGTGGCTATCTATCTGCCTATCCTTATCGACTCTATCCTCTTCAGTTTGAACAACTTTGACTATCAGCATCTTCGCGAAGGCAGTTTGCCGAGCTTGAACTGGAACGATTTCGAATGCTTCAGAAAAGCCTTCCAGAACACCTCGTTCATGTCGGCTCTTTGGGAAAGCCTTCAGAACCTTTTGTTCCAGGTGCCGGCGATCTTGATTTTTTCGCTTTTCATCGCCGTCGTTTTGAACCAAAAGATGCTCGGTCGTGCCGTGTTCCGTGCCATCTACTTCGTGCCGGTTATTATCGCCACGGGCCTTATGGATTCCATTAACGCCCAAGACGTCATGACCGCCATGAACGAGGCTTCCACCACCGTTGCCACCACCGCAACGGCGGGCGGCTCGGAACTTCTTTCCGCTATGGATTTGATGGAACTCATCGACACCTTGCCCATCGGCTCGGGTCTTGTTGAGTTCGTTGTCCGCTTGATCAACAGCGTCTTCGATATCGTCAACTATTCCGGCGTACAGATGCTGATCTTCTTGGCAGGTCTTCAGTCCATTTCTCCCGCAATTTACGAAGCCTGCCAAATCGAAGGTGCCACCGCGTGGGAAACCTTCTGGAAAGTCACTTTCCCGATGATCTCGCCCATGATTTTGGTTAACGCCTTCTATACCATCATCGACTCTTTTACAAGAAATAACAGTGCAGTTATGCTCTTTATCTCCAACAACGTGGAGGATTACTCGCAACAGACCGCGATGTCTTGGATCTTCTTCCTCATCGTGTTCCTTATCCTGGCGGTAATCGGCGGCATTATGTCTACGTTTATCTTCTATCAGAGAAGAGATTGAGAGGAGAGACAGTATGCCAACTATCAAAAAAGACACAAAAAATAAAATCGTCGTTGACTACGAAGGCAAACTCTCCTTTAAGGACAGAACGATAAGAAAGTTCAAGGCGTCCAACACCTGGGTGAAAATCGGTATCAACGTATGCCGCTTTATCTTGATGCTCGGTGTCTCCTTCATTATCATCTATCCTTTCATCTCGAGAATCGCCAGTTCCTTCATGACGAAGGAAGACGTCGTTGACTCGACCGTTTCCTTGATTCCCAAAAACTTTACGATGGATACTTACAAGTATCTGTTTACCGAAAACCATTACGCAGAAGCGTTCCTTCACACCGTCATTTTGTCCTTGCTTTGCGCCTTCGTGCAGACCTTTGTCGCCTGCCTCGTCGGCTACGGCTTGGCAAAATTCAAGTTCAAAGGCAACAAACTCGTCATGGGTGCCGTTATCGTCACGCTCGTTATTCCGCACAGCGCACTGAAAATTTCGATGCTTCAGCACTTCTCGCACTTCGACATTTTCCGCGTTCTGTCTTGGGATTACGCGGGACTTTTACAACTGTTTTCGGGAAAAAGCATTGAGTTAACCAACACCTATTGGCCTTTCGCCATCCTCTCCATCTGCGGTTTGGCGTTTAAGAACGGCCTTTATATCTACCTCATGCGTCAGTTCTTTAAGGGCGTGCCCGACGAGCTGGAAGAATCCGCGTACGTGGACGGTTCCGGTGTATTCCGTACCTTCCTTCAGATTATCATTCCGCTTTCCGTGCCCATGATGATCACGATCTTCCTGTTCTCCTTCTCGTGGCAGTGGACGGATGAATTCTACACTTCCATGTTCTTCAAGTCGACGGCACTCAAACAGATTTACATGATGCCCGACGTTTACAAAGACGTCCCGCTGAGCCTGCGTACGAACTATGCCGGTGCTTCGCTGTATTACAGCGTTATCAAGAACACCGCCGGTCTTATGATCATCGCTCCGCTTATCGTCGTTTATCTCTTCTGCCAGAGATATCTGGTACAAGGAATTGAACGTTCCGGCCTTGTCGGCTAACTTTTGGTCGGTGAAAAACGCGCATAATCGTCGAAACCCACCCTCAACGTATGTAAATACGTTCTTCGGGCTGTCTTTCGGCGGTTCTGCATCGTTTTTCCCTCGCCCAAAAGATACTCTTTTACCTCCATCATTGAATGAGGGAGGGACAGCGTTAGCGGTGGAAGGAGGAAGATCTAACTTTCTCCTTACCGGTTCAAAAAGAATATGAAAAAGTTGTTCTTTCGTTTTCTCGGAGAAGTGTTGTGTTTACATGGCACTTCTCCTGATTTTTTAGGAAAGGAGGCGTTCCATCTTGATTGAAACCGAACTTAAAGTCAAAGTCGGATATAGTGCCGACGATATCATAGCGGCACTTTCGGAGCATCTGCCCATCGAAAAAGAAGAGATTATCTCGTTTGAGATTCTCAAAAGAACCCTTCTGACCGATGAAAAACCGAACTTCTTTTACCGTATGACACTCGGCGTTTCTTTATCCACCGAACGGGAAGCGGGGCTTCTCAAAATGAAGAAAAAAGTGTTCCCCCACGAATCGATGACGCTTTCTGTTCCCAAAAGAAAAACCGCCTACCGCCCCGTCGTCATCGGTGCCGGTCCTGCGGGACTGTTTGCCGCCCTCATCTTGGCAGAAGCCGGCACCGCGCCGATTTTGCTCGAGCGCGGCGGAGACGTCGAGGAGCGCCGACGCAAAGTCGACTTTTTCCAAAAGACGGGCATCCTCGATACCGAGTGCAACGTTCCCTTCGGGGAGGGCGGCGCCGGTACCTTCTCGGACGGCAAACTCAAACTCGGAAAAAAGGACCCGCAAAAACAAAAGGTACTCTCGGAATTCGTGAGAGCCGGCGCCCCTGCCGACATTCTCTATGACGATTTTCCGCACCTCGGCACCGACAAATTGCCGAAGATTATCTCGGGCGTCAGGGCGCGTATGGAGTCTCTCGGCGGAGAAACCCGTTTCCACGCTAAAGTCACAAAACTTGTCAAAATCAAAGATAATCTCGTCGAAATCACCTACAAAATGGGGGAAAATGAAGACCGGCTCCTCACCGATGCCGCCTTCCTTGCCACGGGGCACAGTGCCCACGACGTCTACGAATTCTTGAAAGCCGAAAACGTCCAAATGTCCTCGCGTCCCTTCGGCGTCGGCGTTCGCATCGAGCACAAAAGGGAAGAGGTCAACCGCTGGATTTACGGGGATACCTACCCGACTTGCCTCGGCAGTGCCATGTACCACCTCGTCACGCATTTGCCAAACGGCAGAGGCGTTTACAGTTTCTGTATGTGCCCGGGCGGCAGCGTCGTTGCCGCGACGAGTGACGAAGGACAAGTCGTCACCAACGGCATGAGCGAGTACGATAGAAACGCCGAAAATTCCAATTCCGCCTTGCTCGTCGGTGTCACGCCGGACGATTTTGCAAGCGACGATCCCTTGGCAGGCATCGCCTTTCAGAAGAAAATCGAACAAGCCGCTTTTGCCCTTGGCGGCGGCAACTATCGCGCCCCGGCACAGACGCTCTCGGATTTTCTGGCAAACCGAAAAACCGCTTCGTTCGGCAAAGTCACCCCGTCCTATTTCCGCGGAGTAGAACCGGCAAATCTCTCGGATATTTTCCCTGCCTTTATCACCGAATCCCTGCGTGCCGCCGTCGGCGATTTTGACGCTTGGCACAAGGGCTTTCTGAATCCCGACGCCGTCTTAACGGGTCCCGAAACCCGTTCCACCTCTCCCGTCCGTATCGAACGAGACGAGAAAACCTTCCGTTCTCTTTCTATCCCCGCCCTTTTCCCCATCGGCGAGGGCGCAGGCTACGGCGGCGGCATCATCTCCTCTGCCGTTGACGGCATGCGCGCCGCCTTGGCATTCTTAACGCAAACCGAAAAATAAAAGCACCGCAGTCGATTGCGGTGCTTTTTTGCTAACGAAAGATAGCATTTTCGGGAGTTTTGCGTTAATTCCCGAAAAATCCCCGATTCCCCCGTTTCTCTCTTTTTTCGACAAAATGCGTTTTTTGTGAGAATAAGGAGGAGGAAGAGATATAGAGATAGAGAAAGATAAAGAGAAAGAAACAGAATATAAAGAGAAATGCTAAAGAGAAAGCCGAAGAAAAAAGCCCACCGAAAAAGGTGGGCGTTCGTTCGTTTTGCGAGTTTTTCTTTTTTTGCCTGTCGGCAGGGAACAAAGCGTTTGGAAAACCAAACGGGAGGAAGGGATCAAAGAGTCGACAAGAAGCCGATAAGACGACTTGTCAGTCTTTCCATACCCAAGTCGTTCGGATGAAGACCGTCCGCGGTCCAGGTCTTTTTGTGGATTTTGAGATTGGGTTGAATGCCGCTGACGCTGAACAAATCGAGGGTAGGGATTGCATATAGGCCTGTGACGGCTTTTAAGGCGTCTACGTAAGCCGAAAGGGGAGGACGGGTATCACCGAAGGCATTGACGAGAACGTCCTCGTTTTCGCGGTGTAATGGGGTCAAGAAGACGATCTCCGCCGTCGGATATTTTTGAATCAGTCGCTCGATAAGCGAACGTACGGCACCGATAAAGGTATATTCGTCTGTGCTCTTTAGATTGCCGAGGTCGGTCGTGCCGTGACCGAAATCGTTGGTACCGCCAAACACGACGACGAGGTCGGCGTCTTCATCCATCATCTCCACGCGGTCGAGAAAGTTTAAATTCCAAATTTGGTCTTTGCAAAGCGTATGTTGACGGGCGATTGACGAACCGCCGATGCCGTAATTGCGAACGACGGCACCCGTCAATTTGCCGAAGCGATTGACGAAATTAAAAGCGGGGGCGGAGGCACAATACCCCTCCGTAATGCTGTCCCCGAGAAAAAGCACTTTTTTATCTACTAAAACCATAAAATACTCCTATGGCGCGGGCGCGGCGCATCTTGATGCCGTCATTATACCGCTTATGCCGGAAAAAGTCAAGGAAAGAAGAGAGATTCCTTCGTCTTCTCTTGTATTTTTATGCCGAATATGATACAATAAAAGAAGATTCGAAGAAAGGATCACAAACATGAAAAAGAAAGTATTGGTCACAATGACAAACGGACCGACAAGGGAGTCCTTTTTCCCTGCCGACGTCCGTGCATATTTGGAAGAAAGATTTGACGTCACCTACAACGAAACGGGCAAAGGCTATTCCTCCGAACAGCTTCACGATATGCTTCCGCAGTATGACGCCGTGATGACGGGTTGGGGCAGTGCCTACTACGACGAGCGCGCCTTGGCAGGCGTTGAACGCATGAAACTCATCGTGCATACCGGCGGTACTGTCGGCAATCTCTGCGGTGATTACGCCTACGACAACGGCGTGAAAGTCATCACCGGCAACCTTCTCTACGCCGAGAGCGTGGCAGAGGGTGCCCTTTCCTACATCCTTATGGCACAACGCCGCATCCCCGATTACGTATGGCGTATGAATAACGGCGGCTTTAAGGCGGACGACGACAACTGGGAGGAACTCTTCGGCAAGACCGTCGGCGTCGTCGGACTCGGCACGATTGCCAAGTTCTTGATTCCCATGCTCAAAATGTTCCGTTGCAACATTCTTTTGTACTCTCACTACGATCCCGACCCCGTCTTCATGCGTGAAAACGGCGTGACGCGCGTCGAACTCGATGAACTCTTTGAAAAATCCGACGTCATCACGGTTCATTCGGCACTCAATACCGAAAACCGCGGCCTCATCGGCAAAGAGCAGTTTGAAAAAATCAAAGACGGTGCGCTGTTCGTCAACACCGCGAGAGGCGCCGTCCTCGATGAAGCGGCTTTGATTGCCGAAGCGGAGAAACAGCGTTTCCGCGTCGTTCTCGACGTCTATACCGAAGAACCGCCGAAGGCGGATTCGCCGCTTCGCACGCTGCCGAACGTTTACTGCATGCCCCATATGGCAGGCCCGACGTTTGACCGCCGTCCCAAGATTACCAAGGCTTTGATTGACGAAATGGTGCGCTATTTTGACGGGGCAGAGCATTTGACTCTTGAAATCACCCGTGAAATGGCAAAGCGCATGACAAAGATGTGAGAGAGGGACAAACCATGATGAAACGTGCCTTCAGCACGGTTGCCTGCATGAAATTGCCGTACCCCGCGGTATTAAAAGCCGCCAAAGAAGCAGGGCTTGCGGCCATTGAGATCCGTCTCGACGACCAAAACGGCATTTTCGGTCTTAAGGACGACGAAATCGACAAATTTCTCGTCGATTTGAAAGAAAGCGGCCTTGTTATTTGCGACTTTGCCGCTACTCTTACTTTGATTGATTACGACGAAACCGTCGTGGCAAACGGCAAAAAATGCCTCGCACTCGCCGCCAAAGTCGGCGCCAAAGGCGTGCGCGTTTTCCTCGGCCCGTTCTCCCGTACTTTTTCGGGCTACGGTCCCCACAATCACGAGGGAATCGTGAAAATGCTGCGTGAACTTTGCGCCTACGGTGAAAAGGTCGGCGCCGAAGTGTGGGTGGAAACTCACAACGCCTACGCCACCGGCAAATCTCTGCACGCCCTTTACAACGACGTCGGATGCCCGACTCTCAAATTCATTTGGGACGTGATGCACCCGTACGAAGTCGACGAGAAGCCGGAAGAAACCGCAATGTATCTACGTGACATCCTCGTCCACGTGCATATCAAAGACGGCAAGCGCTTTGACGACCCCGACATGGCGACTTTCCTCTATACCAAACTCGGAGAAGGGGAAGTGCCGGTGCGCGATTGTCTCTCGGAACTTCAAAAACTCGGCTACGACGGCTATCTGTCGCTCGAGTGGGAAGATGCCTGGCGCCAGGAACTTAAGGGCATGTACCCCGACGTTTCCGTGTTACTTTCCGATTACAACGCCTATCTCGATGAAGTGGGAAAAGGAATACTGTAAGAAAAAAAGCGGTCGCATGACCGCTTTTTTTATGCCGTTTCTTTGAAACGGACGAGATGCCGCTTTGCGGATGATATGCCACGCGGAGCGTGGATGAGATACTCGCTTCGCGAGATGATATACCGCACGTCGTGCGGATGATATACCACGCTATGCGTGGATGAGATACAAGGCTGCGCCTTGATGAGATACCGAGCGTTGCTCGGATGATATGCCACGCTATGCGTGGATGAGATACTCGCTTCGCGAGATGATATACCGTTCCTTTGGAACGGATGAGATACAACTGCGCCAAGGGCGCAACATCACTTGCCGACAGGCAAACATCACTGTGCGTCAGCACGACATCACGCGCCTATGGCGCACATCACTTCCGTTCCTCGGAACGGATAAATGCCGCGAGGCGCGGCAATTCATGCGACTTTGTCGCAATTCATGAGGCTGTGCCTCAATTCATGCGCAAGGCGCAATTCATTCCGCAACGCGGACAACATACAACTGCGCCTATGGCGCACATCACTTCCGTTCCTCGGAACGGATGCTTCGCCATTTTTCAAAGGAAAAACGCGGTCAAGAGCGACCGCGTTTTGTTATTCAATATCAAGGCTTTGGTTTTCCGCAAAGGCGGGATATTTGTGACGAATACGCTTCATGGCTATATTCAACAGATAATCGTCGGCTTTATGTGCTTTCTTGAGGAATACCAAGTAAAGGGCGTAAATGCCGAGCATCACGATACCGAACAGAGCAACGAAGTATACTTTGTCTTCTCCCTGTGCCAACGGGAAACTTTCCATCAACAACTGCGCAAAGATGAAAAGACCGTGAACGGCGGCGGGAATCAAAAAGGCTTTTTTCAGAGAGGCTTCACGCTTGAAGACGGTTTTGCCGCCCGGACGGACGAGAAGACCGCGCTCTTCGAGCTGATACTCAAGCATCCAGGATTTTTCCGTGACTTTGCTTTGGCTGTAGTAATAACCCATGACCACACCGTATGCCAAGTGACCGATGATATCGGTGACGGCACGGAGCAGAGCCACCTTCAAAGATTGGATAAGCGCTTGACCGAGCGCCATTTTTTCAACGGTCAGACAGTCGAGAAGTTCGTTTCCGACGTCGGCAAGACACTCGACGAGGGCAAAACCGAGAGAAACGAACACCGCGTAGACGACTCCGTCAAAGAAACAGTCAAAGGATTTTGCTTTCTTCGTGAAATACAACAGAAGCGAGAACTTTATGCCTTCTTCGATGATACCGACGACGAGAAACGCGAAAACCGAGATGTACCCGAGGGCGTAGGTATAATTCGGGAAGGTGAGGGCACCGCCGAGGGTACGCGTCGTACCGGGGAAGAGAAGCGCCAAGGGGGAACCGAGGACGGTTTCAAGCAAGAATGCCAAACCCCAAGCGCCGAGGCCGATAAAGAACAGTTTGAGAAGAAGGGGCTTCGGTTCTTTTTCAATGCGGTCTTCGCGATTGATGCTGATGAGGTCACCGACGGTCGGGACAATGGAGAGCAAAAGAAGCAGGAAAAACAGACCTAAAATGACGTACATCCGAGAACCTCCCTTCCAAAACGGCAATATTTACCGATAATGATATAAGTACAATTCTATTTTAACGAATCAAAAAACAATTGTCAAGAGAAAAGCCGAAAAAACTTGGCTTAAAAGCCGGCGCGTTTCGACACGGTCTTCTTTTCCGCCGGAAGCAAAAACAGCGCGTTATCGGAAAGCACGTCTTCCGTGTCGGCAAGGGCAAAAGGCATAAAGGTTTCGGCGCTCAACACGTAGCCGTCCGCCGTTTTCTCCACGTCGGGATACGAGGGGACGATGCCCATAGTTTTATAGGAGCAGGGAAGGAAAAAGGCGCGGTCGCATTCGCCGTTTGAGAGGGTGATATCGGCCATCAGCACCTTCGTCTTTCCGAGGTCTGCTTTTTCCTTGGAAAGCGTCAAAACGGGGCGGGATTCCCCGGCAAAAGACACGAAACTGTCGCGCTTTACGGTCTTGACTTTTCCCGTCAC
>DCHY01000041.1:4213-7644 GCA_002315715.1 Clostridiales bacterium UBA1740 | reverse complement strand
GCGGCAGGCCAGCAGTCGTTGTACATCCAATAAACGATGCCGGAATTAAAGCCCTGGTGACGGCGGTGGTTTTCGAGGGTGACTCTCACCCATTCGCACTGCAGCCACTGCATCTTGATAAGGCGGTCGGCGCCGTCTTTGAAATCGCCGAAGAGGTTCTTCGCCATGCCCTCGATATAGCCGTAAATCGTCACGGCACCGAGCGCCGGATTGTTCTTGGTGTGATATTCCGAGAGGGAAGTATCCTCGCCGTAAACGTCCTCTTCGGTCAAAAATTTCAACAATGACGAGGCAAACGGCATACCGAGGGTCGGTTCCTCGGCTTCAAAACGCGAGAGAAATTCCGAGAGAATATCGTAGTAAGAATCACCGTCCCCCTGCGAGAGGGGCTTGAAAATCTTGCCGAGGTAGTTGGTATCGTGCGTCGTGCCGACCGTCGCGCTCGAAAACTTCTTGCCGCCGTAGGGGGAAGAAGGCAAAAACGTGCGGTAGGGGTCATATTCCCGTAAAACGGGACCGAGACCGCGTATCGTAGCGCGATAACCCGTATAGTCGTTGCGGTTTTCGTCGCCGTGAACGGCGTTTTCGTTGTCGCCGGAATAAAAGACGATAGAGGGATGATTGCGCAAGTAAAGCGCCGCCGCCCTTGCCTCCTTGCCCTGTTCTTCGACGAAAGCGGGGTCGTCGTCGGGATAGTTGCCGCAAGCCATGAGAAAATCCTGCGAAAGAAGAATGCCGCGTCTGTCGCATCCTGCATAGAAGGATTCTTTTTCAAACAGACCGCCGCCCCAAACGCGGAGCATATTCATATTGGCTTGGACGGCAAGGTCAAGGAGCCGTTCGATTTTTTCGTCGGATTCTTCGGAGGGGAAAGGCGAGCAGGGCACCCAGTCGCCGCCGCGGCAAAAGATCGGCACGTCGTTGACGAGTACGGTAAAGCCGGAGGTGACTTCGTTGTAGTCGCGGTCCTTCAAGTGCTCGGCTTTTTGGAGTTTTCGTGCCATTTCCTCGTATTTTCCGCCCTTTTCGTCGGGAAGTTGCAAAATGACGACTTCACGAATGCCGAAAACCGTCGAATGCTTGCCTGCCGGCGTTTCGAGTTCCAAGGTGTAGAGGGGTTGGGCGCCGTATCCTTGGGGATACCAAAGTTCCGCGTCGCGGACGTTCAAAACTTCGTGGAGCGTCGGCTCAAGCAGCGTGCGTTCTTTTTGCCAAACGACCTCGCCCTTCGGCGATTTCAGAGTGATTTTGAGTACGTCGCCGCAGTCGCAAAAATCGCGGATTTCCACGTCAAGACCGACCTGCGCGCCGTAGGGCGTGACGGCTTTGGTATAGACGTAGGGATGAACGACGGTGTTCTTTTCGTGCACCGAGAGACGCACGTCGCGAAAAATGCCCATAGTGACGAAACGGGCGACCCAATCCCACCCGTAGGTGCACTGGATGCGTCTGGTGTACACGCGCTCGGTGGTGAAAGCGGCGCGGCGTTCGGGCTTGCCCGCTACCGCGCGGATAGGCGAAAAGAATTTGACGGTGAGGGTGTTTTCGCCTACGCAAAGCGCCCCGTCGGCACAAAACGCACAGGGAAGAAACATATTCTCGCTGTGCCCTATCTTCTTGCCGTTGAGAAAGACGTCGGCGTAGGTGTCAAGCCCGTCAAACTCGAGAAACGTATTCTCTTCGACTTTGTCGAGCGTGAAGGTTTTTTCGTAGGTAAAATCGCCGTTTTCAATCCATTGACACAAATCGGCGTTATCTCGGTAAAAAGGATCGGGAATCATACCCGCCTTCATAAGATCGGTATGAACGCAGCCGGGAACCGCGGCTTCGATTTTGAAATCCTTGCCGTTTGGATCCAAGCCGGACAGTTGCCATTTTCCGCATAATAGCATAGTTTTTGCTCCTGTTTTCGTGGTTACTTTGATTATAATCAAAAAACGGGAAAAAGTCAATTGCCAAAACCGTTTTCGGGAAAAGAATTCCCATGAAAAAACATTGACTTTTCCGTACGAATTTGCTATACTGTATCACAAAGTTTTTCGATGAAAAAGAGGATATCCCATGCGCAAAACGAAAATCATCTGTACCGTCGGACCGGCTTCGGGCGACGAAAAAACGCTGGAGGGATTGATGAAGGCGGGCATGAACGTCGCCCGTTTCAACTTCTCTCACGGCACCTATGAAGACCATAAAGCGAGAATGGACGCGGTCAAAAAAGTCCGCGAAAAACTCGGCGTTTCGGTCGCCGTCATGCTTGATACCAAAGGTCCCGAATACCGTATCGGACTGTTTGAAAACGGTGCGGAGGAACTGACGGCGGGGGACACCTTCACCTTTACTCCCGACGAGATTTTGGGCACAAAAGAGCGCGTATCCATCAGCTATAAGGATTTGGCAAAGGAATTGAAAGCGGGCGACGTTATCCTCGTCAACAACGGACTTTTGTCCTTCACCGTGACCGAAACGGTCGGGCACGACGTCGTGACGAAGGTGACGGCGGGCGGCGTCATTTCCAACCGCAAGAGCATGAGTTTTCCCGGCAAGGTCTTGAAGCAGGAATTCTTGAGCGAGAAGGACAAAGAGGATTTGCTCTTCGGCATTGCACAGGACATCGACTACGTCGCCTGCTCGTTCGTCTCCACCAAGGACGACATTTTGAAAATCAAAGATTTCCTTCACGAGCACGGCGGAGATTCCATCTCGCTCATCGCCAAAATCGAAAATCAGTCCGGTGTAGATAACATCGAGGATATTTGCGAAGTCTGCGAGGGCATCATGATCGGCCGCGGCGATATGGGCGTCGAAATTCCCTTCGAGGAGTTGCCCGCCATTCAGAAAAAACTGATTACCAAGTGCCGTATGCTCGGAAAACGCGTCATCACCGCCACCGAGATGCTGGAATCCATGATTCACAACACCCGTCCGACGAGAGCCGAGATTTCGGACGTTGCCAACGCCGTATACGACGGCACGAGCGCCGTCATGCTCTCGGGAGAAACCGCGGCGGGCGAAAATCCCGTTTTGACGACCGAAACGATGGCGAAAATCGTCCTGAAAACCGAGCAAAATATCCACTATAAAAAGCGCTTTTACGCCACGGAATTCAAAATCCGCAACAACATGGACGCGATTTCCCATTCCGCCTGCGCCCTTGCCATGGACCTTGACGCAAAGGCTATCGCCGTTTGCTCCATGTCGGGCATGACGGCGCGCATGGTGTCGCGCTTCCGCTCTCCCGTCGATATCATCGGCGTCTGCGTCGATGAAAAGAGCTGTCGCAAACTCGCGCTTTCTTGGGGCGTTATTCCCGTCTACGTCCGCGAACTGCTCGATATGAACGTGCTGTTCGACACCGCGAAAAACATCGCCGCCTCCAAATTGAGTCTGAAATCGGGCGACACCGTCATCATCACGGGCGGAACCGTCACCGG
>DCHY01000041.1:347-4143 GCA_002315715.1 Clostridiales bacterium UBA1740 | reverse complement strand
GCGCAAAGCGCAACTGCACCAACGGCGCAGCATCCCGTGCCGATAGACACACATCACACCGCCTACGGCGGATGATATGCCGTTTCTGTGAAACGGATGATATACCAAGCCGATGGCTTGGATGATATACACGGCAGAGCCGTGATTATATACCGCGCAAAGCGCGGATAAAAAAAGAAGACCTCCGAAGAGGTCTTCTTTTTTTCACTCAGCGAGCGGCGTTAACGGCGTCTTTGTCACCGAAGTAAACGACTTTGCCGAAAATGCCGGCAGACTCGTAATCTTCTTTGAGATCGTCTTTCTTTTCGTCCCAGTATGCTTTGGCGTTTTTGGATTCGTCAAAGTAGTAGATGGTAACGGCGGAGTCTTTCTTGGCACCGGTTACGACGTTTTCAACGCCGTCGGGAACAAGGAGAGCACCGATAGAACCGATCTTGGTGTTTGCTGCCGTGTAGTCTGCGTCTTTCAAAGCGGCAACCGCCTTTTCGGGGTCGGTAGCGGGAACGCAGGATACGAACAGGCAGGCACACATCACGAAGAGAAGTGCCATAGCGGTTACGCGAATTACGTTTTTCATAGTCAATCTCCTTTCTAATATAGTACTTATACTATAGCATACAAAATAGGGTTTGTCAACCGAAAAAAGTCCTTTAACACTGTTTGACAAGACGAATGTAAAATTCGACGGAACGGTACAAGGTCTCAAGACGGATGCGCTCGTTGTTTCCGTGAATGGTGGCGCGTTCTTCCTTCGTCAAGTCCATCGCCGAGAAGCGGTAAACGTGATTCGAAATCTTGCCGTAGTGGCGAGAGTCGGAGCATTGCACCATCAAATAGGGAGAAACGAGACAGCCGCGCCAGGTCGAAGCCACAGCCTCCGCCACCTTGTTGTAGGCGGGGCAGTCGGTTTCGGAAATCGGGCTCGGGTTGTATCCCGTCAAAATCTCGAGTTTGACGTCGTCGTTCTTGATGATTTTCTTGAGATAGGCTTCGGCACTTTCCACCGTGTCAAGAGGATTCAAACGGATGTTGGAAACCATCGAGGCGGTCGGAGGAATGACGTTGGGCTGTTTACTGCCCGACATCTGCGTGAAGGCAACCGTGGTTCTCATAATGGCGTTGAGTTCGCCGCCCGTTTTACGCGTGAGCATATCCAAAACGGGTTTGAAGAGCCAAAGGTTGGCAAAAATCATACGGAAAACGAAGGTCGAGCGGCGTCCGAGAGTGTCGAACATTTCCGCCGCGGGTTTCGTGATTTGAAAACGGAAGGGATGATTTTCGACGTCGCAGGCAACCTGTGAGAGCATACCGACGGGGGTATGCGGTTTAGGCGCCGAGGCGTGTCCGCCGGCGGAATCCATGTGGTAAGCCATGTTCAGAAGGCCTTTTTCGGCGATACCGATAAGACCGCAGGGCTGTTTGACACCCGGGAAAATTTCGGTGACGACGGCACCGCCTTCGTCCACGACGAGGGCAGGGGTGATGCCGTTCTTCTCAAAATATTCGACGATACGTACGGCACCCGGACCGTTGATTTCCTCACCGCCCGAGAAAGCGAGATAGATGTCGTTTTCCGGCACGAATCCTTCGGAAATAAGGTGGTTGACCGAGAACAGAGCACCGTTGAAGGTGACCTTGGTATCAAGGGCACCGCGTCCCCAAAGAACGCCGTCGATGACTTCACCCGAGAAGGGGGGATTTTCCCATTTCTCTTCGTCCACGGCAACGACGTCGTAGTGAGCCATAAGGACGGTGGGTTCGTCGTGCTTTTTGCCTTCCAAACGGAAGAGAAGGGCACGGTCTTCCATTCTCGTAAAGGTGCATTTTTCGAAAACGTGGGGATAAAGCGAAGGAAGTTTTTCAATCAGTTTTTCAAATTCCACGTCGTCCTCGAGCGCGTGGTTTTCGTTCGAGATCGTGCGGCATTTGATGAGTTCCGACAGACAACGGACGGCGGCTTCTTTATCGAACGCCACCTCGTCCTCCTGCACGGGAATATCGGCTTTCGGCTTAAAACGGAGGGTTCTTACGAGAATCACAGCGATAAAGGCAACGAGCAAACCGAGAATCGCGTAAAGAACGTATTCCATCTTAAATCAATCCTTTCTTGTAAAGGATACGGGCAAGACCGAGCGTGAAGAGCACGCCGACGGGAACCATGATGCCGACGGTTCCGGCATTGAGTGCGGGAACGAAGATGAAAAGAATCATCATGAGAACGATGGGCGGAATCGCGAGTTTGACGTTCTTCGACACGAAAACGACGGCAAGACCGCCGAACAAAGCGGGAAGAAGCTGCGAGAAGCAGGGGGTCAAAACGGGATTGTTGAGCACCGGCGTCAGGAAGTTGATCATGATAACGCCGAGAATGATGATGAAAGTCGTCGTGATAGAGGAAACCGCGATGGAAATCGTGGAGATGAGTTCGCCCTCTTCGGAGGTGGGTTTCACGTTTGCCTTCGCCATGGAATCCAGAGCGCAGGGCAGTTTGAGGTTGGAGATATTACCCGTTACGAAAGAGAGGTAAGAAGCACCGGCGCCGAGCATCGGCACGTAGGTGAAAATTTCGATGATACCGACAGCCCAGTAGAGGGGAAGGACACCGAGAATACCTTTGAAGAGCGGTCCCCACACCGGCGTGGCGTCAAAAATCAAACCGACGACGAGAGGGAAAATTCCGATGATAACAAACAGGGCAAGGCCCCAAATTCTACCGTATTTATGCACGCTTTCGAGGTATTCTGCCTGACCTTCGTGCACTTCGGTGATTACGTTATTTTCTTCCATGTCGTTTCCTCCTTATCCTAACCAATTTGTGAAGGGAATGGCACTTGCCATACCGAGTACCAAGCTGATGGGCAAAGCGTAATCGGTGACCCAACGTGCCTGCGTCTTTTTCGAGATGATACCGAGAACCGCCATGATGACGGCAGAGGTAAACATAACGCAGACGGGAACAAGCCCCGACGTATCACCTTGGAAAATGAGGGAAACGTCGCAGAATACGAAACCGAGGAAGGCGGAAATCATACCGAGGAACATCGCGGTATTGAGGATTTCGCTCCACTTTTTGTCTTTGCGTTCGATTTTGATCATACCGCTTTGAATTTTCTTGGTAATCAACGGAATGAGAATAAGACCGATGATAATACCGCAGGACATAACCCAAAGGACGGTGACGAATTCGGATGCGTCGGTAATGGTAGCGCCGAGCGAACGTCCTTCGCCGAGAGCGGCGACGGCAGTACCGGCAGCCGTGCTTTCATAAGTCAAAGAACCGATAATCGAAAGACGGAGCCAGGGAATGGCGATACCGAGCGATTTCGACAGCGTGATAACGCCGACGAGGATGGCGATGGCGGGCGCAATCGTAAAGACGATAGACGAAAGAACCGTCTTTTTGAGAACGGCGGGGTCCATGTTGATTTTCTTTGCTCTTCTGAAGGCACGAATCATAAAGAACGCCGACTGTCCGATGACGGCGGCGATGATGATGCCGACGAGAACAAACAAAATGGGATGGTTGACACTAAATTCCATAATGTTTCTCCTGTGTTGTTTTTATTCATAAATGAATATAAAAATATTATACCAACACGCCCGCGCGAAAGCAACCGTTTTTTGCTTTTTTTGCCAAAATGTCCAAAAAAATCCGCGATATCACAAAAAATGACAACGAAAGTTGTATAAAAGGCACAAAGTGCGTGCGCATAGCGTACCGGGAAAACTTGAAAAGCACAAGTTTTTCATGCCTCCCTAAGAGATCCTTAAAAATGATGTCGCCGACTTTGTTGCT
>DCHY01000041.1:0-161 GCA_002315715.1 Clostridiales bacterium UBA1740 | reverse complement strand
CGAAATGATGTGATGTTTGCCCATATGCCCGGCAGGGCGCATCATTCGCGAAGCGGCATCATACCCCGTAGGGGTACATCATTTGCCCGACAGGGCAAACATCATTCAAAAAAGCCTCTTCCGTCATGTGACGAAAGAGGCTTTTTATGCCGCCAACGGCG
>DCHY01000006.1:324-10939 GCA_002315715.1 Clostridiales bacterium UBA1740 | reverse complement strand
ACCCTTACGGGCGCTTTTTTATTGGTGGAGCTGGCGGGAATTGAACCCGTGTCCGAAAACCCCTCGGCACAACTTTCTTCGCAGACAGTCAGTCTTTGATTTTCCCGAGGCGGTTCGCCGACAGACAGGCTAACCGTTCGGTATCCTTTTTCTGCATGGTCGATACAAAGGAAACTCTCGACGCATGTTCACGACTCATTTGACGCTCGGCCGGAGTCGTCGTCCTCTCCGGCGGAACGGGTGGCACAAGTGGCCACGGCACTGCCGGATTCAACGCCCGAAGGCGTCAAACCTTAGGCAGCCAAAGCAACTCTATTGTTGTCGTTTGTTTTTAAGTTTGAGCAGTTGACGGGATTACTCAGCCCGCTGCGCTTATCGTACCTCAAAATCCCCGTCGAAACCAATCAGCCCCGTAGAATTGAGTAAGGATATTATAGCCAAGACGGGGAAAAAAGTCAACTCTTATTTTGTTTTTTTCCGTTTTCGGTTGACGGACCGCGTGGAATATGTTATCCTTGTCGCATACGATATGACATAAAGGAAAGAAATATGAGCGTCGGTTTAACTTTTTTCGGATATTTTTTGTCTTTTCTTTTGGAAACGGCGGTGTTGGTTGTGGGAATATTCCACCTATCAAAGCACCCTGTGCGCCTACGCTTTCACCAAGAAAATTATCTTCTTTTCGGCATCGTGCTTTGTTACGTTCTGAATCTTCTTGAAAAAGTGGTGAAAGACGGGGTTAATAGCCGTTGGTTTTACCTCATTCATCCGCTCGCCAATCTCAGTCCTTTTCTTTTCACACTGTCGTTTTTGGCTATTTTCATGCCGGAGCGAATCAAGCAGGCGTTTCGCGCCGTTTGCGGCATCATGTGTCCTGCCATGATTCTCGCCGGGATATATAACACCGTGACACGCATTTTCGCTTTTCAGCCCTGGCTTTATACCTGCATCATTTTTGACAATTTCGGGCATATCCTTTTTGGCCTTTACGGGTTTATCATCCTTCAAAACCGCGTGGTCGTCTACACGCGAAAGACCAAAATCGCCGCCTGCGGCTTTGTGTTTGGCACGGCTTTGACGGTACTTTTGATCAATGCCGTCTTCAAAACGTCTTTTTTCGGCTTGCATCTCTACGGGGAACACAATATCTATAATCTCGTATTGACAAAGAGTTCCGCGCTCTCGGCTCTCCTATATTTTGCGGGGCTTTGCGGGCTTCTCGCCCTCGGGTGTCACGTTTCGGACGTCGTGCAAAAACGATTGCCGAAGCAAGCGGAAAGCGAGGATGTATATGCTCGGATATAAGATAATGATAGGCATCGTTTCGGTGCTTTGGATTTTGGGGATGATTTCGGTTTTGCGACATCCCAAACGGTACGGGCGCGGACTTCTCTTTTCCGTTTCGTTTTTTCTCTTTGTCACGTACCTTTTCCCCCTATTGGAAACGGCAACGAATTACCCGAAAGGGCACCCGGTGCTCCTCGCGTTTTTGCCGACGTACAACGTCATACCTCTATTGTTTTTTCTAACGCTTTTGGCGTCGGTTTTACCTTTTGAAAAAATCCGCCGTTTTCTTTGGCTGACGGTTTCTCTTCTTCCCTTTCCTTTGCTCCTAAACGCATTTGCCACCCTGTTCTACCATGCGCAAAACACCGCCTATTTTAACGAGCGAACCGCCGTTTACGTTCTCGGGCAAATGGGGCTTTCGCTCTTCGGATTTTGGTTGATTCGCAACCGGGAAGTCCCGCTGAGAATATCGGGGATTCTCGCTTCCGTCGTTTTTACGCTCGGTCTTTACGGTGGGATTGCCCTCGTCAACACCAAGTGCGGCACGTCCGTTTTCGGATTAACGACGGCGGGCGGGTATTTGCTTTTGCCGTCGATTTTGAAAGCCGCCCCTTCTATTTTGCTCGCGGCCAATTTCGCGTTTATCGCGCTGTCGATGTGCATGACCGCCGCGCTATACGCCGTTTTTCTCAAAAAAGAAGCACCCAAGGACGCATAGTCCCGGGTGCTTTTGTTATACCGCCGCGGTTTCCTTTTCGGGGGATTTCGCGGTGATTTTTTTGATGAGTTTAACGATGCCGAGATAGCCGAGGTATTCAAGAAGCGCTAAGGCGGCAAAGACGATATAAACGAAGGCGAGGTACCCGACCGAGAAGGTCGTGCCGCATATCGTGAAAGTACCGACGTTTAGAGCGTTATAAAGCCCTTCGAGCGCCGAGACGGGACAATAGCGCGTGTAGAAATAATTCGCATCGTTGAAGATCTCGTGATTGAGATTTTCCGCCGTTGCCAACACGCCGTTCGCAAGAGCGTTGAGAAAGACGCAGACAGCCACGTAGACGGTGTATCCGACGCCGAAGTGGTGAATGGCTATTTTCCCTCTCGGCATCTTATACAGTCCGAGCATAGCGTATAAAAGCGGAATTATGTAAACAAAAGTGTGCTCGACGAAGTAGTGCATCGCCCAAAAACCGAACATGGGCGTTTCTTCCGTCACCGTGGCGATGGCGATAATACAGCCCGCCGTCGTGGCGATAAAGAGAAAATCAAAGAACTTCTGAGAACGGATGAAAAGAAATATTACGAAAAGATAGGCGGCAAGATTGCACAGTTGCAAGGGCAAACGTCTGAGCGTCACGCCGTTCCAATATATTGAATTATAGTGAGTGAAAAGATAGACGGTGAGGAATGTCATAATAGCCGTCTTTTCTTTTTCGTCCGCATTTCGATACAGGAAATAGACGCCGAGAAGAAGCCCGACGATGAGTGCTATCCACAAGAACTGTAAAGGATCGCCAATCGTGATGACGTGCTCGCCTTCTCCGAAGAAGGCGCCCTGCGTCAAAAACGGCATGGTGCAAACGGCGCAGACGAGGGTATGCTTTTTGGCTTGGTTCCCGATGGCATCCGTCGATTTGCGGTCGATGAGCAAGGCCTTAACACCGATACACAGCGTCAAGGTGAGTTCCAGAAGATAAAGAGAAACTCGGAGAAAATCGGGCAAAGATATACCGTAGTTCCATACTTCCGCCGGCAAATCCGCCGTGTAGCAGACAAGGGTCGGCTTGAGAAAGAAGAGGGATAAAACGGTAAGCGGCAAAGCGCCTCTCGCCGCGACGCGGCGCATGGCGGGAGAATCGGTCATGGCGTACGTGACACAAACCGCCTCCGAGAACAAAACCGCCCAACGGACAAACGCAAGCAAAATGCGATTGTCAAACAAAGCGGCGTCCACCTCGGTATAGTGAAAAATCGCGGCGGCGAAAGCGTCGGTGAAATATCCTTTAAAGCCGATGAGAATCAAAAGAAAAATGCCGAGGGAAAACAGATACGGGAAAGATTCGTTTTTCTTTTTCACGTATCCGCCAAGCGAAACAAAGAAAGCGCAAATAATCGGCGGTATCAAAGCGTAAAGCATGACAGTGTCCTTTTTGTGTTTGCTATCCTATTATTTATTGGAGTCGATATACGGCAAGTAGGCACGAAGGTAATCAATGCCGGAGAACACGGTGGTGAACGCCATAATGCCCATGAAAACGTAGGCAACGACGTGGTTCTCCGCCGAGAACGGGAATACGAGGCTTTCGAGAAGGATGGCAACGGTGCCGACCATCTGTGAAACCGTCTTGATTTTTCCGAAGATGGAGGCGGCGACGACGATGCCCTCTTTGTTGGCAACGACGAGGCGAATGCTGGTCACGCCGAGTTCGCGAAGAAGAATCAAAAGGATGACGAACATAAAGACGAGACCTTCGGTTTGGTCTTTTGCCTTATCCGAAAGAAGCATCAAAGCGTCAAGAGAAATGAGCGACGCCAAAACCATGAATTTATCGGCGAGAGGATCGATGAATTTGCCGAAGTCGGTGACAAGGTTGTATTTTCTTGCAATCTTGCCGTCAAGCATATCGGTAAAACCGGTGACGACGTAAATAATCGCCGGCACGATGAGTCCCCATACGGGAATCTCTCTCATAAAGAGAAGCGTTGCGACGAAGGCGGGAACGAGAATGACGCGCAAAAGGGAGAGTGTGTTCGGTACGTTCAGTGCTGTTTTTTTCATATGTTTTCTTCCTTATTCTTCGGTTCTGCCGATTAGGTCGTAATCTGCACAATCCGTAATGATAACTTGGGTAAAGGTGCCGAGGGCGAGGGGGTTTTCCGACGAGAAATACACTTTCCCGTCGACGTCGGGGGCATCGGCGTAGGTACGTCCGACGTAGGTTTCGCCCTCCTCGTCATAGTCTTCCACGAAGACCGTGAAAGTCTTGCCGATTTTGGACTTGTTATAGTCTTCACTGACGGTCAGTTGGGTTTGCATCAATATGTCGTAGCGATCCTGTTTTATCTGCTCGTCAATCTGTCCTTGCATGGTTGCCGCCTCGGTATCTTCCTCCGCCGAATAAGTGAAGGCGCCGAAGCGCTCGAACTTGGCTTCTTTGACGAACGCGCAGAGTTCTTCAAAATCCCGCTCGGTCTCGCCGGGGAAACCGACCATGGCGGTGGTGCGAAGCACGACGTCGGGGATTTCCCTTCTGACTTTCTTCACCACGTCCCGAATGAGACGGGAGCCGCCGTGGCGGTTCATCGCCGTCAAGACGGGGTCGGCAATATGCTGAATCGGTAAATCGAGGTAATGAAGCAAGCGCGGATTGTTTTTCATTTCGGAAATGAGTTCGTCGGTGATTTTGTCGGGATAACAGTACAGAAGGCGAATCCAAGGGATGTTCGTTTCTTTGGTGACGGCGCGCACGAGCTCGGCGAGTTTATACTCTCCGTACAAGTCAAGACCGTAGCGCGAGGTGTCCTGCGCGATGAGATTCAGTTCGACAACGCCTGCCGTCTCGAGTTTTTTGGCTTCCGCCACGATATCTTCGATGGGGCGTGAGCGGAGTTTTCCGCGAATCAGGGGAATGGCACAATAGGTGCAACGGTTGTCGCAGCCTTCGGCGATTTTGAGATACGCCGACCCTTTCGGTGTCGTCAAGACGCGCTCGCCGCCAAGGGGCGAGGCGTTTTTATCGCAACGGGAGAAATAGCGTTTTTCCCCTTTTTCCAGTTGTTTGACGGCTTCGACGATTTTGTCGATACTGCCGACGCCGAGGACGGCGTCCACCTCGGGAAATTCTTTTACGATATCTTCCCCGTATCGCTCGGCAAGGCAACCCGTCGCAATGAGGAAGCGGCAATTGCCCTCCGTCTTTTGCGCGGCGGCCTCCAAAATGGTATCAATGCTCTCCCGTTTGGCGCTTTCGATAAAACCGCAGGTGTTGACGACGATGACGTCCGCCGCCTTTTCGTCTGCCGTGATTTCATAGCCGGCATCGGTCAGGCTTTTGAGCATCGTTTCGGTATCCACGAGGTTTTTGACGCACCCGAGAGAGATAAATCCGATTTTTTTCATAAAGCTCCTATTTCAAAAAGCGCTTAAATTTGTCACGGAATTTGAAAACGTAAAGGCGCAGCATGATGGCAAGGAACCAGTCGTACGCCAAAGCCGTCACGTTGGCAAGAACCAGAAAGACGGCTACCATCAGCGGCACGCTGCCAAACACTTTGACGTTCTCAAAGAGAGAAAAGTCGGTGTCGGCAAAGAAGTCCACGCCGAGAATGCCGCGGACAAGCCACAAAAGTGCGGCCATACAGCCGTTAAAATACACGAGTTTGACGAGAAACCACACCCCGCGCGGCAATCTTTCGATATAGCCTTTGAGAATCGGATACAGTCCGAAAATCAAAAGATATTCCGCCCACACGAAACTGTGCGGGAAAAAGGCGGCGGACAGCAAGGAGGTAAGCAGCCACGAAAACCAAGTGTAAGGCGATCCTATCTCGACAAAAATCAAAACGACGGACAAACTCGCCACGGCGCAAACCGTCAAATCGACGGTATCCACCAAGGCGCCGAGTGACATGATAGCCACCGAAAGTGCCGAAAGAATGGCACTTATCGTTATTTTTTTCGTTTCTTTCATATCAGATACAAGGGATGAGATCGCCGCCCAAGCACTCGCAAAGGCAATCGAGCATTTTGACTTTGATACAGAACTCGCAAACGTCGTCGTTCGTCGAACGGAGAGGCTGTCCGCCGGTTCCGTAATAGGTACTGCCATAGGTGCCTGCCTTGGTATTGAACATCTGTTTTGCCTTTTGGTATTCGATATTGGCAGGGTCCATGGAGCAGGCGGTTTCAAGTTCGCGCATGGCGTCGTTGGATCTGCCGCGACGCATCAGGACGACGCTGTACAGATAATGCCATTCGGCGGTTTTCTCGTTGTCGTACATTTCCGTCAGCATTTTTTCGGCTTCGCGGAAGCGTTTGGCATTTAAGAGACGGCGAATCTCGCCGAATTTGCCCGTCGTGCTGCCGCTTTGGTACGACTCGCCGTGCGCATTTTGCTTGTCGGATCTTTCCTTTTGAATCTTTTCGTAGGCATCGTTAATGGCTGCCATTTTTTCGTTTGCCAAGTCGATGAGAGGATTGTCGGGACCGTAGTTGTCGGGATGATATTTTCTGACAAGTTCTCTGTATTTTTCCTTGACCTCGTCATCGGTGGCGTTCTTGGAAACGCCGAGTATTTCATAGGGATCCATGGTCTTCCTCCTTTTTTTCGTCTAAAAACCGAATGCGTTCGGGCAAGCCGAGGTAAACGACATTTTTGAGAATACGCTCGAGGGTATGGCGCTTGCCGAAAGGATACAACTCCAAAGCACGGGAGAGTGCCTCCGCCTCCAAGAGCAAGCCGGTTTTGATGCTTTCCTTATTCTCTTTTGTGAGGGGTGCTTTTCCGTACTGCAAAAGAAACGGATTGTACTTCCCTTCTTTTTTGTCCTTTTCGTAATCCTCCGCGGCGTCGGCGGCATAGATGAATTTTCCGAGATGAAAGCCCGTTTGACGAAGAAGCGTCGCGGTGCTCCCCTCGGTGCCGTAGGCGAAAATCTCCGCAAGCAATTGCCCGAAATGCTCGGCACCCTCGTCCACGCTCGGACTGTTTTCCGCTTCAAGCGCTGCTATGGCGGCGAGTTCGCTTTTCACGGTTTCTTCGAGGCTTGGCATATCGGTATGACCGAGGGCGCTTTTCGATACCGGCAAAAGCAAGGCGGTTGCGAATTTTTTCTCGTTATCTTTTTTGTCGTCCTGCATTTTGTAATACGAGAGGATGGAAAAGGCGGAAACGGTGTAGGTGATAGCCTCGTTTGGCACGAGGGCGTTTCGTTTTTTGAGGGGGTGCATGGGGCAGAAAATATCCCGTCTGTCAAACGCTGTGTCCGGCAAAAACACCATACGGCAAAGGGATAAAAACACGCTGTCGTAGGTGAGAAGCGCGCGCGAAAGGATGCCCGTTTCGGTTTTCATGCTTTGGCAAATGCCGCAGTAAACCGCACGGTAAAACGCCTCGTCTTTCACGAGCATTTCGCTTCTTTTGGGTTTGACGTAACCGAACATTTTTCTCTCCTTATTTGGCGGAGTCCATGCCTTTGCGCGTTAAGGAAATGCGTTGTTTTTGCACGTCAACGGCTTTGATACGCACTTCGATGACGTCGCCGACCGAGAAGAGTTCCGACGGATGCTTGATGAATCGGTCGCACATCTCGGAAATATGAAGAAGGCCGTCGTGATGCACGCCGATATCGACGAAACAACCGAAGTCAACGACGTTTCTGACGGTGCCTTTAAGGCACATATCGACTTTCAAGTCGTTGATATCGAGAACGTCGGTGGACAAAACGGGTGCCGGCGCGTCGTCACGAATGTCACGGCCGGGTTTTTCAAGTTCTTTGATGATATCTTCGAGGGTGGGTTCACCGCAGGAAAGTTCTTTCGCGAGTTTCGCCATGCCGTACTGGTCGGCTTTGAAGCGAAGCAATGCCATATTGCCGCTTGCCACGTCTTCGGTGGTGTAACCGAATTTCGAGAGAAGCGTTTGGGTGATGTCGTAGGATTCGGGGTGAACGCCGGTGTTATCGAGCACCTGCAAACCGCCGGGGATACGAAGGAAGCCGGCACACTGCGTGTAGGCCTTTTCGCCGATTTTCGGCACTTTCAAAACCTGTGCACGGGTGCGGAATTCGCCGTTTTCTTCACGGTATTTGACGATGTTTTTCGCAGCCGCCATGTTGATGCCGGAAACGTAGGAAAGCAACGAATAGGAGGCGGTGTTGAGGTCAACGCCGACACCGTTTACGCAGTCTTCGACGACGCCGCCGAGTGCCTCGTTCAAACGGGCTTCTTTCATGTCGTGCTGATACTGACCGACGCCGATACCTTTCGGCTCGATTTTTACGAGTTCCGCCAAGGGATCCTGAAGGCGTCTCGCGATGGAGATGGCAGATCTCTGCATAACGTCGTAGTCCGGGAATTCTTCCATTGCCAAGGCAGATGCCGAATAAATCGACGCGCCCGCCTCGGAGACGATGGTGTATTTCACGCCGCGGCGGCAAGTGGGATCTTTGAGAACGTCGTTGGCGATAAACGACTCCGATTCGCGGGAGGCGGTGCCGTTGCCGATGGAAACGACGTCAACGCCGTATTTATTGATCAAGCGAAGGACGATAGCCTTTGATTTTTCTATCTCACTTCTGGGTTTGGTGGGGTAAATAACGGCGGTATCGAGAACTTTGCCCGTTTTATCGACAACCGCCAGTTTGCAACCGTGGGCGTAGCCCGGGTCATAACCGAGGACGGTTTTGCCCTTAAGGGGAGAAACGAGCAAGAGATTTCGAAGGTTCTCGGCGAAGACTTTGAGGGCTCCTTCCGAGGCGTCGTCAAAGAGGGATGTTCTGATTTCACGCTCGATGGCGGGGAACAAAAGGCGCTCGTAGGCGTCGGTCAAGGTCGCCATGATATAGGGGAGCGCCGGCGACTGTTTGTTGGTGACGACGCGGGAAACGAGCTGTGCTATGCCGTCCTCCTCGGGGAGAGTGACGGACACTTTCAAAAATTCTTCTTTCTCGCCGCGGTTGATGGCAAGAACGCGGTGACCGCGCAGACGTTTGATAGGTTCCGAAAAATCGTAATAGTTTTCGTAAACCGAGGGTTCTTCTTTGGCGGCTTTGGTGGTAATCGAACCGTGGTCGGTCGTGAACTGACGAAGCAGTTTACGGATTTCCGCGTCGTTGGAAACGTCCTCGGCGATGATGTCAGACGCGCCCTGCAGTGCGGCTTTGGCATCCGGCACTTCTTTGCCTTCTTCCGCCGAAATAAAGGATTCGGCATAGACGTCGATTTCGGGATCGTAACTGTCCTGTTGTGCCATAATGTACTGTGCAAGGGGTTCGAGACCTTTGGCACGGGCGATAGACGCACGGGTGGTACGCTTCGGGCGGTAGGGACGGTAAATATCTTCAATCTCTACGAGAGTGATGGCGTTATTCAGGGCGAAGGTGATTTCGGGGGTGAGTTTTCCCTGTCCTTCGATGAGCGAGGAAACCTCGGCACGGCGTTCGTCAAGTTTACGAAGATACGTAAGGCGGTCGAAAAGGTCACGCAGCGTGGCGTCGTCCAAGCTGCCCGTTACTTCCTTGCGGTAACGGGAGATGAAAGGAATGGTGTTTCCTTCATCAATCAAGGCAACGGTCGCCGTAACCTGTTCTTCCTTCAGACCGAATTCCGTGGCTAAAACTTTTGCAATATCCATAATAGACTCCTGTCAAATTTGATTGTTTTTTAAGAGGGTGACCTCTTCGTCGGTCAAATAGCGAAAACCGCCGCGCGGCAGGGTTTCGTCAAGTTGGATTCCGCCGAAGGTGATGCGTTCAAGAAAGGTGATTTTGTTATCCAAAGCCTCGAGCATTCTTTTGATTTGGTGATACTTCCCTTCCGTGAGGGTGATGACGCCGCCGAGACGGTCGGGGTTTAAGCATAGACCGGCGCTTTTGCAGACGTAACCGTCGATTTTCATGCCTTCGGCAAAACGTACTTCGGCGTCCGCAGACAGCGGTTTTTCCGCCTCAAAACGGTATTTCTTTTCCACGTGATGTTTGGGGGACAGAAGGTAGTGAGAAAGCGCGCCGTCGTTGGTCAAAATCATAAGACCGACGGTATCGCGGTCGAGACGTCCCGCCGGAAAAAGCCCCTGCCGTCTTTCGGCTTCGGGCAAGAGTTCGGTGACATACGGCAGATTTTTATCGTCGGTGGCACTGACGTACCCTGCCGGCTTGTTGAGCATGATGTAGGTAAACGCGCGATACACAATCGGGGTGCCGCGATAGGTGATCGTCTGCTTTTCGGGGTCGATATGAAGACTGACCGAGGGGATTTTTTCCCCATCCAAAAGCAGTTCACCGCGCTTGGCGGCGAGGGCGGCTTCTTTGCGCGACAGGATGCCGGTATCCGACATAAATTTGTCAATTCTCAATACGGCGCCCTCCTAATTTTTCTTTTATATATTTTAGCATATAAGGCGGCTTTTGTAAAGAGGGTTCGGCGAAGTAAGCCGCTCATTCATCCTTCTTTTACACTTTTCAGCTGAGAAAAGGAACAAAAAGCGCTACCCTGCGGTAGCGTTTTTTGGCACAGAAGGAGAGATTTCCCCGAGTCGTCGCATAGTCGTTGTCTATCGCCTCGACCGGTTCGGCTCTGCCAACTCCTTGCTTTGGACTCTTCACTTCG
>DCHY01000006.1:0-199 GCA_002315715.1 Clostridiales bacterium UBA1740 | reverse complement strand
CGGTACCCGTCGCTCGAGTCCGCTCTCCTTCTCCGCAATAATAAAAAACGCTACCCTGCGGTAGCGTTTTTTGGCGGAGAAGGAGAGATTTCCCCGAGTCGTCGCATAGTCGTTGTCTATCGCCTCGACCGGTTCGGCTCTGCCAACTCCTTGCTTTGGACTCTTCGCTTCGGTGAAAACCGTCCACCGGAAGGTTTTC
>DCHY01000018.1 GCA_002315715.1 Clostridiales bacterium UBA1740 | reverse complement strand
AGGATTTTCAGTCCTCTGCTCTACCGACTGAGCTACAGAGGCGTAGAGGATGGCGACCTGAGCGGGGCTCGAACCCGCGACCTCTAGCGTGACAGGCTAGCGCTCTAACCAGCTGAGCTACCAGGCCAAATCCCTACAAGCCTTTCGGCTCTGGTGGAAAGTATAGGGCTCGAACCTATGACCCTCTGCTTGTAGGGCAGATGCTCTCCCAACTGAGCTAACCTTCCGTGTTTTGGCTTAGCCATTATATCAAACTGTGGGAGGTTTGTCAATAGGTTTAAGAAAAAAAGTTGAAGATTTTTGATTCGGCGGCAATTCCTGCCAAAATGGGCGGTTTTATGAAACAATCTTGGTTTTCAGACGTTTGGCAACTACGGCGGCAAGCGCGATTTTCACGATATCCGCCGGGATGAAGGGCAAAACGCACACCGAAAACGCCGACAAAAGCGAGGAAAAACGAAGGCTTTTTTCGGCGACCAAAACAAACTGCAAACTGCCAAAGAGATAACAAAAAGACAGTCCGAGGGCACACGGCAGATACTGCCATTTCGGGGTTTTGCGTGCGGCTTTTTGAAAGAGCAAGCCGAAAAGCGGGAAGAACAAAAAGCCGATTAGATACCCTCCCGTCGGACCGAAAAGAATCCCGACGCCGCCCCCAAATCCCGAAAATACGGGAATTCCGAGCGCGCCGACGAGAAGATAGACGAGAGTCGAGAAAAGCGTCACGTTCGCACCGACGGTCAAAAGGAGCAGCGACAGCATAAAGGTTTGCATGGTAAAGGGCACCGTCGCCGGCACCGTGATCCACGCCGATACCGACAAAAGCGCGGCGCCGAGCGCCGATTTCACAAGTTCTTTCGTTTTCATGCGCTTCTCCTTTCTTTTCTTTCCATATATACCATCAAAAGCCGTTGCTGTCAAGAACAAATAGAGGTTCTTTTCTTGATTTTTGTCTTTACCTATGCTATACTGTGGTGACAGAAAGGGTTAGTATGATTAGAGATATTCTCATTGATTTAGATAATACGATTTTTGATTTCAGCGCCGCCGAAGCCGTCGCTTTGCGCCACGTTTTGACGGATATCGGCATCGAACCGACCGAAGAATCCATCGCCACGTACAGCAGAATCAACAAGGCGCAATGGGAGCGCATGGAGCGCGGCGAAATCGTGCGCGAGGTCGTTTTGATTTTGCGATACGAGATTTTCTTCCGCGAAATGGGCATTGACAAAGACCCGGCAGCGGCGGAGAAACTGTACGAAAAGTATCTTTCCATCGGCCATTATTATATGCCGCACGCCGAAGAATTTTTGGCGGCGGTCAAGGGAAAATACCGCATCTATCTCGCCACCAACGGCATCAAAGAAATTCAAAACGGAAGACTCAAAAGTGCCGGGCTTCTCGACTATTTCGACGGCATTTTCATCTCCTCGGATTTTGGGGTGCATAAGCCGAGCGTCGCCTATTTCGACGAGTGTTTTGCCCGTATGGAAAACCCCGACAAAGAAAAAACCGTCATCATCGGCGACAGCTTATCGAGCGATATCTTGGGCGGTAAAAATGCCGGTATCAAAACGATTTATTACAACCCCAAAGCCGTCCCCAACCAAACGGATCTGAAGCCCGATTTTGAGGTTTCGGATCTGTGCGATATTTTGCCGATTTTAGAGAGGATTTAATATGTTTTACGGATTCGATATCAGCGAGAAAACCGTCGCACTTGCCAAGCAGGCAGAGGCGGATTGCAAAGAAACGTTTGCAAAAATAGATGAAAACGCCATGATTTGCGCTTCAAAGGTCTTGAAAGGCTTTCAAGACGCGAAGATTTCGACGGCGCATTTCGTCGACGTGACGGGGTACGGTTATACCGACGACGGAAGAGACAAAATCGAGGAACTTTTTGCCCGCGTTTTCGGTGCGGAGGACGCCCTTGTCCGTGCGCAACTTATGTCCGGCACGCATGCGCTTTACGTGACGCTTTCGGCACTTTTGCACGCCGGTGACACCCTCGTTTACGTCTCGGGCGAACCCTACGACACGCTCCGTTCCGTTATCGGTACGTCGGGGGAAAGTTCGCAATCGCTCATCCGTTGCGGCGTCAAATACGAGGACATTCCGCTTATCGGTGACGAGTTTGATTTGGACGCTATCCGCCGCCGTTTTTCGGGCGAATTCGTCAAGGTTGCCGCTATCCAGCGCAGCCGCGGTTATGCCAACCGCAGAACCTTTACCATTGACAAAATCGAAAAGGTTATCGCCCTCATTCATGAGGTATCGCCGAAGACGGTCGTGATGGTTGACAACTGCTACGGCGAGTTCACCGAGGACCGCGAGCCGAGCGACGTCGGGTGCGACGTATTCGTCGGATCCATGATGAAAAACCTCGGTGCCGGTTTTGCCGTCAGCGGTGCTTACTGCGTCGGTAAAAAAGCCGTCATTGCCGAGATCGCCGAACGCCTCACGGCTCCCTGCATCGGCAAAGACCTCGGAGCCAATTTCAATCAACTTTCCTTATTCTATAAAGGATTCTTTATGGCGCCCGCAACCGTCGCCGCTACTCTGAAAAGCATGACTTTTGCCGCCAGACTTTTGGAACTTGCCGGTTTTTCGGACGTTTCGCCCCGCTTTGACGAAAAACGCTCAGACATCGTGCAGACGGTGGCGCTCGGCACTGCCGAAAATCTCATCAAATTCTGTCGCGGACTGCAAAGAGGTTCGCCCATTGAGGCTTACGCCACGCCGGAACCTTCGGCGATGCCCGGCTATCCGCATGAAGAAGTCTCCGCCGCCGGTACCTTCGTCACCGGTGCCACCAACGAACTTTCCTGCGACGGTCCTCTGACGCCGCCGTACACCGTCTATATGCAGGGCGGGCTTTCCTACGAATACGGAAAACTCGGTGTCATGAAAGCCGTAGACGAGATGCTCAAATAATACCGAAATACAAAAATTCGCCCTTTTGGGCGTTTTTTTGTAACGAAACCGACTCCGCACCGTCTAATATATGAAAACGAAGAAAGGAGAGACTATGGATAACGAACTCTGTGAGAAACTCTATCGCACTTACTATTTGCGCGTCTATTCGTATCTACTCTCCCTTTCGGGTAACCCGTCGCTGTCGGAAGAACTGACGGCGGAGACGTTTTACCGCGTTTTCAAAACCAAGGCGTCGTTCAAAGGGGAAGCCGCAATCGGCACGTGGCTGTGTGCCATTGCCAAAAATCTGTATTTTGACGAAGTCAAAAAACGAGGGCGGCAGGAAGAGCTGAAGGACGAAATCGAGGTCGACTCCGGGCCCGAGTCGGATATTCTCGAAAAAGAAACTTCCCTGCGGATTCATACGGCGCTCCACGAGATGGAAGAGCCGTACAAAGAAGTCTTTGAGCTGCGCACCTTCGGTGATCTCGGCTTTGCCGAAATCGGTGCTATTTTCAAAAAAACCGAAAGTTGGGCGCTTGTTACCTACCACAGAGCCCGACTGAAATTACAAGAAAGGATGGGGAAATCATGACGGTGAATTGCGATATTATCAAGGATTTACTGCCGCTCTACGCCGACGGCGTTTGCAGCGAAGAAAGTGCGAAAATGATAGAAGAGCATTTGAAAAGTTGTGAAAAATGCAAATCATTGTTAGCAAATATTAAAGAAGACGATACGATCGGCGATTTGCTCCCGAACGAGGAAACCGTCATGGAAGGACAGAAAAAAGTCTTTCGCAAACACAATATCCGCTTGAGCGCAACGGTCGGAGGTCTTTTTGCTTTACCGATTTTCGTTTGCCTTGTCGTCAATTTGGCAACGGGGCTGACGCTGGACTGGTTCTTTATCGTCCTTGCCTCTTTGATGCTCGGCGCATCGCTCGTTGTCGTCCCGTTATTCTTACAAAACAACAAATTTCTCTGGATGAGCGGACTTTCCGTCGTCAGTCTCGGCCTTTTGCTTGGGACGATTTCTCTGTATACGCACGGCAGATGGTTTTTGTTCACCTATTCGGCGGTGCTTTTCGGTTTCTCCGTGGCGGTTTTGCCGTTTCTTTTGCGTGAGCCCGTCCTCGCCAACAAGGTAAAAGGCTATCGCGCCCTTATCGTTACCGGGGTCGGCACGCTGACTTCGGCGGTTATGCTGCTTTCGCTTTACGCCTATCTCGACAGCGTCGCCTTCCTGCGTTTATCCCTTTCCCTTTACCTTCCTTTGCTCATTTTGTGTCTATGCGTCGTGATTTTACGACAATTTTTCAAAAACGACAAGTCGTTGTATCTTGGTCTTTCTTCGCTCGTCACCGGCGTCTTTACCTTGATTTTCGAATCTTTTTCCAATGCGCTTCTCGGCGTCAAAACGCCTTTGCCCGCCTTTCCCAACACCCTTGCGGGTTTTCCGTTTTCCCGCGGTTCTTCTTGGCTTTTCTTTCTCGCATTCACGGTACTCGGTACCGTTTTGATTGTCATTTCACTGATAAAAAGAGGTAAAAAACATGAAAAATAAACTTATTGCTTTATCGTTGTTGGCGGTCTTTTGTCTGTTCGGTCTGTGCGCCTGCACCGATTTTCTTTACTACCCAAACTCCGAAGCGTATGCGATCGGCTCTTGCGATAACGTCGGAGAAATTCAAAATCTGTCGGTGGATTGGAGCGCCGGCAAAGTCAACGTCGTATTCGCCGACGTGGATACCGTTTCCGTCAAAGAAGAATCCGCAACCGCACTGACCGATGACATGCAAATGCGGTGGCTCGTAGAGGACGGGACGCTGAAAATTCATTTCTCCGCCGTTGGCCTTTTAACCGCCGCGCGCTGCTCTAATTTACACAAAACCCTCACCATAACCCTTCCAAACGCTCTCGTACTTTCCGCTTTTGACGTTTCTCTTGCATCTTCAGACCTTCATACCGACCCGTTTTCCGCAAAAAGCGTGAGGGTTTCGTCCGCTTCCGGCAACTTGGACGTTTCGGTAATTTCGGCAGATGACGTCCGCCTGTTGAGTTCCTCCGGTACGATTCAAGCCAACGTCGTTTCCACCCCGTCCCTTGAGATTTCCACAAGTTCCGGCACCGTCCATGCGGAGATCGGCTCTGCCGACCGTCTTACGTTATCCTCAAGTTCCGGCACCGTCAACGCCACCGTCGACTCATCGGATATGCTCTGTGCTTCCACCTCGAGCGGTCGCTTTTCGCTCGTCGCCGAGAACGTCGGCATTTTCCAAGGCAGTTCTTCCAGCGGCGACGTCCAAGCCACCGTCGGCACCGGACTTTCTTCTGCCGATATTTCCACGTCAAGCGGAAGCGTTCTTTTGTATCTGCCAAAATCTCTCGGCTTCACTTTGGAAGAATCCACGGGAAGCGGTCGGTTTGACTGCGATTTTCCTCTCGTCACGAAAGACGGCACGCACGTCTGCGGCGACGGCGCGGCAAAACTTGACATTTCCACTTCCTCCGGCCATATCGGCGTTTATCAAAAATGAAAAAGAAAGACAAAACTCTATTTCTATACCTGCTTCTTATCGTCATGTTTTGGGCGTTCTCTTTCGTCACTTTGAAGCACCTGCTCTTGCCGTATTCCGTCGATTTTGCGAAGACGGGAAAAATGACTTTCGGTTATTTTCTCTATGCCGCGATTGGCATACTGTTCTCCACGCCGGCGCCCTTTTTCTCGATGCTGATTCTGTCGTTATGGTATGAAAAAATCTCGCTCAAAGAGTTTTTGTGCGAATTTTTCGCACCGAGAACGTTAAAAGAACCGTCCTTCTGACCTTGGGGATGTGCCTTTTACCCTTGCTTTATGCGCTCGCCAACGGTGTGCCAAACGGCGAGGCGTGGTATATGTTTCCACTCGGATTTCTCATCATGATTCCTTTCGTCGGCATTGCCGAAGAAGTGGGTTGGCGCGGCTTTTTGGGACCGGCGCTCGAAGAAAAGTTCGGTTTTTTCTTCAGCACCGTTTTAACCGCCGGGATTTGGTACGTTTGGCATCTTGATTTATGGGTGGATCCGACGTCCAACCACTACGGCGACAGCCTTATCGGTTTCGGTATCACCATTTTCATTTGGGCGTTCGCCGCCGCGGCACTTTACAAAGCAACGGGGAGCGTCATCGCCTGCGCCGTCTATCACGCGTTTATCGACGCTATCGGCGCCGTTTACGACTGGAATGCGCTTTTTGACACTTTTCCGGGAGATGTCCAAACCAACGTTTTCCGGGCTTTGTGGTTGGCGCTCTCCCTTGCCCTCTGTTTTCTGGCAAAAAAACGGCAATCCCCATCAAAGCCCATACCGAACCTTTCTTAAATATAA
>DCHY01000027.1:42944-43250 GCA_002315715.1 Clostridiales bacterium UBA1740 | reverse complement strand
CGAATACCATGGGCATTACGTTAACCGCGGTACCCCAAGAGTAGGGAATATCGTTGTCACGTCTGTAAACGTTCGCACGGGGGTTGTCCCAAGAACGGAATACGGCGCGGATAGCTTCGTAAAGCTGAGTTTTGGGGTCGGAGGGGAAGTCTTCGCCGAGCTGTTTCTTGTATTCAGCCTTGAACTCGTTAGCAAGTTCTTTGAGGTCGGCAGCGGTAAGGTCTACGTCGAACTGAACGCCTTTCTTTGCCTTCATGGCGTCGATAAGCTGTTCAAAGTATTTCTTGCCGACTTCCATAACGACGT
>DCHY01000027.1:2613-42818 GCA_002315715.1 Clostridiales bacterium UBA1740 | reverse complement strand
ACCAAGGTTAAGGATGGTATCCATCATACCGGGCATGGATGCACGGGCACCGGAACGAACGGAAACGAGAAGGGGATTGTTCAAATCGCCGAATTTCTTGCCGTTGATTTTTTCCATTTTTGCGACGTATTCCATGATCTCAGCCATGATTTCGTCGTTGATTTTACGACCGTCTTCGTAGTATTTGGTGCAGGCTTCGGTCGTGATGGTGAAGCCCTGAGGAACAGGAAGACCGATGTTGGTCATTTCGGCGAGGTTTGCACCTTTACCGCCGAGCAGGTTTCTCATGTCTTTGTTACCCTCGGAGAAGAGATAAACGTACTTGTTGCTCATAAGTACCCTCCATATAAAATTTTGATATCAAACATTAAAGACACACTTTTACGCGTATCATATCTTGGATATTATAGCACATAAAATATCAAATTTCCATAGTTTTCCGAAAAAAACTAAAAAATAAGGAAAGTTTTATGCATTTTCGGCTGTTTTTATGCTTGTGCCGCACTCTGTATTTCGTGGAATTTTTCGTCTTCTTTATTTTTTTGTGAATAATATCCAAAAAGAAACGTTAAGGATAGTCGAAAATGCCGTTTTTCACGAAAACGCCTTGACGCGAGGGCGCGCAAATTATATAATAAAGACGCAAGAAAAATAAGAAAGGTATACAAATATGAAAAAATCATTGCTTGCTCTCCTCGCACTTTGCATGGCGGTTATGCTTGTGCTTTGCTCTTGCTCGGTCTCTGACCTCCTCGCACAGGTCGGCTTCGGAGAAGATACCCCCGCCGACGAAACACCCGCGAACAACGATCCCGTGAACAACGATCCCCAACCGGTCGCCGAGGATCCCATTGAGATTCCCGATCCGGAAGGAAAAGCGGATAAGAACACGTACGTTCTTCAGTTCCCCCTCATCACGCTTACCGACTGCGGCGCTATCAAAGCCGTTCAGGTAGAAATGAATAAAACCTTGACTCTTCGCGTTTACGCCGCTCCGTCCGCTCCGACGAACTCGCTGAGCGATCCTCCCGTTATCACCTTCACCCGTGCGAACAAAACCGGTGTCGGTTACGGTACGAAGAATGCCACCAGCGCCGAGATCGGTGCCGACGTATTCTGCTTTGAATACGTTTCCGTTCCCGTTTCGGTTATCGGAAAAGACTCCACCATCGTCATCAGCTTGGCTAATACCAAGAATTTGGCGAAGGGCGGTACTTTCTGTGACGTACAGAATTACACCTTTGACGCCTATTTTGACGCCGTTTCCGCACAGAGCGCAGAATTGGAAGAGGTCGTAACGCTCCTCGAAACGTATTCTACGGCTCTTAACAACTATATCGCCGGTCTCACCGCAGTGAAGACGCAGGACAAGAAAGTCGTTGAAGATTACTATGACGCGTTCGTTGCATACGGTAACGCATATGCGAAATATCAGAAAGGTTTGACCGAAGAAGCACCCGTAGCACCCGCACTTCCTCCCATGCCAGACGTCATTCCTTACGAGACCGTCAACGAGACGATTGCCGCTGCCGTTGTCGAGGGCTTTACGGTTCCCGATGCGACGAAAGTTTTTGAACTTACTCCCGAAACCAAGAATATCGACAAATTGAAGAATTACATCGCCGGCGTTTACGTAGACTTCACGGGCACTTCTCCCGTTCTCGTATTCCGCTTGGCACTTGCTAACGTAAATCCTGACGATGATATCGAATACGACGTTCGTTTGAACGATTATCGTATCACCGAGAAGAATCTCTTGAAAGTCGTCGAAACACCGGCAAACAGCGTAGATGCCGAAACCGTTTTGAACAACAGCATCCAGAGTTTGATTTCCAACGCCGATGAATTCGAACAGACCGTATACTACTTGGTTAAGACCGACGCCTTGACTTTCACGACGCTTGACAAAGAGTACACCCTTACCATCTACGATGAAGAAAACAATGCGATTGAAAGCTTGACCTACAGCGCTCTTGATTACATCAGAGCCTTTGCCGCAGGTCGCACCATTTCCGCTGAAGACTTGGAATTGCTCAAGGCTGAGCGCGAAGAAGTGAAGGACACCGGAGTCTCCGGTACTTCCGGCGAAATCAAGTATCTCAAAGACGCTCAGGGTAACTTCGTTCTCAACGAAAAGGGCAAGGAAATCATTGATTATTCCGGCGACACCTACCAAGTTGAAATTGAAACCAAGGTTTACGAGTATCCGACCGAGGCCGACACGTATCTTGGCGAACTTCTTATCGCTTGGTACAACATTTCTCAAAACGCATATTTGACCAAATAAAATAATCTAAAAGAAAAGCGGCACGCAGATGCGTGTCGCTTTTTGTTTTGCTGACAAAATTACTGTGCCCGTAAAGCGTCGATGGGATTGAGGGCTGCCGCTCTCCTTGCCGGAAGAATACCGAATACGATACCGACAAACACGGAAAAGACGGCGGCGAGAAGAATCGTCGAAACGCTGTAGGTAAAGGTGTATCCTATCAAGAGAGACGCAAGATAGGAAATGAGCATGCCAAGCCCGATGCCGAGAATGCCGCCTATCGAACTGAGAATGACGGATTCGGTCAAAAATTGAGAGAGAATGACGGAGGGGCGAGCACCTAGCGCTTTTCTGAGACCGATTTCGGCAGTTCTTTCGGTTACGGTGACGAGCATCATGTTCATGATACCGATACCGCCGACGATGAGAGAAATAACGGCGATGCCGGCGAGCATACCGAGAACCAGGTCGGTAACCGTCAAAACGACGTCGGTCACTTCTTTTTGGTTGACGAGTGAATAGTCTTTGCCGTCGGATGAATTCAACAGTTCCGCGCAAAGGGCATCCACGGCGACTATCACGCTGTCACTGACTTCCGCACTTTCAAAATAAACGTCGATGGAGGTAGGCAATCCCGTTTTCAAACTGTTGATGGCGGAGGAGTAGGGAACCAAAATGGCGTTGTTGGAGGAGGTGTCAAGACCTATCGTCTTATTCATAATACCGATAACCGTGAATTCAACGTTTTCGATTTTGATGGTCTCGCCGATAGGCAAATAGTTACCGTAGAGTTTTTGCCAACGCTCGTATCCCAAAACGCAGACGTTGGTACTGTAGGCAATATCATAGGAAGAAATGCCGCGGCCGTACGCAACGCCTTTTTGATTGTTACTGCTCAAAAAATAGTATTCGCTCACGCCCATGATCCGGGACGAGGTCGTGTAGATACCGTCGTACTTGGCGGTGGTGAGTTCCGGCATGAGGACGATCATTTTGGATGCGGTAAGACTCGGGGAGACACCGCTGACGCCGTCAATGTCGGCGAACCTTTGCAGCTCCGATTCGGAGAAGCCTTTCTTTACATTTCTATTATTGATGGAAACCGTCAAATTGTTGCCGCCGAGCCCCGAGATTTTGTCAATCACGGAGTTGGTGACGCCTTGTCCGATGGTCAATAGAGCAATGACGGAGGCGATACCGATGATGACGCCGAGCATGGTTAAAAACGTACGCATGGCGTTGTTTTTTAAGTTGGTGAAACTCATCTTCACCATCGAGAAAAAGTCAATCATGCGCGTTACCTCCTTCGACAGAGGCGATGTCTTTTTCCATCATCGCGTCGTATTCTTCAGCGGAATACAGGTTGCCGTCGATAATATGGACGGTTCGCGAGGCATAGGCGGCGATTCTTCTGTCGTGGGTAATCATGACTATGGTCATGCCGTCACGGTTGAGTTCTTTGAAAATCTCCATGATTTGGGTGCCGGTATTGCGGTCGAGCGCACCCGTAGGCTCATCGCAAAGCAATAAGGAAGGATGCGTCACGAGGGCTCTCGCAATCGCAACGCGCTGCTGCTGACCTCCCGACAGTTGCTTCGGAAGATTTTCCGTCTTCTCGGAAAGACCAACGCGCGCGAGTTCGTTCTTGGCACGGGGCAGTCTCTCTTTTTTGGGGACTTTTCCGTAGAATAGCGGTAAAAGGACGTTGTCAATGGAAGAAAGGCGCGGCAAAAGTTGAAAATTTTGAAAGATAAAACCGATGGTTTCGTTTCGGAGTTTCGCCATTTCCCGCTCCGAGAGGGAAGAAACGGCACGACCGAGTAGGTTATATTCACCGCTGTCGGGCTTGTCGAGAAACCCGATAATGTTCATAAGGGTGGATTTGCCGGAACCCGACGGACCGAGAATCGATACGAATTCTCCTTTTTTCACCGATAGAGAAATGCCGTGCAGAACCGGAAAGGAAACTTCACCCATGCGGTAGGTTTTTTTGATATCCCGAAGTTCCAAGAGGATTTCGTCGTTGCTCATCAGAACAGAGAACTGAGAAGGGATTCTTCCGCCGTATAGCGAATGGCATCGCCTTCTTTTAAGTTGTATCCGCTCACGGGAGAGACTGCGGCGTCTTTACCCGTAGAAAGGATGATTTCAATGTAGACGCGTGTTTCTTTGTTTTCTGCGTCCACGGTGAGAACGTAGGGTTCTTTCGTGTCGTTGTAGTAAATACACTTGGTTGGAACGATAAGTTTATCGTTTACAACGGTTTTTTGTGCCGTGATGGTAACGGAATAGTTGGAAAGCAACTCTTCCTTTTGCACGTTTTTCGTCAAATCAATGCCGAGGTTCTCGACGGTCTTTTCATCCAGATCGTCACTGTAGTAGGAGTAATTGCCGACCTCGTTTCCGTCTTCATTCGTCTCAATTTTCGGGAAGACCAAGCGTGCGTAAAGGCTGAAATAAGAAACGCCCGAAACGTTGCTGCCGGTTTTGATTTCGGTGATTTCGGCGACTACCTTATTAGCATTCAAGGCGTTAATGCCGACCGAGGCATAGACTTTTTCACCGTTATTCATACGGCTGTTGATGGGAGATACGTCGTATTCGCTCAAGGAAAAGACGGTGAACCATTCTTCAAAAGCGATGTGCATCACGTTGTCGTTAATTTTCAGATAATCGTCTTCGTTGGCGGAAATGGCGCTGAGAGTATATGAAAACGTGTCGATATGTTTGATGCTTCCTTTTAAGCGGTCGGTGAGGTCGCCGGTCGTGATGGATACCCATTTTGAAGTATCGGTTTCTTCCGTTACGTAGGTGTCGGCAAAGTTTTGCACCTTCAAATACCCGGTATCACGGTCGATAAAGTAATCCAAAAGCGTTTCCGCATTGGTAAAGCCGTTGTGAAAATCCGTTTCACGAGCCAAAGCCGCCTCGGTGTAGTCAATGGTGACCGGTTTTAAGGTCATGATGACTTCGTCGGGATCGGATGAAGTAACGGTATAGGTCTTGTCTGCATATTTTTCGTTGACGTATTCTACGCGATATAAGAGCGGCTCGTCTTCGTTGTTGTTGATGAACGCTTGCAGAAGAGAGCGCGTTGCCGTTTCACTGCCGCTGTCAATTTTGCCTTCATCCAGCGCAACGGCGAGCGGCACGTCGATATCGGTGCTTATCTTTTGAATCACGCCGTTAGACGACAAGTTGCTGGAAAGAGGGCCGAAAGAGACCGTCGCGATATTCTTGTTTCCCGTAGCGTCGGTTTTTGATGAAAATTTAATAATCAATATGACAGCCGCTGCTATAATGAGCACCAAAAAGGAAATCACAAGTATTTTTTTCCATAAAGACATTGGATTGGTCATAGGAGTGCCTCCCCATTTATAATTGACATTATTTTAATAAAAAATGCGAAAATTGTCAAGTAAAAGCAAGTGTAATTTTCTTTTTGTACATAATTAAGCAATTAAAGGATAGAGAAAGAAACAGAGCAGCAAACCGATGATACCCGAGAGGGTTTTGCCGAAAAAGATACGGGAAAAAGAAAAGCCGCAGGGGGCATATAGGGAGTATCCTTGAAAAAGAAAAGACAGTCCCGAGAAACAGAGGGAAAAAGATAATACGGAAAAAGAAAAACGCGAAAGGCCAAAAGAAGATAAAAAATAGGCACATGAAGTGATCTCACAAAGCGAGAGGGACAGAACGGAGAAAGGGAAAGGCAATTTCAAGAGCAAACCGCATACGCCGAAAAAGAAAAGAATGAACCCACACACCACGAGGACTTTTTCGACAGCCGCCTTCACCGAGGAAACAAAACTGAAAGAAGAAAAAAACACGGTTCGTCGGGTATCGGAAGCCCGCTTATTGGAGCCGAAGAAAAAACCGACAGCGATAGATGAGAAAACAGTGATACCAAAAAGAAGCACGCCGAGAGATTGCGAAGAAAAAAGCCCCCCGATAAACAAGACGGTGAAAGCAAAAGACGGAGAGGAAGTCATCAAAATGACTCTTTCCGCCTCTTCTTTCGTGAGTGCGGAATAACGGTATGCGGAAATCGCATAAGCGACGCCGATGGGAAAGCCGAATATGAGGGAAAGGACAATCGGTAAAAAAGCGGCAGGGGAGATATGAAAAGCGCGGGAAAACAAGCTCGAAAGGGAAGAAATACGTGTGATGGGGATATTAGAAAAAACATAATCCGAAAGAATGAAAAGGGGAAACAATTTAGGGATAATTTGATAAAAAAGTACTTTCATTCCGCGAAGGATTCCGTCTGCGATGACGGAGGAAAAAGAAAGACAGATGAAAAGGAGTAAAAGAGAAAAGCAAAACGAAAACGGTACTCTTGAAAGAAAGATGCATTTTGCCCGTGTGGGAATTGGCATGAAGTACGATTCCTTTCTCATAGACTGTAATACAATTTACGAAAAGAGAAAAAAGTGCATGCCCCAAAAAGAGAAAAAAGATGCATCGAAACATACGGTCATCGACGCGATGGGAAAAATTGATTTTCGCCTGGATGCGGATTGCAAAAAGAGAACGCAAAGGCTCACTTTTTTTGGCGTTTTATCCGTATCGGAGTATTCGTTTGCATATTTGGAAATCAAGACGAAAATCGGAACAATTTGTGTCAGCGGTTCCGATCTGCGTTTGACAATTATGGGCAAGGGACTGTTGGATATTGTCGGCTGTATTGAAGGGATTACGATAAGAAATGCAAAGAATTCTTGACAATATTTGCGGATTTTACGTCATATCGGTAGAAAAAGAGAATAAAAGACGCGTTATCAATTTGTTTTTACACAACGGAGTTTATGTTCAATTTCTACAAGAAAATCGCTTTCTGATTCGACGAGGGGACAAGAAAAAAGCAGATTATTTGTGTCAGAAAACCCAATCTTTTTCCATCTCCGAACAGTATGGATTTTTGGCACTTCTGCGACGGATTTTATCGCACTGCGGCGCCGTAGTTGCGTTTTTCCTTTGTCTGTTTCTCTTTCTTTTTTTTCGCTCTCGCGTTTGTGATATACGCAAGGAGAAAAATACGGATATTCCTCTTGACGTTTTGCAAAGTGAACTCTGTGATGCCGGTTTTATTGTAGGCGCCAAATGGAAAGAATCGGATTTATCCGCTATTGAGAATCAAGTGCTTTCGCAATCCGACACCATTGGTTGGATCAACATTTACAAACGCGGCGTTATCGCCTATGTGTCAGCGCGTCCGAAGGTGCTTCCGAACAGTCAAAAAGACTTTTCTTCTTATTCGAATCTCATTTCCGATTATGACGGTGTGGTAGAGGAGATCACCGTAAAAAAAGGAACCGCCGTCGTCTCGGTCGGAGACACCGTTCAAAAAGGGGACCTTTTGATTTCGGGCATTCAAAACGTCGGTTCCGTCACTGTATTTTGCGAGGCGGCAGGGGAGGTTCGCATTCGTACGAACGAGGAGATTTCCCTGTTTGTTCCTTTTGAGTCTAACGTTTGTTCTCTGCAGCGTTTGGGGTTGGTCGGTGTAAACCTTTGCGTTTTCGGGCGAGAAGTAAATATTTTTAAAAACTATGGAAAAAAGACTCCCGAGTGTGTTATAATAAATAAAATAAAACAACCCGTCGTCCATAAAAACGTCCGACTGCCTATCACGCTCTATCTGTCTTTTGCTTACGAAAATACGATGACAACAGATACGCTTTCGCAAGATGAGGCGGAGAAAATCGCAAAATCACGGTTTTTTACAGAACTTCGTCAAAGGCTCAAAGACGCGGATTTGTACCGTTCGCACTATGAAACGGTCTTGACAGAAGACGGGTGTGCCGTCAAGGGCACGTTTACGGCCGTACGATACGGCGCGACTTCGGTGAAGATTGAAATGGGAAAGGAATAACGTATGTCCGAAAGAATCGTATTGACCTCCTCGTCCGCGGAAACGTCCGCCCTTTTCGGCACTTTTGACGAAAACGTCAAAGAGATCGAAAATGCTTTCGGCGTACATATCGCCAATAGAAAATGGAACGTCGGGGACGCTGACGCCATCGTCATTACCGGGGAAGAAGTCGCGGTTTGCCGCGCCGAACGCACATTTAAGTGCCTTTTGCATTTGACGGGTGCCGGTGATAACATCAGCAAAGAAACCCTTGCATACGCCATCAATCTCGTCACGCACGACGAGGATTCTCTTGCCGAGAATATCGGTTCCGAAGTGATGATGGTGACCAATAAAGGCAAACCCATCAAGGCAAAAACCGCCGGTCAAAAGCGCTACGTAGAAATGATCAAGAAAGAGACCTTGATTCTCGGTGTGGGGCCTGCCGGCACGGGAAAGACGTTTTTGGCGGTTGCCATGGCGGTTTTGGCGTTGCGTGAACGTCGCGTCGACCGTATCGTGTTAACGCGTCCTGCGGTGGAAGCCGGCGAACGCCTCGGATTTTTACCCGGTGATTTGCAAAGCAAAATCGATCCTTATCTTCGTCCGCTGTACGACGCTCTTTTCGAGATGCTCGGTCCCGAAAATTTTGCCAAGCACATGGAACGAGGCACCATCGAAATCGCGCCGCTCGCTTATATGCGCGGCCGCACGCTGGATTCCTCCTTCATCATTTTGGATGAAGCGCAGAACACGACGGAAGAGCAGATGAAAATGTTTTTGACAAGACTTGGCTCCGGCTCCAAAGCCGTGGTTACCGGCGACCTTTCCCAAACCGACCTGCCGGACGGAAAAAAGAGTGGACTTTGCGTTGCCAAAGAGGTTTTGAAAAACGTGGAGGGCGTCGGCATTTTTGAATTTTCACCGCGTGACGTCGTTCGTCATCACTTGGTACAGCGTATCATCGAAGCATACGACAAATACGACAGGGAAAAGAAGGAACGCCGTAAAAACAATTGATGCGGCACTGAGAGAACATGAGAAGACTGAAAATTGATTTTCGTTCCGTTTCCGGCACGAAAGAAAGCACTTTGAAACTGAAATATTGGCTTCGTTTGGCAATTGCCAAAACGCTTGATGAAGAAAACTTTCCATACCCGGCGCGTGTTTCGGTGACGTTTTGTGGCAACTCCTATATTCACGAGTTAAACAAAACCTACAGAAACGTGGATAGACCTACCGACGTTTTGTCGTTTCCGCTGTATGACAACGGAGAGTTCGACGAGGAAGAATGCAAAAACGGCGCCGTTCTCGGCGATATCGTTCTCTCGCTTGAACGGGCAAAGGAACAGGCAAAAGAATTCGGTCATTCGTTTCTTCACGAAGCCGTGTTTTTAACCATTCATTCGACCCTACATCTTCTTGGTTACGACCATGAAAGAGGGCCGGAAGACGAAGAGATTCAGTGCCAAAAACAAAGAGATATTATCGGGAGAATGAAGATATGACAAAGACCGGCTGTATTGCCATCGTAGGACGTCCGAACGTCGGAAAATCCACCTTGCTGAACACTATTCTCGGTGAGAAGGTGGCGATTACCTCGAAAAAGCCCCAGACCACGAGAAACCGTATCACGGGTATTCATACCGACGGTGAGCGTCAGTTCGTTTTTTTGGATACCCCCGGTATTCATAAACCGAGAACCAAACTCGGTGACTATATGATGAAGACTGCACAGCAGACGCTTGCCGGCGTCGATGCTTCCATTTTGGTTGTGGAAGCCAGGGAAGCGGTCGGGGATATCGAAGCCGGTATTCTCGAAAAATTCAAGGCTTCGGACATGCCCGCCATCCTCGTTATCAATAAAGTGGATGCCGTGCGTCCCGTCAACATTGCCAAAACTATTGAAGCCTATGCGAAAGCGTTTGATTTTGCCGCCGTCGTACCGCTCTGTGCAAAAAACGGCAAGGGTGTAGACGCCTTGCTCTCCGAGTGCGAGCAGTTCCTATACGAAGGGGATTTTATGTTCCCGACGGACGAGCTTACTGACCAGCCTGAACGCCAAATCGTCGCCGAAATTATACGTGAAAAATTGCTTCGCGTCTTGGACGAGGAGATTCCTCACGGTACCGCAGTTTCCATCGAAGAATGGAAAGAGAAGAAGGACGTCGTGTCTATACGCGCCGAAATTTATTGTGAAAAATCGTCGCACAAAGGCATCATCATCGGCAAAAACGGTGCAACCGTGAAAACCATCGGCACCTATGCCAGAGAAGATATCGAAAATATGCTCGGCTGTCGCGTGTTTCTCGACCTCTACGTACGCGTCAAAGAGAATTGGCGTGACAACGAGTTCAACATTCAAAACTTCGGTTATCGGGAAGAGTCGTAATGAATACCGTTGAGGTAAAAGGACTTGTGATTCGGACGGTGGACGTCAAAGAATCCGACCGCATGATCACGATTTTTACGGAAGAGATGGGTGTGGTTTCCGCCATGGCACACGGGGCGAGAACTCTCAAAAGCCGACAGATGAGTTCGACCATGCAGTACTGTTACGGCAGTTTCGTGTTGGTGGAACGCGGTGAACATTATTGGATCAAGGAAGCCTCCCTCATTGAGAGTTTCTTTGATATCCGAAAAAGTATTGACGGTTTGGCTCTGGCTTCTTATATCTGCGAAGTACTGTCTTTTGTGACGGTAGCTGAGGCGGAGCGAGATTTACTTCGCCTGTCGCTCAATTCTCTTTACGCCATCGGTGTAGGCAAACACACAATCGGCAAAATCAAGGCCGCTTTCGAGATTCGTGCCGCATCTATTATCGGATTTATGCCGGACGTGCTCGCTTGCCGCTCTTGCGGAGAAAAAAACGGAGATTTTATCTTGGACGTTATGGGCGGCGATATCCTTTGTATGTCCTGCCGCGACGGTATGGCAAGTGTGAAAGAAGCCTACATAGATGACGGGCACGAGGCACACCTCGTCTGCCTTTTGCCCTCTGCCGTCAAAACGGCTTTCGTGTACTGTATTTACTGTCCTCTTGAGAAAATGTTCTCTTTCGAGTTGTCAAACCCGGAGGATATACCCCTATTTGAAAAAGCGGCGGAAACGTATTTATGCAACCATCTCGAGAGATCCTTCAAAACCCTTGATTTTTACCACGGAGTGAAACGATAATGCCCTTCAGCAGAAAAATGCTTGATACTCTTGAATACGGAAAGATTATCGCCATGCTCGGCGACGCGGCGGCAACGCCGGGTGCACGCGCCATGGCGCTTTCTCTGTTGCCGTCGGACGATTATGACACCGTGATCACGCGTCAGTTACATACGAAAGACGCAAAGCGTCTTATCTTGTACAAGAGTTTTCCTTCTTTCTCGGCGCCGGAAAGCGTTCTTTCTTCTGCCGACCGCGCCTATAAAGGGGCGGTGCTTTCGCCTTCCGAACTTTTGGATATTGCTTCGCTGTTGCACTCGGCAAGAGGACTTCTCGACTATATCAACACCGATATTCCTTTCACGACGTCGCTTGATGAAATCATCCGCCGAATCATTCCGAATCGTGTATTTGAGGATAAAATCACAAAAGCGATTCTCTCGGAAGACATGATTGCCGACGAGGCAAGCCCTGCGCTCGCCGAGATTCGCCGTAAAATTCGCGCGACGAATAACCAAATTAAAGATGCGCTTCAGAGTTATATCGGCGGAAACCGTATCAGTTATTTGCAGGAAAATATCGTGACCATGCGTAACGGCAGATACGTCGTACCCGTCAAAGCAGAGTATAAAAACGAGGTGAAGGGACTTGTTCACGACACTTCCTCTACGGGCGCAACGCTGTTCATTGAGCCGATGTCGGTTGTCAATGCCAACAACGAACTCAAGAGTTTGACGGCGCAGGAAACCCATGAAATCGAACGTATTTTGTCTGCTTTTTCTGCAGAAGTCGGAGAACTCTCTTCCGTTCTGACGCTGGATTATCACGTCATCACCGAAATTGCCTTTTATTTTGCCTGTGCTTCGCTTGCCATCTCTATGAAAGCGGAAGAACCCAATGTAACGGGCAGAAGAATGCTCGATTTAAAACGGGCACGCCATCCTCTTCTTGATAAGCAGAAGGTTGTGCCTATCGACGTCTCAATCGGTAAGGAATTTGACACGTTGATAATTACCGGTCCCAACACGGGCGGAAAAACCGTTACGCTCAAAACACTCGGTCTCTTAACCGTCATGACGGCAGCCGGCCTTCAAATCCCGGCGAGTGAAGAGTCGGTCGTCGGTGTCTTTGACTCGGTCCTCGTCGATATCGGAGACGAGCAGAGCATAGAAGAATCCCTTTCGACATTTTCGTCACATATGGTAAACATCGTCGACATTTTGAAAAAAGTATCGAACAAAAGTTTGGTGCTTTTCGATGAACTCGGTGCCGGTACCGACCCTGTTGAAGGTGCTGCTTTGGCAATTGCCATTCTCGAAAAAACGCAGATGGCAGGAGCGCTTTCCGCCTCCACGACGCACTATGCGGAACTCAAGGCTTACGCCCTCGAAACCCCGCGCGTCCAGAATGCATCCTGTGAATTTGACGTCGAGACTTTACGCCCGACCTACAAACTGATCGTCGGTACGCCGGGTAAATCCAACGCTTTTGCCATTTCCGAAAAATTGGGATTGGATGAGTCCATCATCGACAGAGCCGGTGCCTTGATTGAACGTGACAACAAACGCTTTGAAGACGTGATTGAACGTTTGGATACCGATCGTGCCAAGATGGAAAAGGAAAAAGAAAAAGCTGAGGCTATGAGACTTGAATATGAAAGATTCAAAGAAAAAGCCGAAGCAGAAATCAGAAATAAGATAGAAGAGCAAGAGTCGGAAATCTCAAAACAGGTGGAAAAAGCACGCCAAATTCTCGGCAGTGCCAGGGCTTCGTCCGAGTTTATTTTCCGCCAGCTCGAAGAAATCAAAAAACAAGAAGACCGTGAAAAACGTAATGAACTGATGCAAAAAGCGCGCGAAGAAATCCGCGTTCATTTGCGTGACAGCGAGGCACTTTTCGAGGGATTGCAAGTGCGTGAAGTATCTCTTGACGATGATTATCATCTGCCGCGTCCTTTGAAAGTCGGGGATGCCGTTTATCTTGTCGGCATCGGTAAAGAAGGCACCGTTCTTTCCGTTGATGAAAAGAAGAAAAACTATCAAGTACAGAGCGGCATTTTGAAGACCAAAGTCGGGGAAAGCGAACTCAGACTTCTCGACGGTTCGACAAAATTCAAACGCAAAGGGGCAGAAAAGAAACCCGTCGGTGAAGGAAAAGTCAAGAAGACTCTCGTCAGTACCTTTAAGCCGGAAGTGGACGTTCGCGGCATGATCGGCGACGATGCTTGGTTCGTCGTGGATAAATATTTGGATGATGCGATTATGGCGTCAGTCAACAAAGTCCGTGTCATTCACGGCAAGGGAACGGGAGCCCTGCGTGCGGCGCTATGGAAATATTTCAAAGCCGACAGACGTATCAAAAACTTTGAGCACGCCGCATACGGCGAAGGTGATGCCGGTGTAACCGTTATTGAACTGAGGCAGTAGGTGAAAGATGAAATTTGTCAATTTTAAGATTCCTACGAATAGGGAAGCGGTACTTTCTACCGTTTCCGATTTTCGACTTGTCAATCAAAAATTGAAATCGGCAGACGGGGAACCGGCACCCGGAGTAACCGTCAAAAAATTGGGAGAAAACCTATTCCGCATTCGCTGTAATTACATCGGCGGACCGACAAAAGACGACGGTTTTGTCGAAGGGACGTTCTTTCTCGGGTTTGCCAAAAACGTTGAAAACGGATGCCGTATGAAGGGCATTATTTTGACCGAACCCGTTTTTCACGTTATATTCAGCGTTTTATTTGTTTTTCTTTTAGTGAAGTCCATTATGGCGAGTGCCATTCCCGTCATGCCGTTGTGCCTTTTGGCTTTCGTGATTTTCATGCTTCGCAAAGAGTACAAAAAGCAAAACATGCTGTATCGGTATCTCGTACGAGCTGTTAAAGCAACGTTAGGGTAAGATGCGGATGAGATACGCCTGCGGCGATGATATGCCATTGCTTAGGCAATGCATAAAAAAACAGACTTGCATAAGCAAGTCTGTTTTTTGGTGCCGGTGGTGGGACTCGAACCCACACGACCTTGCGGACAACAGATTTTGAGTCTGTCTCGTCTGCCAATTCCGACACACCGGCATTTTTCGGAACGATGTTATTATACACAAACACATGACAAAAGTCAAGACGTAATTGAAAAAAACTTAGCCGCAGGACAAAAAAACAGTTGTTTTTCGCTTGAAAATCATGTATAATATTTTTGAAATAAAGAAGGGAGATTTTTCGATGAAGGATGCCGATTTGAAAATATCATTAGAGAATCTCCAAAAACTGAATGACCGTATTCGGCGAACGGAAGAGATGAAACTCTACGATTTGTCGTTGGTTTCGGAATCTTTGGCTCAAGCCTTTTTTTCGTATCGCGAAGATTTTGACGTATTGACGTCCTTTTCGTTACTTACCGAAAATCATGCGATTTCCCGTACGCACTCCGATGATGATGCTTTGCCGGAAAACGGCAAACTCCTTCGACAAAAAGAGAGTTTTGAGAGTTTGATGGAAGACGTGTCTCTAGCCTCGTTTTTTATGCAGTCGCTTGAAAATAAAAAATGGTTTTTGACCGAAAGCGATTTCTTTTGGCAAACCGTCGTCAACCGAAAAGTCTCTTTCGCTTCCGATGCGCTCACCGAGGAAGCATATGAAGTCTTTTCGGAAGAATACGGCGAATTTACGCCGCTTGTATTTCCTTCGGTAAAGGAAGCGGTAAAAGCGTTGGAGGATGGGGAGAGCGGATACTGTCTTTTGCCTTTTGAAGAAGACGAAGGAAATCGCTTTTCGCATACCCAAGAATGGATTGAAAAATACGATTTGAAAATTGTCGCTGTAACACCCGTTTACGGTTACGACGGTGCCGCCAACATGAAATACGCGCTGCTTTCCGACACTCTTTCGGTTTTGCCGTATTCCAAGGAAGACGACCGATATCTCGAACTTCGTTTGCCCGAACACGATGCGCTTTTCGGATTAGGTGCTATTGTCGAATATTTTGGTTTTTCCGTTTTGAAAATCGGAAAAATCCCCAAGTCAAATGAAAATCGGTATTTTGCCGTTGTTAAAAGCGAAGGGCAAAGTTTTTTGCCGCTTCTCGTCTTCTATTCGTTGTTTTCGCCCGACGTGTCGTTCGTCGGAATCTATAAGAATCTTGAAACGTGAGGTTATCCTATGACGAAACATATTGAATACCGTACGAGCGGAACTTGCTCCCGTATGATAGTTTTGGACGTCGAAGACGACGTCATCACCGATTGCAAATTCATCGGAGGTTGTCCCGGTAACACGTTCGGTGTTGCTACCCTTGTAAAAGGAATGCCGGTTTCCGAAGCCATTGCAAAGCTTTCGGGTATTCGCTGCGGCGGAAAACCGACTTCTTGTCCCGACCAATTGGCTTGCGCCTTAAAAACCGCAAAAGAAACGGAGGAAGTATTATGAAGTCTTACGAAACGGAAATTCAAAAGTGGCTGTCGTCCGATGCTTTAACGGCTGACGAAAAAGCCGAAATTCGCGGCTTGACCGAGGACCAAAAAATTATGCGTTTTTCATCTCCCATGGATTTCGGAACGGCAGGTCTTCGCTCCACCATGTACATGGGTATCGGTTGTATGAACCGTTTTACGGTTGCACAAACGACCAAAGGTATTGCCGCTCTGATCAAGCAAGAACACGGCGAAACACGCGGTGTTGCCATTGCCTGTGACTCCCGAAATCATTCGACGGAATTTTCAAAGATTTGTGCGCGCGTTTTAGCGGCAGAAGGTATCAAAGTATATATTTTTGATTCCCTTCGTCCCACGCCGGAACTTTCTTTTGCCATTCGCGAACTCCATACTATGGCGGGAATCAATATCACGGCGTCTCACAACCCGAAAGAGTACAACGGCTATAAAGCCTATTGGGAAGACGGCGCGCAGGTGTCCCCCGAGCAGGCGGCTATCGTTTCCCGCGCCAGAGCGGAATTCGATGTATTGGACCTTTCCGATTTGCCGGATTTCACAGATCTTGTGGCGTCGGGTGCCGTTACGGTTCTTGGCGGCGAATTTGACGAAAAGTATTTGGCGGCTGTCAGCAAGACCGTTATCCATAAGAATGCGGTGAGAGACGTTGCCGATGATTTCGGCGTCGTATACACGCCGCTTCACGGCGCCGGCTATCGCTTGGTGCCGGAGATCTTCCGCCGTATGGGACTTAAAAATCTCTACACCGTGAAAGAGCAAATGACCCCCGACGGTAACTTCCCGACGGTGACAAAACCCAATCCCGAATTTAAAGAAGCTTTTACTCTCGGCATTGCGCTTGCCGATTTGCACGGTTCCGATTTGATTATCGCCACCGACCCCGACTCCGACCGTGTCGGCGTTATGGTGCGTGACCATTCCGGTAAGTTTTTGACGGTTACCGGTAACCAAATGGGCAATCTTCTTTTGGATTATATTATTTCCGCTAAGAGAGAAGACGGTCTTTTGACAAAAGACGCGTACTGCGTCAAAAGTTTGGTTTCTACCGATATGGCATATAAAATCGCCGCGTGCAACGGGGTTAAACTTCACGACGTTTTAACCGGCTTTAAGTTTATCGGCGAAGTCATCAAAAATTATGAGAAAGTGGGAAAAGCCGACGAATTTCTTTTGGGCTTTGAGGAAAGTTACGGCTATCTTTGCGGTCCTTACGCCCGCGACAAAGACGCCGTAGGCGCATCTGCCATGATTCTCGAAATGACCGCTTATTACAGAAAACGCGGTATGACGCTCTATGACGCGCTTGAAAACCTCTACGCTAAATACGGTTTCTATACCGAAAAAACGTTGAATATCGAGATGCCGGGGCTTGACGGCATTGAAAAACAAAAGAAAATCATGCAAAAACTGCATGAGATTCCGACGGAAAGTTACGCCGGCGTTCCCGTCAAACTTTTCGGCGATTATACGGCTCAAACCTTTAAGAATCTCCAAACCGGAGAACTGACCCCGACAGGACAGCCCAAGGCAGACGTCATTTATCTGACGCTTGAAACCGATGATAAAATCATCATCCGTCCGTCCGGCACCGAACCGAAAATCAAATTTTACATCTTGGCACACGGAGAGAGCGAAGCCGATCTTTCCTCAAAAATGGGAAAATATGCCGCGGCTGTAGATACGCTTCTGACAGTGTAATCGGTCTGAAAGGAACATACGTGTTAGACAAACAGAAAAATATCAGAAACTTTTCGATTATCGCCCATATTGACCACGGAAAATCTACTCTTGCCGACCGTATTTTGGAAAAAACCCAGACGGTTGACAAAAGGGATATGGAAGAACAGCTTCTCGACAACATGGATTTGGAAAGAGAACGCGGTATCACCATCAAAGCCCGTGCCGTCAAATTGAATTACACCTCCAAAAACGGTGAGGAGTATGAATACAACCTCATCGACACCCCCGGTCACGTGGACTTCGGATACGAAGTATCCCGTTCTCTCAAAGCCTGTGAAGGCGCGTTGCTCGTAGTTGACGCAACGCAGGGCGTGGAAGCGCAAACCCTCGCAAATGCGTATCTCGCAATAGACAACGACCTCGAGATTTTGCCGGTTATCAATAAAATCGATTTGGCATCCGCCGACGTAGAGAAGACGAGAAATGAAATCGAAGACATTATCGGCATTCCGGCTTCCGAATGTCCCGCGGTATCTGCCAAGTGCGGTTTGAACATTGAAGACGTACTTGAAAAAATCATAACCGATATTCCGGCGCCCAAGGGCGACGTTCATGCACCCTTGAAGGCTTTGATTTTTGACTCTCACTATGATTCCTATCTTGGCGTCGTCGTATATATCCGCGTGTTTGACGGAACGGTAAAAGCCGGCGACAAGATTCGTCTGATGTCGACCGGTGCGCTTTTCGATATCGTGGAAGTCGGAACGATGGAGCCTTTCGGCTTGCAAAAGAGCGACTCTCTTTCTGCCGGAGAAGTTGGCTATATTACGGCAAGTATCAAAACCGTCGGAGAAACGCGTGTCGGTGATACCGTTACCCTTGCCGAAGGGGGCGCCGTAGAAGCGCTTCCCGGTTTCCGCGAAGTACATCCCATGGTTTATGCCGGTATTTATCCCGCCGACGGCGCCCGTTACGGTGATTTGCGCGATGCCCTTGAAAAATTGCAACTCAACGACGCTTCGTTGGTGTTTGAACCCGAGACCTCTATTGCCCTCGGTTTCGGTTTCCGATGCGGCTTTCTCGGTCTTCTTCACATGGAAATTATCGAGGAACGTCTCGAGCGAGAGTTCAATCTCGATTTGATTACCACCGCTCCTTCGGTCATCTACAAAGTGGAAATGAAAAACGGCGAAACTTTGATGATTGATAACCCGTCGAAATTCCCGTCCCCCGATGAGATCGGGACGTCGTACGAGCCGATGATGAAAGCCACGGTTATCACGCCGACCGAATACGTCGGCGGTATCATGGATCTTTGCCAAGACCGCCGCGGTACTTTCATCGACATGAAATATATCGATACGACGCGTGTCGAACTGCATTACGAATTGCCGCTTAACGAAATCATCTACGACTTTTTCGACGCTTTGAAAAGCCGTTCCAAAGGATACGCCTCTCTCGACTATGAGATGAAGGGTTACGTCCCTTCAAAACTTTGCAAATTGGATTTTCTTCTGAACGGAGAAGTGGTGGACGCGCTTTCCTTTATCGTATTTGAAGAGCGTGCGTATGCCCGTGCGAGAAAGATTGCCGAAAAACTCAAAGACAATATTCCAAGACAGCTTTTCGAAATACCCGTACAAGCTGCCATCGGTTCCAAAGTCATTGCCAGAGAAACGGTTAAAGCCATGAGAAAAGACGTGCTTGCCAAGTGCTACGGCGGTGATATTACGAGAAAGAAAAAACTGCTCGAAAAGCAAAAAGAAGGCAAAAAGAAGATGCGCAAACTCGGTAGCGTCGAAGTAACGCCGGAAGCCTTTATGGCAGTTTTGAAATTGGATGATGAAAAATAACGGTGTGGGACTTTACGTCCATATCCCTTTCTGCGTGAGAAAGTGCAACTACTGTGATTTTTGTTCCTTTTCCGATTTTGACAAAGCGGAAAGAAATGCGTATCTTTCCCGATTGAAAGAAGAAATCGAGAGTTATACGACGGAACCGAAAATCAGAGTTGACACGATTTTCTTCGGCGGCGGAACGCCGTCTACTTTGACACCGGGGGAACTGTTATCCGTAACCGACAGCATCAAGAAAACCTTTTTGATTTCCTCCGACTGTGAGTTTTCCCTCGAGATGAATCCCGGTACGGTCACGCGCGAATTTTTATCTGCGTGCCGTGAGGCGGGCGTCAATCGCGTTAGCATCGGATTGCAGTCTATTCACGATAACGAACAAAAAATTCTCGGCAGAATCCACAACACAAACGACTTTTTACAGACAGTCGAGTGGGTGAAAGAAGCCGGAATAAACAATTTCAACGTCGATTTGATGTACGGGATTCCCGAGCAGACAACGGAGAGTTTTGCCGCTACGCTCGATACCGTTTTGAGACTTTCACCTACGCACATTTCGGCTTACAGCTTGATTGTTGAAGAGGGGACGCCGTTCTATCGTATGAGAAATTCCCTTGCTTTACCGAGTGAAGACGAAGAACTCGAAATGGTCAAAACGCTCGAAGAAAAACTTTCGCTTTGTGACTATACTCACTACGAGATTTCCAACTACGCAAAACCCGGATTCGTTTGCCGTCACAATCTCAAATATTGGGACTATTCAAAGTATATCGGCGTCGGACTTTGCGCTTCGTCTTTTGACGGCGAAAATCGGTATATGAATACCGACGACAGGAAAGACTATATTTCTCTCGGTGCCGCGGCAACCCGCTCTGTCGAAACCATTCCGCTTTCCATGCGCGCTTATGAGTATGCGATGCTCGGACTTCGCACGTCTTTCGGTATCTCTCTTTCCGATTATCGTTTGCGCTTCGGGAAAAACTTTGCGGATGGTAAAGAAGAAAAACTCTCCGCTATGGAAAAAGCGGGGTATCTCGTTTGGACAGAAGACAATCTGAAATTAACCGAAAAAGGCTTTTACGTGAGCAATGAGATTTTGACGCAAATTCTCTAAATCTCTTGACAAAAAAACAGAAACGCGTTACAATATCGATACCGAAAAGGAGAGAATAATATGGCTGACGAATTGAATAAAGAAATTGAAAATGAAGAAGACGAAGAAGTGGAAATCTTCACTTTGACGGATGAAGACACCGGCGAAGAATTGGACTTCGAACTTTTGGCAGAAGGCGAAATCGACGGTCGTTTGTACTATGCTATGGCACCTGCCGACGATGAAGACAACGAAGAATACGTGATTCTTCGTGTGACTGACGACGGAGAAGACAAAGTGCTTGAATCCGTGGAAGACGACGAAGAATTCGATAAGGTTGAGGATTATTTCAACGATCTTTTCTTCAGTGAAGTCGATTACGACAACTGAGTTTTTCCTGCGTGGTGCGTGATAATACGGTTTTGGACCTACGATTTTACTAAGGGAGTTCGGATAAACTTCCGTTTCGGGATGCAGGTCTCCCGCCCGAGGCTGTCTTAGTACCCCTCAAAGGCGGACGTTGAAAGCGCAATGAAACGGAGAGGACACCCACCTGTCACATACAGGGTTAAAATATTGTGTTACACGGCCAACGCGGGGTTTTCTTTGTCATAACGAAAAGTCGATGCTTTTTTGCATCGACTTTTTCATTTTACCGTTTTTTTCCTCATATAGTGGGAAAAGAGAGGTATTCTATGCACGAAGGATATATAGGACTTTCGACGGCCGAAGTCGAAAAGTCCAAAAGCCAATACGGCGATAATCGGTTAAGCGAAGGGAAAAAGAAGAGTTTTTGGCGTCAGTTTTTTGACAATCTCTTTGATCCCATTATCAAAATACTGTTATTTGCGCTCGGCGCCGAAATTTTGTTGACACTTGGGAAAGTCAACTGGGTGGAGACGGGCGGCATCCTGCTTGCCGTTCTCATTGCCACCACGGTTTCAACGGCGTCGGAATACGGCAGTGAAAAAGCGTTTCTGCATATGCAGCAAGAAAACAAAAAGAGCGCTGTCCGTGTCATCCGAAACGGGGCGCTGTCGGAAATCCCGATAGGCGAATTGGTTGTCGGGGATCTCGTTTTGCTCTCTGCCGGTGAAAAGATTCCTGCGGACGGCACCTTGGAGAAAGGCACATTGTCGGTGGACCAGTCCGCCTTAAACGGGGAAAGCCGTGACGTTGAAAAAAGGCCCGACGGTACCGAAAAATCTTTCGAACTATCCAATTCTTCTAAGGTGTTTCGCGGTTCGCTTGTCACAAACGGGGAAGGTATCGTCAGAATCGAGCGCGTCGGTATGACGACGTATTACGGCGGTATTGCCAAAGACGTGCAAGAAGAGACGCGACAAAGCCCTTTGAAATTACGGCTCGGTCAATTGGCGTCGCAAATCAGTAAGATCGGTTACGTATTAGCGGCTTTCGTGGCTTTCACCTATCTGTTTAATGCTTTCATCGCAAAAAACGGTTACCGGAGTGCCGATATTTTAGCATCGCTTTGTGACGCTTCTTATGTCATTCAAACCTTGATCCATGCTTTGACGCTGATGATAACCGTCATCGTCGTCGCCGTCCCGGAAGGGTTGCCTATGATGATAACCGTCGTGCTTTGTGCCAACGTGAAGAAAATGGCAAACGACGGGGTGCTTGTGAAGAAAATGGTGGGAATTGAAACCGCCGGTTCTATGAATTTGCTTTTTACCGATAAGACGGGAACTCTGACCGCCGGTATCTTGACAATCGACAGATTTGTGACGGCGGACGGCAGCATCGCAAGTATGTCGGAACTGAAAAAAACGGGGGATTTATTTCATTTTTTGTTGCTTTCCGCCTTTGCCAATACCGACGCCGTCGTATCGGGGAAGTCGCTCCTTGGCGGAAACGGAACCGACAAGGCCATTACGGGATTTTTTGTCAGTGAAGCACCGCCGCCATTTGAGATACTGAAAAAAACAAAGTTTACAAGCGAAAACAAATATTCTTCGGTTACTTTGAGGGATGGGTACGTCTTTGTCAAGGGGGCTCCCGAGGTGTTACTGCCGAAAATCAGACGAGTTTTCAAGAAAGACGGCAGTATAACGGCGGCGAATACGGATTTGCTGCGTTCCTCATATGCCGGATTCGCCGGCAAAGGGGATCGCGTTGTTGCTATAGCGATGAAAGAGCCGCGAGGGGATTTTCTTATTCTCTTGGCTTTTGCCGTACTGAAAGACAAACTGCGTCCCGATGCCAAAGAAACCGTGAAGACTTTGCACCGTGCCGGCGTGCAAATTGTCATGGTAACGGGGGACGGAAAAGAAACGGCACAGGCCATTGCCACGGAATGCGGCATTTTTCATCACGGAAGCGACGAACTCGTCTTAGACAGATCCGAACTCGTCAAAATGAAAGACGGGGAAATACAGGCGATTTTGCCGCGTCTACGCGTCGTTTCACGGGCGCTTCCTGCCGATAAACGGCGATTGATTCGCCTTTCGCAAGAAAACGGTGCTGTCGTCGGAATGACGGGAGATGGGATAAACGACGCTCCGTCGTTAAAACTTGCCGACGTAGGTTTTGCGATGGGAAACGGGGAAGATATCGCCAAAGATGCGGCGGACGCGGTTCTTCTCGACAACAGCATTTCCGCTATCAAAAATACGGTTTTGTACGGAAGAACCATCTTCAAATCCATCCGGAAATTTATCACGTTTCAGTTGATCATGAATTTCGCCGCTTGCGGTGTTTCGCTCGTCGGTCAATGGATAGGGATTCCAAGTCCCATCACGATCGTTCAAATGCTTTGGGTCAACATGATTATGGATACCTTGGGAGGCTTGGCTTTTGCCGGGGAACCCCCGCTCTCCTATTACCTGAATGAAAAGCCGAAAAAGAGGGAAGAGGGCATTCTCACATCCGATATGCTGCTTCATATCGTTCTAACAGGTTTTTTTACCCTCGGGCTTTGTGTTTGTTTTCTGACAGTGCCAAAGGTCCGCAGTTGGTACGGAAAATCGGAGGACGACGTCATTTTTTTAACCGGTTTTTACGCGCTTTTCATCTTTTCCGGACTGACAAACTGCCTTTGCTGCCGTTGTGAGCGGTTACGTCTGTTTGCCGACATCCGTAAAAACAAACCTTTCGTTTTTATCCTCGTTTGCATTTTTGCAGTGCAGATTTTGATGATTTACTTTGGTGGCAGTCTGTTCAGAACAACGCCTTTGTCAGCGAAAGAGCTGGGACGGACGGTACTTTTGTCATTATCTGTGATTCCTTTTGATTTCGTGCGACGCTTGTTCGTTTCTCTGAGGCGAAAAAAAGCCTAAAAGGGTTGATTTTTTGACGGTGATAGTGTATAATATTACCGTCAACGTCCGCAGGTATAGTTTAGTGGCAGAACACCAGCTTCCCAAGCTGGTCGTGCCGGTTCGATTCCGGTTACCTGCTCCAAAAAAGAGAACTTTGGTTTTCAAAGTTCTCTTTTTTATCGGAAGACGAATGTTTATTTTCTATTGCACGATAAATTATCCGCTTTTGGAATGGATGAATTTGCTTAGGGCTTGACAGGCGCGCGCTTTTTCTTTATAATACTAAAGGTCATCGACAAAAAACAAAAAATCCCGCGGAAAATCCGCAGGATTCTTGGAGCTGATGATCGGACTTGAACCGATGACCTGTTGATTACGAATCAACTGCTCTACCAACTGAGCCACATCAGCATCGGAATGTATTATACTATCAAATTGGCTTTTTGTCAATAGGATTTACGAGTTTTTTTGATATTACGGGGAGAGTTTATGAATTTATGTCACCCAAACACCATTAAGGAGTTGATGGCGGATGCCGGCATCGTTTTTCGCAAGGATTACGGGCAGAATTTTCTCATCAATCCGATGGTGCCTTATGATATTGCGGAAGCCTGTGCCGACCGTACCGATTCCATGATTTTGGAGATCGGTCCCGGTATCGGATGTTTGACCGCCGAACTTGCCCGGCGTTATGAAAAAGTAGTGGCCGTAGAAATCGACAAAGGCCTCATTCCCGTTCTCGGCAAAACGCTTGCTGAGTTCGATAACGTCACGGTGATTAACGGCGATATCATGCAAACCGATTTAAGAGAACTCATAAACGTCTACAGCGAGGGAAGAGACGTATCCGTAGCGGCAAATTTGCCTTACTACATCACGACGCCGATTTTAATGCGTCTTTTGGAGAGCGGCGTTCCTTTTCGGTCGATTACCGTTATGGTTCAAAACGAGGTTGCCTCCCGTCTTTGCGCCAAAGCAGGCACCGGCGATTACGGCGCTATTACCGCAGTTCTTGGGTATTACGGCACGGCAACGCGACTGTTTAAGGTTCCGGCCGGTTGTTTTTTACCGGCACCGAAAGTGGACAGCGCCGTTATTCGCATTGACCTCTATCAAGAAAAACCATTTTTCCCGAAAGACGAACGTCTGTTTTTCAACTTGATTCACGGTGCTTTTGAAATGAGAAGAAAAACGCTTGTGAACGCCCTTTCATCCAAACTTTCGGACTATTGCAAAGAGGAAATTTCGGCGGCTGTTTCGTCTCTTGGATTTGATTTAAACATCCGTGGAGAACGACTTTCAACGAAAGACTTTATTCAACTATCCGATGCATTGTTTGATGGAAAACATGCGGCAGAATAAGTGAGGAATACGAATGGGACTATCTAATTTGCATACGCATACCTGCTTTTGTGACGGCAAAAACTCGCCCGAAGAAATGGTTCTGAAAGCCCTCGAGGGCGGCATGAGCGAACTTGGGTTTTCCGGTCATTCCTTCACGGAATTTGACGGAAGTTATTGTATGACTTTGGAAAACACCGAGAAATATATAGACACCGTAAGCAAACTGAAACAACAGTACAAGGACAGCATTTCAATCAAACTCGGCATTGAACAGGATTATTTTTCCGAAGAAAAAACCGACCGCTACGAGTATGTCATAGGTTCGGTTCATTACGTGAAAAAGGACGGGCACTACTTGCCGATAGACAAAAGCGAAGCCAATTTTATCGATAGTGTCAATACCTATTACGGCGGCGATTATTACGCTTTTTGCGAGGACTATTACGCGCTTGTCGGCGACGTATATTGCCGTACCAAATGCGATATCGTCGGTCATTTTGATTTGGTCACAAAATTCAACGAAGGCGGCAAACTGTTTGACGAAAAAAACGAAAGATACGTAAAAGCATACCGCGCGGCACTCGATAAACTTCTTCCGACCGGCGTAACCTTTGAAGTCAACTACGGCGCGATAGCGAGAGGCTATCGTACGACACCTTACCCGAATCCCGACATTTTGGCTCTCATCAGAGAACACGGTAATCCCATCATCCGCACTTCCGATTGCCATAATAAAGAGTTCTTACTTTTAGGCATTACCGAAGATTGAAGAAAGGCTGTTAGTCAAACTAACAGCCTTTTTGCTTTCGATAATTAAGGTTCTTTCCAGCCGAGTGTTCTCTCGACTGCACGACGCCAAACAGACACTTGTCCTTCGCGCCATGCTTGGTCTTTCGACGGTTCAAACAGACGTTCGGTTTTGTGTTGTGCTTTGATTTCATCGAAGGAAGCGTAAACGCCGACGGCAAGGCCGCAAAGATAAGCGGCACCGAGGGCAGTCGTTTCGATGCAGGAGGGTCTCTCAATCGGTACGCCGAGAATATCCGACTGGAAGGACATGAGGAAGTTGTTGGCAGAAGCTCCGCCGTCAACTTTCAATCCTTTCACTTTGATATGTGCCGAACGTTCCATCAATTCGACGACGTCGGCGGTTTGATACGCAAGCGATTCAAGCGTGGCGCGAATAATATGATTCTTCGTAGTGGCACGGGTCAAACCGATGATCATGCCGCGTGCATAGGGATCCCACCAGGGAGCACCAAGACCTTGAAATGCCGGGACAACCATGACGCCGCCGCTGTCTTTTACTTTTGCGGCGTAATATTCACTGTCTGCGGCGGAATCCAGAATTTTTAACCCATCGCGCAGCCATTGAAGGGCAGAACCGCAGGCGAAAACGGAACCTTCCAGCGCATAGCTGACTTTATCTCCGATTTGCCAGGCGACGGTGGTAATGAGGCCGTTGCCGGTCAAGGTGGGTTTATCGCCGGTATTCATGAGCAAAAACGCGCCGGTGCCGTAGGTGTTTTTGAGGTCACCTGCTTCAAAGCAACATTGACCGAATAACGACGATTGCTGATCTCCGGCAACGCCGCCGATCGGCAGGGAAGCGCCGAGAATTTTTTCATCGGTATATCCGTATATACAGGAGGATGGCAACACCTTCGGCAACATCGCTTTCGGAATATCAAAAATTTTTAACAGTTCGTCGTCCCATTGCATGGTATGAATGTTGAAAAGCATGGTGCGCGAAGCGTTGGAAACGTCCGTCGCGTGGACCTTTTTGCCGGTGAGTTGGTAAATGAGCCAAGAATCTACCGTTCCGAAACAAAGTTCGCCCTTTTGCGCCAATTCTCTTGCGCCTTCTACGTTGTCGAGAATATACCGTATTTTGGTCGCAGAGAAGTAGGGATCAAGCAAAAGTCCCGTTTTATCTTTGATGAGATCTTCGTAACCTTCTTTTTTGAGTTGTTCGCAGTATTCTGCCGTGCGTCGGCACTGCCAAACGATGGCGTTGTGAATCGGGGTGCCCGTTTCGCGGTTCCATACGACGGTAGTTTCACGCTGGTTGGTGATGCCGATGCCTGCCACTTCGTCCCAGTTTCCGCCTATTTTTTGGAGCGCTTCGGTCGCAACGCCGATTTGGGTTGCCCAAATGCTCATGGGGTCGTGCTCTACCCAACCCTCTTTCGGGAAGATTTGCGGATACTCACGCTGTGCCTTGCTCGCAATCTCCCCTTGATAGGTAAAAAGGATGGCACGGGAACTTGTCGTTCCTTGGTCGAGGGACATAATATATTTTTTCATGGAAACCATCTCTCTCGCTTTCATGGAAAATAAGAAGTGCTTTTTTGTATAGTATGCTATTATTTACCTATATATTTTTGTACATATAATACAAAAAAATACTCGGGGCCATAGTACCCCGAGTATTTTTATTTGATTTCGACAGTAACGCGTTTTCCGCAGCGAATCGCAGCAACCTTCATGATCTGGCGAATGGCCTTTGCAATTTTGCCATGTCTTCCGATGATCATACCGGTGTCGGCTTCTGCAACGGAAAGGGTGAGTTCCACGTCATCGCCGTCGCTGTCTTCTTCGACGCGAACTTCATCGGGGGAATCCACGATTGCCTTTGCGATATCCGCAAGAATCTGTTTCAAATCCAATTCCATAATCATATCCTTTCGGTTTGATTATTTCAGGATTTCACTTTTTTTAAGAAGTGCTTTAACAGTTTCGGTAGGTTGAGCGCCGTTTGCAAGCCATTTGTTGGCTTTGTCAGCGTCAATTTTGATTTCAGCGGGGTTGGTCATCGGATTGTAATAACCGATCTCGTCGATGAATCTGCCGTTACGGGGCGATCTCTCGTCTGCAACGATAACACGATAGAAGGGAGCCTTCTTCGCGCCGATTCTCTTAAGTCTCATTTTAACTGCCATGATTTTTTCCTCCAAAGATTTTTTATATTTTTATTTTGGTAAACTAAAAGGGAAGTTTGAATCCGCCGAATCCGCGGCGTTTACCGACGGCTCCGAATTGCTTCATCATTTTTTTCATTTGGTCGAATTGCTTTAAGAGTTTATTGACTTCTTCCACGGAAGTGCCGGACCCCTTGGCAATGCGCTTCCTTCTCGAGCCGTTGATAATTTCGGGACGGTCACGCTCTGCCTGCGTCATGGAAAGGATAATGGCTTCCGTATGTGCCATTTGCTTTTCATCTACGTGCAAATCGCCGAGTCCTTTCATATTAGCGCCCGGAAGCATACCGATAAGCTGGTCGAGATTACCCATATTTTTAAGTTTGCGCATCTCCACGAGAAAATCTTCCAAGGTGAAAGACATTTCGCGGAATTTCCGCTCCATTTCTTTCGCATTTTTCTCGTCGTACGCCGCCTCTGCTTTTTCAATCAGCGAGAGAACGTCGCCCATGCCGAGGACTCTTGATGCCATTCGGTCGGGGTAGAAAGGCTCGATAGCGTCGAGTTTTTCGCCGGTACCGATGAATTTTATGGGTTTGCCCGTAATGTAGCGAACGGAAAGAGCAGCACCTCCGCGGGTGTCTCCGTCCATTTTGGTCAAAACAACACCGGTGATGTCAAGAAGTTCATCAAAGGATTTGGCAACGTTAACGGCATCCTGTCCCGTCATGGCATCGACAGTCAAGAGAATTTCCGTGGGTTGTGTCACTTTCTTGATTTCGAGCAGTTCCGTCATCAGCACTTCGTCAATATGAAGACGGCCGGCCGTATCGATAAATACCATATCGAAACCGTTTTTCGTCGCATACTCGACACCCGCTTTCGCAATTTTGACGGGAGATTCGGCACTTCCCATGGAAAAGACGGGAACACCGACGGACTCTCCGACGATTTTCAACTGGTCGATGGCGGCAGGACGGTAAACGTCGCAGGCGACAAGAAGGGGATTCTTACCTTTTTTCTTATACATGGCGGAAAGTTTGCCTGTGTGCGTGGTTTTGCCGGCACCTTGCAAACCGACCATGATAACGACCGTCGGCGGTTTCGGATTGATTTCGAGTTTCGCGTTTTCACCGCCCATCAGGCGCGTGAGTTCTTCGTTGACGATTTTTATAACTTGTTGCGCCGGCAAGAGACTCTCGAGAACTTCGGAGCCTATGGCGCGCTCGGTAACGGTAGCGACAAATTCTTTAACGACTTTGAAATTGACATCGGCTTCGAGAAGGGCAAGTTTAACTTCGCGCATGCCTTCTTTTACGTCAGCCTCGGTGAGTTTTCCTTTGCTTCGGAACTTTTTGAAGGCATTTGCCAGTTTTTCTGTCAAATTTCCGAACATGATAAACTCCCTTACTTTTTTATTTTCGCAATAGCTTCGCTAATCAAGGGCGCAGCATCCGTGCCCGCGAGAAGGGCGGCTTTTGCTTGTTCCAAAAGGGCAAGGACCGCTTTTTCGGTGTCGTCTTTTTGGGATAATTCGAGTTTTTCTTCGTAAAAAGCCAATTGCTCTTCACCGTGTTTGACAGCGTGACGAACACCTTGTCTCGAAATCCCCGTTTCTTCGGCAATTTCTCCGAGAGAGAGGTCCTCTTCGTAGTAAGAAGTCAAAACGTTTTTCGTATGTTCGTCAAGTAGCGCCCCGTAGAGGTCTAAGAGATAGGCGAATTTCATATTTTTTTCAAACATAAAGCGCCTCACTTTAGGTGTAAACCAATTTGCTTTACAAGTATATCATGTTTTTCTATCAAAGTCAATAATTTTTTTAAAGATTTTTGCGACCGTATTTTAGCGGGGGTTTTCTTGCAATCTTATTTTCTTTATGTTAATATGGAGATATCAAGTACGGATTAAAATGAAAAGAGGAACGGTATGAAGAAAACAGCCTTGTTACTTGTCATTTTCCTAATCTTTTCCGTGTTGACCATGAGTGGTTGCAAAAAGGCGCCGTATGCACTTGACGTCGTCGTGCAGAGTTATCCGAAAGACGGGGTCACTTACACGCAACAGATTAACGCTTTTTCTTTTTTTGACCAGTTTCGTCAGGAAAACGTCAAAATTGCCTTCACCGAGACGACCTTTACTTTGAAATATTATGACAAAGTTTTCGAAGGCACTTGGGAGGAAATAGATGAGTCACTGACATATCACTCCGTAAAAGGCGCACTTTTCTTTGACATGGACGATGGAAACGGTAACGTGGGGACCGGGTATTCCGCCCGTTGGGGATTTGACGGCATGAACGATTACCTTGCTTTTACTTATATCGGCGGTGCGTATAATTTTGTCACAAGAGATTATGAAGCGACGGAAAGAGAAGACTATTCTCTCGAACGGGAACTTGAGGAAGAGTGCAACATTTTGAATCGGGCGAGGATGGCGGGAAAAAGGATCGGTGCTGAAAATCCGGAAGCTTATTACGGTTCGGGACTTTGTGAATATGAATGCGGAGAGATCACGAAAATAGATAACCGCTTCTATTTCGGAGATAATCGACTCGATTTGTCCTTGGGATTTTTTTACGATTTTGACGGTTCTTCCATCATCTTTGCAGACAGTATTCGCACGGGAAACTGCATTCTCAAACGCAGCGGTTCTTGTTCTTATTATGCTGTCTTTTATTTGGACGGCGAAGCCGAGAGAAGTACTACATAAAAAGTTATTGAATTTTTTTGAAAAAAGTATTGATTTTGATGCAGAGTTGTGATAGAATATTGCCGTATGAATGGAAGTATGCGTTTTTACGAAACAGTACAACCCCTCTCAGTTGTTTTGCTGCGGGAATTCGCATATGGAAAATAAAAGGAGATTAAAATGGCTAATATTAAGTCTGCTAAGAAGCGTATTCTTGTTGCTCGTACCAAAGCACTTAGAAACCAGATGAAGAAGTCTGAAGTTAAGACTGTTCTCAAAAAGTTCAACGCTGCTGTTGCCGCTAACGACAAAGCACTCGCTTCCGAGCTTTATACCGAGGCCGTTAAGAAAGTTGACCAGGCTGCTGCTCACGGCATTTTCCACAAGAATGCTGCTGCTCACAAGAAGTCTCAGTTGACTTTGGCGCTCAACAAACTTGCATAAGTGATAAAAATTAAGAAGCTCTGCTTAACCCGGCAGAGCTTTTTTGTTTGCTTTCTTGACAATACATATCCTTTATGATAAGATGGGAAAGAGGAGGGTGAATTATGCCGAAATATGAGCAATTATCAAAAGAAGTAGAAGAGCGTATCCGTGCCGACCGAGTCAGCGGGAACTATCCGCATTATGCGGCAAACGGTGCTCTTGCCATCCGCAGAAATCCCCTTCACGATAAGGAAACGGTGTGGCGCGGTGCTTACGTTCGTGATGCCGATAAAATCATGTATAGCCCGTTTTATAACCGCTATACCGACAAAACGCAAGCGTTTTCTTTTTATAAAAATGACGATATCACAAGACGTGCTCTGCACGTGCAACTCGTTTCGCGCATCGCGCGTGCTATCGGGTCGGTTCTTCATCTGAATTTGGATTTGATAGAGGCAATTGCCCTCGGTCACGATATCGGCCACACGCCGTTCGGTCATGCCGGAGAAAGATATCTGTCGGAAGTATATCGTGCCGAGACCGGTCGCTTCTTTAATCACAACGTGCACAGCGTCAGAGTGCTTGACGGGATTTTTTCCCACAACATTACCCTTGACACCTTAAACGGTATATTGGCGCACAACGGCGAATTTGAGATGAGCGAATACTATCCCGTTCCGATGACGTCTTTTGCCGAATTTGACAAGACCGTCGAGAGTTGTTACGTGGATGAAACCAATAATTACAAGATTGCCCCTTCCACTTTGGAGGGTTGTGTCGTTCGCGTTTCGGATATTATTGCCTATCTCGGTCGTGACAGGCAAGACGCTATGCGAGCGCATATCACGACGCCCGATACCTTTTTAGACAGTTCGGGGCTTGGCACCATCAATGCCGAGATCATCAACAATTTGGAAGTCAATATCATCGAGAATAGTTACGGTCATCCCTACATCCGCTTGGATGAAGCGCATTTTCGCGCACTTTCCGAGACCAAAAAAGAAAACTACCGTGAAATCTATCTCAACGAGTCTTTAACGACCGTTCTTGACGGAACCGTAAAACCGGTCATGCAAAAACTCTATTATAAGCTCTTGGAGGATTTGAAAAACGGTAATAAATCGTCTCCGATTTATACGCACCACATCGATTTTGTCGCCAATCACCATTATTACGATTCACCAATGCCGTATCTGGAAACCGAAAAGAACCAAATCGTGGTGGATTATTTGGCGTCCATGACGGACGATTACTGTTCCGAACTTTACGCTTATCTTTTTCCGAAAAGCGATATCAAAATTCAATATCACGGATATTTTGACTAAAACCTTCGATATACAAAAAAGAACCTCCCGGTTGGGAGGTTCTTTTTCATTAGTCAGAAATGTAGGGCAGAAGAGCCATCTGACGTGCTCTCTTAATGGCGCTGGTCAACTCACGTTGGTGAAGAGCGCAGGTGCCGGAGACACGTCTCGGAAGAATCTTTGCACGCTCAGTGATAAACTTTCTGAGTTTTGCAACATCTTTGTAATCAATAGCCTCGACTTTGTCCTGGCAGAAGATGCAGACTTTCTTTCTTCTGTGCATAGGACGGAAAGGAGCGGGGCGTTGCATATCGTTTTTCTCCATGATAATTACCTTTCCGGCTCAAATTTCTATACCGCCGTGGCGTGAGCCTCGCACGGAGGGAAGGTATCGAGGTTAGAAGGGAAGTCCTTCGTCACCGGGAATTTCTTCAAAAGCAGTATTCGGCGCATTGTTGAATGCGGGAACACCGTATGCTTCGGGAGCGTAGTGGTTGCCACCGTCTTCCGCAGCGGGAGCGCCGCCGTTCTGAAGAGAAGAAGGAACGAAAGATACTTCGTCAGCAACGACTTCGGTTGCATATCTCTTCTGACCTTGCTGATCATTCCAAGTTCTGACCTGGAGTTGACCGCAAATGAGAATGGGGCTGCCTTTCTTAAAGTAACGGCACACGAAATCGGCACGTTCTCTCCAAGCAACGATGTTGATGAAATCAACAGTTTGTCCCTGTTCATTCTTAGCATAACGGCGATCTACGGCAATAGAGAAATTGGCGATGGATGTACCGGTCGTGGTCTGTTTGAGTTCAGGGTCAGCGGTCATACGACCGAGCAAAATAACTTTGTTGAAACCTGCCATGATGAATGCCTCCTAAATAATTATGCTTCGGTCGCTTCGGTAGCGGCTTCGACATCTGCTTTTGCTTCTTCAACAGGAGCTTTTTGAGCAACTTTCTTTCCGGCAACTTTAGTCGTGGTCATGTAGCGAAGGACACCTTCGGTGATGCCAAGCACACGCTCAAGTTCAAGCGGGAAGGAAGGTTCGCTGTCGAAAGACACAAGAACGTAGTAACCTTCGGTAACGTAGTTGATAGCATAAGCGAATTTACGCTTGCCCCATTCGTTCACCGAAACGTTCGTTGCGTTTTCGTTTACGAGACCGACAAATTTTTCTTCGATCGCTTTGTATTCTTCTTCAGAAAGATTACCGCTGATAGCAAAGAGAGTCTCGTAGGAACAGATCTTCTTTTCCATGAAAATACACCTCCTTATGGACTTTGGCTGCCGATTCTCGGCAGCAAGGAGCCGGAAAAATTCCGGACTGCAAAGATAATATCATATTCTTTGATAAAAGTCAAGCATTTCTTTATTTTTTCTTAAATCTTATATTAGTATAGTTTACCTTGACAAAAAGCGCCGTTTCGTGTAGAATATCCGTGAAAAGTTTACGAGAGGAAATGTTATGACAAAAAAGAGTTTTGGAAAATACGGATATTTTTGCCCGGATGACACAAAATCCGCTTTCCATGAAGTGGACGCCGCCTATCTCTCTGCCAACGGTATTCGGTTTTTGATACTTGATATTGACAATACCATAGAACCGTACGAGAATACAGAACCGACGAAGAAGGCAAAAGATTGGTTTTCTATGCTCAAAAGCGAGGGCGTAAAAGCGGCTTTCGTATCCAACAATAAAAAAGCGCGTGTTTCTTTATTCAATAAAGATCTCGGCCTTCCGTACATCGCGGGTGCCGGAAAACCGTTTCCTTTCAGTGTGAAGAAAGCTATGAAAATCATGGGCGCGGAAAAAGAGCATACGCTGCTTCTCGGCGATCAAATCTTTACGGACGTTTTGGCTGCGCATAACGCCGGAATTAAAGCGATCACCGTTCCGCCGATAAAAGACAAAACGGACATATTGACGAAGACCAAAAGATGGCTTGAAAAACCCATCATGAAATCCTATGAAAGGAAGAAATCCAAATGAGAGCATTCTTCGGTCCCGGCGGAAACAGTGATGCCTTTCGCCTTTGGGGAGGAAAAACGACATTGGACGCACCGAGATTCGTGAAGTCGGTCGGCCTTGACGTATACGAATACGAGGCGGGAAGGGGCGTTCCCAAAACGCCCGAAGCGTTTATGGCACTTGGCGCCGAGGCGCAAAAAGAAGGGGTGAAATTGACTTTTCACGCGCCCTATTTTATCTCGCTCTCCGGTGTCGAACACGACAAACGATTCAAGAGTATAGCTTACATACGCGAGAGCATAGAAGCCGCCCATCTCATGGGGGCGGGGGTCATCGTCGTACATACCGGATCTGCCGCCAAAATATCGAGAAGCGAAGCCATGCGGCTTGCCGCGGACACTCTGTATAAAACTCTCGAATCCGTCGAAACGTACGGCATCGGAATCGGTCTTGAAACGATGGGAAAAATCAATCAACTCGGCACGCTGGATGAAGTCATCGAACTATGTAAACTCTCTCCGAAACTTGTTCCCGTCGTGGATTTTGGACATTTGAATGCACGCGAGCTCGGCGGTGTTTTTAATACTGCCGATGATTATTACAGAGTATTTGATAAAATAGGTTCACAATTGGGAGGCGAAGTGGCGAGAAATTTGCACTGCCATTTTTCCAAAATTGAATGGACGGACGGCGGCGAAAAACGTCATTTGACCTTTGAAGACAACGTCTATGGACCCGACTACGAGCCGCTCATGGAGACGATCGCCAAGCACGGTTTGACACCTACCGTTATTTCCGAATCTGCCGGAACACAGTCGGATGATGCCCTGACCATGAAACAATCTTATTTGAGGTATTTCTAGAACGTATGATGAGTGCGATAAACAAACTCCGCGGTTCCTTCGGCACTCTCGGTGCTGATGCCGCTTTGATTTTTGATCCATTTAATCAACAGTATCTTTCCGGATTTCCTTTCACGGACGGTTTCTTGTTCATTACGAAAAACGAGGCGTTTTTGGTGACGGATTTTCGCTATACAGAAGCCGCAGAACAAAAAGCTTATTCGGATTTTTCGGTTGTTGCTCCGGAAGATAAACTGTCGTGGCTGAAAGAAAAGATTTCTTTTTATGGGGTAAAGACGGTAGGTCTTGAAGGCAATTTTCTTCCTTTTTCGGTTTATGAATCCTACGAATCGAAATTGCCCGGTGTCGCTTTTTGTGACATTGCCGACACGGTCGAAACAATTCGACAAATAAAAACGCCGGAAGAAATTCAAAAAATGCAAAGGGCGCAGGATATTACCGATGCCGCCTTTTCCCATATCTTGACGGTCCTCACACCCAACATGACGGAAACGGAAGTTGCGGCGGAACTTGAGTATTTTATGCGCAAAAACGGCGCTTCCGGTTTGGCTTTTGACACCATTGCCGTTTCGGGTGACGGCAGTTCCCGTCCCCATGGCGTTCCGCGCCATGAAAAACTGAAAAATGGCTTTTTGACGATGGATTTCGGCGCGTCGTTTGAGGGATACTGTTCCGATATGACGAGAACCGTCGTCATCGGAAAAGCCTCCGATGAGATGAAAAACGTGTATACTACCGTTCTGAAAGCGCAAACGTCGGTTCTTTTCATGCTGAAAGCCGGCGTGGATGCCGGGGAAGCGGACAAAGTGGCTCGCGACATTATTGACGGGATATATCCCGGCACATTCGGACACGGGTTAGGGCACTCGGTAGGTCTTTTTATTCACGAAGCACCGGCGATGAATAAACGCGCTTTCGGACGAAAACTACGCGCCGGAGAGATTGTCACGGTAGAACCCGGTATCTATTTGCCGGGACGTTTCGGATGCCGCATCGAAGATATGGTTCTCATTCGGGATGATACAATCCACAACTTCACGGCGTCAAAGAAAGAACTCATTGAAATCGGGTAATCGCCAAATTTTGACGGATTTTTGAAGAAAAAGTCCAAAAAAATGGATTTACCCACTTGAAAATTTCGATTTTATAGTGTACAATATATACGATTTTGGGTTTTGGTATGGCGGACCATAACTCTACCTATTAAAACACCCGCCGAGAAAAGGAATGATACTATGTTAACAGCAGGCGATTTTAAAAACGGTTTGACCTTTGAAATGGAAGGCAAAGTTTACCAGGTTATCGAGTTCCAGCACGTAAAACCCGGCAAAGGTGCTGCTTTTGTCCGTACCAAGTACAAGGACGTTGTGACCGGTGCTATCCGCGAGGCTTCTTTCAACCCCACTGCAAAATTTGAGAACGCAGTCATCGAGCGCCGCGATCTTGAATATCTCTACAACGACGGCGAACTTTACTACTTCATGGATCCCGAATCCTACGAGCAGATTCCTCTTAACAAGAATCAGCTTGGTGAAAACTTCAAGTTCGTTAAAGAGAATACCGTTTGCCGTATTTCTTCTTGGAAGGGCAACGTTTTCTCGGTTGAACCTCCTACATTTGTAGAATTGAAAGTTGTTGAAACCGAACCCGGCGTTCGCGGCGATACTGCCACCAACGTTACCAAACCGGCAACCCTTGAAACCGGCGCCGTTATTAAGGTTCCGATCTTCATCAACGAGGGCGACAATCTTCGCATTGATACCCGTACCGGCGAATATCTCGAAAGAGCGTAATTTCCAATAAAACTGAATAACTTATCAAGAGTGGCGGAGGGACTGGCCCTACGAAGCCCGACAACCTACAGTTTTGCAAGGTGTTAATTCCTGACAGATGAGTTTTACGACTTTGACCTTGGGACAACACCGCCCCAAGGTCACTTTTTATTTGGAGGACATATGAAAAAATATCTTTTTACGTCGGAATCCGTTACGGAAGGACATCCCGATAAAATTTGCGACAAAATTTCCGATTCCATTCTTGACGAAATGCTTCGTCAGGATCCTATGAGCCGTGTGGCGTGCGAAACGTTTGCCACGACCGGCATTATCACCGTCATGGGTGAAGTAACCACCAAAGCCAAAATCGATATTCAGAAGATCGTCAGAGAAACGGTGTCCGAAATCGGATATAACAGAGCCAAATTCGGTTTTGACTCCGAGACTTGCGCCGTTCTCAGTTCTTTGCATCAGCAAAGCCCCGATATTGCTCTCGGCGTCGATAAATGCGCTGAAGCCAAAAACGGCGAAATGTCGGATGACCTGGATACCGGTGCCGGTGACCAGGGCTTGATGTTCGGTTATGCCTGCGATGAAACGAAGGAATTGATGCCTTTGCCGATTTCTTTGGCGCACAAACTCGCGCGTCGTTTGACTGAAGTCAGAAAGAGCGGCAAACTCTCCTACCTTCGTCCTGACGGCAAAACGCAAGTCACCGTAGAATACGAAGACGATAAACCTGTGAGAGTGGATACCGTCGTCGTTTCTTCTCAGCACAGCGAAGACGTGGATCAGGAAACGATTCGCCGCGATATTATCAAGGAAGTCATCCTCCCCGTCATCCCCAAAGATTTGATTCATGACGGAGAGACCAAAATCTACGTCAATCCGACGGGTCGTTTCGTTATCGGAGGACCTGCCGGCGATACCGGCCTTACCGGCAGAAAAATCATCGTGGATACCTACGGCGGTTATTCCCGTCACGGCGGCGGTGCTTTTTCCGGCAAGGACCCGACGAAAGTAGACAGATCTGCTTCATATGCCGCGCGTTATATCGCCAAAAACGTCGTTTTTGCAGGTCTCGCGCACCGTTGTGAAGTGCAAATTGCCTATGCAATCGGTGTGGCACGTCCCGTATCGGTGATGATTGATACGCTCGGTACCGGCGTTGTGGATGATGCAAAGATTTCCGCGGCCGTTGAACAGTTGGTCGACCTTCGTCCCGGTGCGATTATCAAAAAGTTTGATTTGCGCAAACCGATTTATGCGCCGCTTTCCGCTTACGGTCATATGGGAAGAGAAGACCTCGGCGTGAAATGGGAAATCTGCGATTTGAAAGAGGATTTGCTCCGTCTTTGCCGCTGATTAAAAAATAAATAAAGCAGGAGAGTGCCATGGAAACACCAACGACAATCTACGGTACGATAGAAAACGTCGTCTATCACAATGACGGCAATGACTATACGGTACTTGAGATTTCCGATGAAAATGCGTGTTTGATTACCGCGGTTGGCACTCTCCCTTTTTGCGCGGAAGGCGAAAAAGTGACCTTGACCGGGTACTATACCTTTCATAAAGAATACGGACGTCAGTTCGTTATTACTTCCTATGAAAAAAATCTGCCTTCTGAAGAAGAAGACATCATTAAATATCTGTCGGCGCGAACGATTAAAGGGGTTGGACCCGTGACGGCGCTGAAGATTGTCAATCGTTTCGGAAAAGACACGTTTGACGTTCTTGAACATCATCCGGAATGGCTCGCCGATATCAACGGCATTACGATGAAAAAAGCCTCCGAGATATCGAAATCTTTTTGCGAGCAGGCGGATTTACGCGGCGTTTTAATGTTCTGCAAAGACTTTATGGGGACGGCGCAAATCACGAAAGTGTATAAACGGTTCGGCCCCGGTGCTGTCGGATTGATTCAAAAGAATCCCTATATTCTTTGTCAAAGAGAGACGGGACTTCCTTTTGAAAAAGCGGATGAAATCGCGCGTTCTTTGGGCGTTGCGAAAGACGACAGAGAAAGACTTTTCTATGGCATTTCCTACGTGTTGAATTATAACGGTGAGAGTTACGGACATACGTGCCTGCCGTTTGAAAAATTGGCAGAAGCCTCGGCAACTTTGCTCGAAGTTGACGTCAAAACTGTAGAACAATGCCTACATGATTTTGTCAAGCAGGGAAGACTCTGCTCTTATTTTTCCAACGATACTCGCAAAATTATGTCAAAAACGACAGACTTTGATGAAAGAAATATAGCCGCTACTCTTCAAAAATTGCAGCGTGAAGTCTGCGCGTTCAACAATGAAAACGCGTATTCTTTAATTCAAAAAGCGGAAATATCCTCGGGTATTTCTTTCGATCCCGTGCAAAGACAAGCCTTGACACAGGCACTTTGTTCCGGTGTTCTTATCGTGACCGGCGGTCCCGGTACCGGCAAAACGACGATTGTCAAGGCACTGATATCCATGTTTCGCGCTCTCGGTTTAAAGACCGTTCTGTCAGCTCCGACGGGGCGCGCCGCCAAGAGACTTTCCGAGGCGACGAGTGAAGAAGCCAAGACGGTTCACAGAATGCTTGAAATGACGAGGACTGAGAATGACGACGACGTCGTTTTCAACCGCAACGAACATAACCCTCTTGATGAAACCGTCGTGATCGTGGACGAAGCATCCATGCTCGATTTGTCTTTGACCTCGGCTTTGATGAGTGCGCTTCGCCGTCATTCCCGTTTGATTTTGATCGGCGATATCGATCAATTGCCAAGCGTGGGTGCCGGAAACGTTCTTTCGGATTTGATTCGCAGCGACACCGTTCCGACGATTCGTCTGCACAAAATATTCCGTCAGTCGGAAGAAAGTTTGATCGTAACGAACGCGCACCGTATCAATGACGGTGAAATGCCGGTTTTGACGGCGAAAGACAGTGACTTTTTCTTCCTTTCTCGTGAAGATGAAAGAACGATTCCCCAAACGGTTTCAAACTTGATTACCGAAAGATTGCCGAAAGCCTATGGACGTGGGGTGACGGAGAATATCCAGGTCATTACGTCTTCCAAAAAAGGGACAGCCGGCGTCGATGCGCTCAACGCTCTTTTACAGGAAAAACTTCATCCGCAAGGAAATTTCCGCAACGAAAAAGCGGCGCACGGCATCGTCTTTCGCGAAGGCGACCGTGTTATGCAGATTTGTAACGATTATGAAATCGAATGGGTAAAGAACGGGGTGACGGGTATCGGTCTTTTTAACGGCGATATCGGTGTTATCGAAAAGATAGACAACGTCGA
>DCHY01000027.1:0-2549 GCA_002315715.1 Clostridiales bacterium UBA1740 | reverse complement strand
GATGAACTCGATTTGGCGTATGCCATAACGGTGCATAAAAGCCAGGGAAGCGAGTATCCTATCGTGATATTTCCCGCCTATTCCTGCCCCCCGATGCTGAGAACGCGCAATTTGTTGTATACTGCCGTAACGAGAGCCAGAAAAATGGTCATCGTGGTGGGTAAAAAACAGATTCTGTCGGACATGATCGGAAATTACCGTGAAGTGCTGCGTTATACCACGTTAACTCAACGGATGAAAGAAGAAGGGTAAATACAAGAAACACTTGCATTTTTTCTTCTCTTCGTGTATAATGTACATATTAAATAGGGAGGTGAAGCCTTGATCACGAAAATCGGCGTGGATTTCGGTGCCGCGTATATTACCCTTTGCGATGCCGCTTGTGATATCAGCAGAGAACACTCTTTTGCTTTGATTGATAAGCAGACCAATGCGCTTCTCGCCCTGGGTGACGATACCCTTTCCGATAACGGGAAAGACGGTATCGTGGTTTCTCCCTTTTCCAAAGGTTTGATGGAATATCCCGAGATTACCTCCCGCTTCATCGAAGATATCGTAAAAGCCGTGTCGCCTGCGGATCGTATTCGCGCGCTCGTGGCTTTGCCTTCGGATATGCCCCCAAAAGCCGTGAAGGATTTCTTTACCCTTTTCTACGATGCCGGCATTTCTGAAGCGTTTGGTATTAAGCGTGCTTACGCCGCATTTCTCGGTGCCGGCGGCAATCCTCTCGGAAATGCCGTTTCGGTCAATATTGGTGCTTCATCTACCGATATTTGCGTTTTGTATCACGGTGACGTAATATTGGCAAACCGTGTGTCGGCCGGCGGACGCGATTTTGATATGGCGGTTTCGGAGTATGTGGAAAAGCAGGCGGAAGTCAGTATAAGCAACGCCGTTGCCACTTCCATGAAAGAAAAACTCGGTGCCGTATGGCCCGGAAGACCGAGCGAATCCGTGCGTATCGAGGGAATCTTATCTTTGACCGGAAATAAAGTCTCGATGGATATCACTACCGAAGATATTGTCGGTGTATTTGAAAAACCTCTCCAAAAGATCATGATGGCGATTGCCGAAACCGTCAAAGAAATTCCAACCGATAAAATTACCGAAATTTTCGAGACGGGTATCGTTCTTTCCGGCGGTGGGGCTTTGTTATTCGGCATGGATCGTATGGTTAATAAAGTGTTGGATATCCCGACGCATACGGTTATGTGTGCCGATACGGCGGTGGCAAGAGGTCTTGCCAGAATCCATTCATATTTGCCGGTACGTCTTCGTATCGGCGGTAAAGATATCACCGAGAAAATAAAAGAGTATGCAAAGAAAATCGAAAACAATGAAAGTGAGGACACTCCTTTATGAATAAGAAACAGTTATTCGCACGTATTGGCGCTGCCGTTCTTATGGTTCTTTTGGCGGCTTCCACCGTTGTCATGACGGTTCTTTACATCATGAAATAATCCAATACGAAAGACGAGGCTGTCAAAGACAGCCTCGGTTTAATTTTTATGAGAATCATTGATTGTCATTGTCATATATATCCCGAAAAAATAGCGGCAAAAGCGTCTTGTGCCATTGGTGCGTTTTACGATATTCCCATGTCTTTTGACGGAACCCTTGATAAAATGAAAAGGGCAGAAACGGAAGCGGGTATCGATACGCAAATCGTCTTTTCGGTTGCTACCCGTCCCGAGCAGGTTTCTTCCATTAACCGTTTTATTGCCGCGACGGTGAGTAGTGAACAGAATCTTTTCGGACTTGGAACGGCGCATCCTTTGAGTCCCGATATGAAGGCCGATATGGATGAGGCCGTTTCTTTAGGCTTGAAAGGAATCAAAATTCACCCGGATTTTCAGAAATTCGCTTTGGACGACGAAGGCTTTTTCCCGATGTATGAATATTGCGAAAAACACCGTTTGCCGGTTTTGATTCACACGGGTGACAGAAGATACGACTATTCCAATGTCAACCGCTTGATTCCCGTGCTTGAAACGTTTCCTCGGTTAACCGTAATCGGTGCGCATTTCGGCGGCTGGAGCTTTTGGGAAGAAGCGCCGATGAAACTTGCCAAATATGAAAATTTGTTTGTAGATTGTTCCTCTTCGTTATATGCCATGAACAAAGAAGCGGCACTATCCGCCATTCGTACCTACGGTGCTTCACGCGTGATGTTCGGTACCGATTATCCCATGTGGGAACCGAAAAGAGAAGTGGAAAGAGTCAAATCCCTCGGCTTGACAAAAGAAGAAATCGAAGCTGTTTTTCACCAAACGGCAGAGCAAGTTTTCTCTTTATGAAGAAAAAAGAACGGAAAAATCACTTTTCCGTTCTTTTTGTTTTGCCTGTGAAATTCGGTGCGAAAGCGTATTCTTCTGTTAAGAAATGTGGAAGAAATGTGGAAATCACAAATGACTGTTGAAAACTATTCTTTCGTTTCATACACTTTTCCGATATTTTTGCCAATTTATAAAGATTTTTACGTAATTTTTCAAGAAAAGCCGTTGCCAATTAAGCAACGGCTTTATTGTAAAACGAAAACCACGCGATAG
>DCHY01000040.1 GCA_002315715.1 Clostridiales bacterium UBA1740 | reverse complement strand
AGCGGTTTTCCTTCGGGTTATCGGCTACGCCGCCGCACCGTTCGCATAGTCGTCTCGGTCGGTCGCAGGCTACTCCCTGCGACTTCTTGCTCTGCGGTGGTCGCTTCGAAAAAAACAAGCCACCGGCGTGTTTTTTCCTCGCTTACCCAACGAGCCACGCTCGTCGGTCTCGCCCGAAGGGCGTGAGGTTCAAATCCCACGCTCGCTTCGCGACGGTACAAAAAAAGACCGCCCACAAGGGACGGTCTTTTTTCGTATGGTTGCGGAGGTGGGATTTGAACCTCACGACCTTCGGGTTATGAGCCCGACGAGCTACCAAGCTGCTCCACTCCGCGATATGGTGCCGGAAGCCGGGGTCGAACCGGTACGAGAGTGAATCTCACGGGATTTTAAGTCCCGGGCGTCTGCCAATTCCGCCATTCCGGCATATCCTATTGCTTCGGACCCCATTATTGTATCATGCGGTGGCGGTGTTGTCAAGGCTTTTTTGAAAAAACATGGATTTTTTAGCGACGCTTTTCTCGGTTCCTTCGGCGTTTTTCGCCTCTTTTTTCAATTTTTGTGAAAAACGCTTGACATAGGACGAATTCCGATTATAATAGAATATGATATCAAAACGATATCAAAAGGAGTTAATATATGAAAGAGAAAATTATGGAAGGAAAGAAAAACGGTATGCTCGTTCTTTGTCTTACCGTTTTGCTTTACGCTGTCGCCATCGTCGGCATGATTTTGTGCGGCGGAGACGGGGAAGAACTTGCGTATCCCGTGCCTTTCTTCATCTGTCTTGCCTACTGCGTCCTCGGATGGATCGTCACTCCCGGCTTAAAGGTGTTAAAACCAGAGGAAGCCCTCGTTCTCACCTTATTTGGTAAGTATATCGGCACGCTGAAAGGAGAAGGCTTCTACTTCGTCAATCCTTTCTGCGGCTCAGTCAACCCGGCGGCACAGACGAAACTCAATCAGAGCGGTGACGTTTCGACGCACAACGCGCTTTCGATTGCGGCAAACGGCGCCAATGCCAAAGTAGAAGGCGTCAGCATGCCGAACAACCGCATTTCCCTCAAAATTATGACGCTCAACAACAACCGTCAAAAAATCAACGATTGCCTCGGCAACCCCGTCGAAATCGGTATTGCCGTTATGTGGCGCGTCGTCGATACCGCCAAAGCGGTCTTTGCCGTAGACAATTACAAAGAGTATCTCTCCCTCCAGTGTGATTCCGCCCTTCGCAACATCGTGCGCATTTATCCCTACGACGTAGCGCCCAACGTCGATACCACCGGCGACGGCGTTGCCGACGAAGGCAGCCTTCGCGGTTCAAGCGAAGTGGTCGCCTCGAGAATCCGCGACGAAATTCAGTCCAAAGTGGACGGTGCCGGCCTTGAAATCATCGAGGCGCGCATCACCTATCTTGCCTACGCGCCGGAAATTGCCGCCGTCATGCTCCAAAGACAACAGGCATCCGCTATCGTCGACGCCAGAAAAATGATTGTGGACGGCGCCGTCGGCATGGTGGAAATGGCTCTTGAAAGACTCAAAGAAAACGACACCGTCAACCTGGATGAAGAAAGAAAGGCAGCGATGGTCTCCAATCTTTTGGTCGTCCTTTGCGGCAACCACGACGCACAGCCCATCGTCAATACGGGTAGTCTTTACTAATGAACGACGCGGGGAAAAAACAGATTCCGCTTCGCCTCTCGCCGAAACTCTTTGCCGCCATTTCCGCATGGGCGGAGGACGACTTTCGTTCAGTCAACGGGCAAATCGAGTATCTGCTTTCGGAATGCTGTAAACAGCGGAAAAAGAACGGACATTACGTCTCGGAGGACATAGACGCGCCCCTCGACGTCGTGATTCCCGAAAATACGAAAAGTAAGTAAAGTAAAGACGGTCAAGTGCCGTCGGTTTTTTGCGTATCAAGGCGTCTTTTCTCGCGCCGTTTCGCTTTGGTTTCGAGGATGAGAATTTCCGGAGGTTGCGAAAAATTGTTAAGACCCGTAATGGGAAATTCCATAAACGCGTTGAGCGCCAAGGCGATGGGGAGAAACCCGTCGGAAACGCCGATTTGATGAAAGAGAACGGTATAGCAGTTGATACCGCCCCCCGGAATCGGCGGGATGGAAAGCGTCAAAAGCGTAGCCGTCAAAGCTGCCGTCAAAATGCGGGAAACGGAAACGGCGCTTCCCGATTCGCTCAGGAAATAGCATCCGATGACTGCAAGATACATAATGCTCGAGGGCTTGAAAATACTCATGGCGAGGGGAACGGCAAAGCGTGAGGTCGTATCCGAAATGCCGTTCTTTTCTTCCGCCGTTTTGAAATGCTCGTCAAGCGCCATCGTGGAGTTTGCCGTCGTAAGCGCAATCAAAAAAGGCGGCAAAATGTTACGAATAGTAGTCAATATCGGCTGTTTTGTGACTATTTTCGTGCGAATCAAGATAAAAACTACCATCAAAGCCGATGCGCACAAATAGCAAATGACCAATCGCCAAAGGTGTAAAACCGTGTCTTTTTCACCGGCAAGCACGATGGAGGCGGACGATAAAAAGACGTAGACGGGAATGACTTTTCCGATGATGCGAATGAAGAAGAAAAAGAGTTTTTCGATTTTCTTGAGAACGTCAACGACAACCTTCGCCCGTTTGCCGAGAAGCAATAAAACAAAGCCAAGCACGATGGCCATAAAGGAGATTTGAAGAAGGTCGCAAAGAAGAAACGGGTCCCAGGGATTCTCGGGAATGAAGTGGGCAAAGAGCCGCAAAACTTCCATCCATTCACTCTTGCCGTCACCCTCGCCCGAAAGCGGTATGCCGAAAAAGAAAACCGCAAAAACGACCGAAATAATCCCGGCAAGGAAGGAGTAAAAGATAAAACGCAAAAATGCGTTCTTGCCGATTTTTCCGAACGTCTTCAGATCTCCGCAACCGTAAATGCTCTCGATGAGGGAAAGAAAAATCAGAGGCCCCGCGACGTAGCGCAACACCGTCAAAAAGACGTTGCACGGCAGGGATAAAACATAAGTCGATACGGACGCCGTCGCGTCGGGGGGAAGAAAGGTCAAAAGAAATCCCGAAATCCCGCCGAGCAAAACCGCCCCGACCAAAATGAACAGTGATTTGTTTTTCACAATAATCCTCATGAAAAGGGTGCTAAGAAAAATCTTAACACCCTAATTGTTATTAAACACTTTTGCCGGTGGATTTCAGCGTGACGTCGTGAGCGCCGCCTTCCACGATGGAAACGGCGGAAACCAACGTCAGTTTCGCATTCTTTTGCAGTTCGGGGATGGAAAGAGCGCCGCAGTTGCACATGGTGGAGCGGACTTTCGCCAAACTCTGTCCGACGTTGTCGGAGAGTTTGCCGGCGTAAGGAACGTAGGAATCCACGCCCTCTTCAAAGGAGAGTTTCGTACTGCCGCCGAGGTCGTATCGCTGCCAGTTACGGGCGCGGTTGCTGCCTTCGCCCCAATACTCTTTCATCAGCGTGCCGTTGACGTTGACTTTGGCGGTGGGAGACTCGTCGAATCTTGCAAAATATCTGCCGAGCATGATAAAGTCGGCACCCATGGCAAGCGCCAAGGTCATATGGTGGTCGTGTACGATACCGCCGTCGGAACAAACGGGAACGTAGATGCCGGTTTCTTTGAAGTATTCGTCACGGGCGGCGCAAACGTCGATAAGCGCCGTTGCCTGACCTCTTCCGATACCCTTCGTTTCACGGGTGATACAGATAGAGCCGCCGCCGATACCGACTTTGATGAAATCGGCACCGCAATCGGCAAGGAAGCGGAAACCGTCTCTGTCCACGACGTTGCCGGCGCCGACTTTAACGGTGTTGCCGTACTTCTCACGAATCCAGGCGATGGTGCGTTTTTGCCACTCGGAGAAACCTTCCGAAGAGTCGATGCAAACGGCGTCCACACCGGCTTCGACAAGAGCCGGCACGCGCTCGGCGTAGTCACGGGTATTGATACCGGCGCCGACGAGATAACGCTTCTGTTCGTCGAGGAGTTCTTCGGGATGCTTTTTATGCTGGTCGTAGTCCTTGCGGAAAACGAAATAGAGAAGATTGCCGTTTTGGGAAACGATAGGCAGGGAGTTGAGCTTATGGTCCCAAATGATGTCGTTGGCTTCCTTCAGAGTCGTGCCCTCGGGAGCGGTGATGAGTTTCTCAAGAGGCGTCATAAACGTCTCGACTTTGTCGGAGAGGTCCATACGGCTGACGCGGTAGTCGCGGCCGGTGACGATACCGAGCAGTTTGCCGTCCGGCGTACCGTCGGAGGTGATGGCAACGGTGGAGTGACCGTTCTTTTCTTTAAGCGCCAAAACGTCGGCGAGCGTGTCGCTCGGCTTCAGGTTGGATTCACTGCGGACGAATCCCGCTTTATAACCCTTGACTTTGGCAACCATCGCGGCTTCACTCTCAATGGACTGCGAGCCGTAAATAAAGGAGATGCCGCCCTCTTGCGCCAGGGCAATGGCGAGTTTTTCGCCGGAAACCGACTGCATGATAGCGGAAACAAGCGGAATGTTGAGAGAAATCGCGGGCTCTTCGCCTTTCTTGAAGCGGACGAGCGGCGTCTTGAGTGAAACGTTCGAGGGGATACATTCCGAGGAGGAATAACCCGGCACCAAAAGGTACTCGTTAAAAGTGTGGGAAGGTTCGTTGTAAAAAGTTGCCATATGCGTCTCCCTTGTCGAATTATTTTTTATTTCGTCTATTATACCGCAAAATTATCGTTTTTGCAATAGAAAAAAAGAAAAAGACCAAGTCGTTTGACTTGATCTTTTGGCAGGGGTAGCTGGATTCGGACCAGCGAGTGCAGGAGTCAAAGTCCTGTGCCTTACCGCTTGGCTATACCCCTATAAAGAAAAGCGGGTTTATTGTATCACAGTTTCCGAAAAAAGTCAATCGTTTCGCAAAAAAAAGAAAAAACGGGCGCCGAAAAATTCGGCGCCTGCATTTTTTCAGAACAATTCGCCGTTATAACCCCAATACGGCGTCTCGGAAAAACGCACGTAGATGCGGTCTTTCGGAATATCCAATTCCTTGGATACGATCTCGGAAAGAATGCCCGTCAGTCGGTTGAAAGAGGCGTAATCCCCCTTGCCCAAGACGTCGACCGACAGCATCGCCGACGGCGTTTCGGCGTCACCGGCAAAGGCAAGTTTGGCGTTCTCCACGAAGTTCAGCATGAGCCATCTTTCGGTTTTGCCGGGGAGGGCTTCGATGGCTTTGCCGAATTTAATTTTGAGGATTTGTTCTTTTTCCGCCGAAATGGGGGTGGAAGTCAAGGTTTGAATAAAAGGCATGGCAATCTCCTATTTGACAAGTATTTGGGTGAAGAAATCTTTCACGGTCTTATAAATCGGTTTGAAAAACGCCGAGAGCGTGTCGGGAAAAGCCAAGGCAAACAGAAGCGCCGCGCCGATGAGTACGGCAAGGACGCAAAGTGAGATAACGGTGACTTTTTTTACCTCGAATTTTTCCTGCTTCTCTATGAGTTTATACTTGGACATCACGGGAATCAAGGAGGAAAAAATGAGAAGAATCACCAACACTTCGATAGGCAAAAGCACCGTGTTTTTGGCGAGAGAGGGGGCAAGGTACGCAAGATACGACTTGCTTCCCATCAATTTGAGATTCCAAAGACTGCCGAGTGCGGCATTGATGCCGAAACTGACGATAGCCTTGGCAACGAAAATGCGCCAAAGGGTGATTTTTTGACGGTACAGAAACAGGGAATAGACCATCGCACTCAGCATAGCCGATAGGGTGTAGCCGAGATAAAACGCGCCGCTCGGGAAGAGAAGAAATCCGACGATATCGGCGACGGCTCCCCGCACAAGCGAAAGAAGCGGACCGAACATCGCGCCGGAGAGCGCGCTGATGAAAAAGGTGATTTGGATTTGCAAACCGCTCGTCAAGGGCAGTTTGACACTTTGCAAAACGACGGACAGTGCCGCCATTAAGCCGGCGAGGATGATTTTTTTCAAGTCGCGAAAATCGGCAAGACAAGCGGCAAAATACCGTTTGGCGGCATCGTTTTTCAAAACGGCTCGTTTGTCGGAATCGAGGTTTTTCATAATTCTCCGACAGAGTGTATCCATAGATTGCTGTTTTCACAGTGGGATGCGGAGAAGGCACCGCGGTTTCCCTTTCGTTCCGCGGACAACTCCCCGTTCCGCAGACACTATACGCGCCTTTTCCTACTCTGTTGTGTCGATTATAGCATAAGCCGCGCGCCGTTGCAAGAGAAAAACGTAAAAACGCCTTTCTCCCTTTCCATTTTGAGAAAAGGGTTTTTCGAAAAGAAAAACGCCCCTTGCATAAAGGCGCGTTTTCTTCTATAATTAAGCTAAGAAATAGACGAGCAGGAGTAACACCGCCGCTTTCTTATCCCCGAGCGGTGATAAAAAGAGTATCGCCGCCACGCAAAGAAGCATGAGATTTTCTTCTTCGCGGTTTCCGCCTTTCGGCTTTTCTTTTCCCGGCGGCAAAAGTTTGAGAAGAAAAGAGGGCAGCGAAAGACCCTTTTGCAAACTTCCCGTGGGAAACACGTTTTTGAGCAGTCCGAAAACGCTTGCGGCGGGCGATGGTTCTTCCGCCGTTTTCGGCGGGGGGATTTGTTCCTGCTTTTCCTCTTGTTCCCACGGATTGCGGTTGGGCTTTTCTTCTATGTAGGCGCTCTTTCCGCCTTCTTCAAAAGCCACGCCGCCGTACGCCTTGGGCAGGACGATTTCCTCGGGCGCGGATTCACGGTAATACATCGCTGTTCCTCCCCATGGCTTCCATCAAATCCAAGACCGCCGACATGGAGTCGAGCAGCCGTGCGCGCTCTTTTGACAGATACGGACGAAGCGCCCCGAGGAGTTTTTGCCGCCTTTTTCCGTCCGGGTTTTCACTTATCGGCTGTGCTTGGATTTTGACGGCCGGTTCCGTCGGCGCGTTTTCCCCGACTTTTTCGTCCGACAGAAGCCCCGAAATCTGTTCGATGAGTTCCGGATGCTCCATGATTTTGGAAACGACCTTCGAGAGGTCGGCGCTTTCGCTTTCACTCTCCTTCAACGGTTGCCGCCTCCGTATTTCTTCTTATATTCGTTGACGAGCCTTGCCGCATCCGACAGGTGCATTTTCTCTTTTCCGCACAGTACGTCGCGGATTCTTTCCATATCGGCGTGACTCGGCACGGTTCCCGGCAAACGAATGCCGCGCGCGGCGGCGAGAGAAACGATCTCTGCCCACAGCTTGTCGTCGGGCAGCGCCGCATAGGACTTTAATTTTTCGTAATCAAACGTCATTTGACCACCCCTTTCCACTTGCAGTATATGAGGGTTGACAAAGGCGTGACAGAGGTTTTTATGAAATGTATCATCTTTTCGGACAGTCACGGCAGGACGGAGGGCATGGCGCGCGTCATGCGAATGAACCCCGACGCCGACGCCGTCTTCTTCCTCGGTGACGGCATGCGCGATATCGAAGGAATCAAGGAAAGTTTTCCTTCGCATACCTATTTTGCCGTGCGCGGCAATTGCGATTTCACCTCCATGATGGGCGGAACCCCCATCGCCAAGACCGACGAAGTCATCCTCGAGGGAAAGAAAATCGTCTTCACCCACGGGGATATGTACAGCGTCAAATACACGACCGACCGTCTTTTGTATTTGGCAGAGGAGAGAATGGCGGACGTCGTCCTCTTCGGCCATACGCACGAGCCGTATTCTCACTACGAAAACGGCGACCACCCGTTTTATCTCTTCAATCCCGGCAGCATCGGCGAGCCTCGCTTTGACGAGCCCTCCTTCGGCGTTCTTACGATACGAAACGGACAGATATTGCTCTCACACGGCAGCGTTTGATGCCGCGCAAGTCGCTTGCACAACTGCACCTTGATGATATACCGCCTTTGGCGGATGAGATACTCGCTTTGCGAGATGATATGCCGCTACGCGGATGATATACCACGCTGCGCGTGGATGAGATACAAGGCTGCGCCTTGATGATATGCCGCCTTAGGCGGATGAGATACCACGCTATGCGTGGATGAGATACAAGGCTGCGCCTTGATGATATACCGCCTGCGGCGGATGAGATACTCGCTTTGCGAGATGAGATACAAGGCTGCGCCTTGATGATATACCGCCTTTGGCGGATGAGATACTCGCTTTGCGAGATGATATACCACGCTATGCGTGGATTTTTTGTTGACAACGACAAGACAAATTTGTATAATATAAACAACACCAAAGAAAGAAGGCCTTGCCGATGAAAAAGATTTTAGTTTTGCTTCTCGTTTTCTCGATGTTAATATCCCTTCCTTCGTGTTATAAAAAAGCCGTAAAAGACAAATTTCAAAACCAAATTGATGATGTGGAATACGTAACGGACGAAGCCGGAGATGGTTTTGCAGATTTGATTCTGAGTTCCGAATTCCTTTCCATTTTGTTTTGCGATAGCGAGGGATTTCTCGTTATCAATGGCGTTTTGTATTCCTATATCGGAGAAGAGTTGGATATCACGATTCCCTCAAAAGTTAAAGAAATTGCCCCTTACGCTTTTTCGGGTCGCAGTGATTTAACATCCGTCACCATTCCGTACGGCGTCAAGAAAATAGGAAATCGTGCCTTCAACGGATGCAATAATTTGACATCCATTACAATTCCTTCAAGCGTTGAAGAAGTATTCACAAACATGTTTCTCGGCTGTAACGAACTGTTTGAGTACGAAAACGGCGTCAAATACATCGATAAGTGGGCGGTCGGATGTGATACGTCGGTGACTGTGGCAACTCTCCGCTCAAATACCGTTGGCATCGGTGCACAAGCCTTTTCCGACTGCACATCTTTGAACATGATATCCATTCCGTTATTTGTCAAGTACATTGGCGAAAATGCCTTCGAAAACTGTTCTTCTTTGAAGGATGTGTGCTATAGCGGAACCAAAAAGTTATGGAATTCGACAGAGAAGGGTGATAACTGGAACGGCCTTTCCTCCGGTGTTTCTGATTTGTCCGTTATTTGTTCAGACGGCACGATAACCTATTGAAATGAA
>DCHY01000009.1 GCA_002315715.1 Clostridiales bacterium UBA1740 | reverse complement strand
GATGAAGGACAAAACCGTCGAAAAAGACCGCATCTGCGTCTATATGTTCGGCATCAGTTTTGCCGACGCGGAAATCGCCGAGATGGTATATAGGCACGAAGTAAAAACGGACGATTCGCTTTCATAATACAAAAAAGAGGCTACTTGACGGTAGCCTCTTTTATTTTGATAACGAATATTACGAATCCAAGTATGCTTTGTCGATTTCGGCGTTTCTCGAACTGCGGATGATGCTGTCGATGCCGTTCTTGCAACTTGCCTTGGTGGTATAGCCCTGCGAATGGCAAATAGTCTGACCGTTGGAGGCGTTCAAACGGAAGCGGAAAGCACCGCCCTTGTCTTTGTAAATCTCCCATTTCGGATTGTTCTTGGGTTCCCAATTTGCAAGCGTCTGGTCTTCTACGGGCGCCGTTGCGGCATTGTTGATAACGGACTGAATGCCCGTGACGGCAGAACGCGCCGACGAGTAAACCTGCGACGTGGCAACAATTACTTTGTTGGCGGCGTAAAGATTGAAAACGTAACGGTCGTCTTTGGATTTTTTGATTTCAAATTTTCCGGTAATCGGCGCTTTTTCGTCAACGGCAGGGGCTGTCTCTTCGACTTTTGCCTCGGGCGCCTTCTCTTCTTTCTTGGGCGCTTCTTTTTTCGGTGCCGCTTTTTTCTCGGCAGGCGCCGCCTTTTCTTCTTTTACGGGGGCTTCTTTTTTCGGTGCGGGTTTCTTTTCGGCGGGGGCCGCTTTTTCTTTCGGCTCGGCAACCGGCGCTTCCGTTTTCGGCGCTTCTTGAGCTACGACCTTTTTCGGTGCTGCCGTTTCTTCACTCGTTTTGTCTTTTTTCTTGAAAATGTTAAACAATGCCATGGCAATTCTCCTTTTTGATGATGACAAATATATTGTATATCTCAAAATCCGTTTTGTCAACCGATTCCGCGTTTTTTATCGTTTTCGGCACTCCTATTTACCGCACGTATTCCATCCAAACTGTCAAAGCGATGAAAACGGCGAACGAGAAGGCATACCCCAAGAGGTGACAACCCACGTATTTCTTTTTTGAGATACCGAACTCTTCAAAAACGGGGTAGGCTCTTTCAATGCGCAAAACGGCGATGACGAGTCCGGGAATCACGATAAACATACCGAGAAATTCCGGCAAAATCAAAAACAGAGGGACGATAATCCAGAAAGGAAGAAACGCCAACACAAACTTTTTTCCGATAAATCCTTTGGGGATCGGATAGGTGTTGCCGCGTTCCCATGCCGATCGCACTTCAAACGCCGTTTTTGCCAAGGCGGTGTACGCGGTTCTGGCAACCATCGGCATAATCCAAACCAAAAGCAGAATGGCGGCGAACAAAACCGCGCTGATTACACCGCCGTAGTAAACGATGGCGTACTCCGCCGCGCAAAATCCCGCAATGCCGAGCAAAAGGATGAAGCATTTCAGCAGTGTAAAAAAGGCACTTGCTTTCTTCTTCGGGGCAACCATAAGTCACTCGTCTCTTTTCTTGTTTCTGCCGAGAAAGGTGTTATAGACGTCGGGGTGCCACGCCGGTGCAATGTCCGCCGTCGCCTCCTTTGCCGAAATCACGGCGTCGCCGCGGTCTATGTCGATAAGCGTATAGCGATCGTGTCCCATGCCGAGTTCTTTCATATAGGAAAGCTGACGAAGACCGTGTCTCGATTCCATTCTCTCTATCATCGCGCGACCGCCGTTACCGGGCAATTGATACAGCATATCCACGCCGCAAGCGTCGATGGCGAGAAGGTCCAAACTTGCCAATATTCCGACGTCGGGAGTGACGACGGGTTCGGCGTTTTTGCCCTCACAGTCGCAGGAAACCGAAATATTGCGAAGCACGTTGACGTAGGCGACCTTGCCGCCGAAATGATCGACCGTTCCCTTCGTGGATTCGGTCATGCGCTCCATGAATTCTTCCTCGTGAATATCCCACATATCGGGAGAGCCGGGTGTCGTGTGAATCTCGGCTTTTCCGAGGCGGCCGTCGGCACAGCCGATACCGATATTTTTATTGCAACCGCCGAAACCGCCCATGGTATGCCCCTTGAAATGCGTGAGTGCCAAGAGCGAATCGTAGTTTAACAGATGCGAGCCGACGTGAATGCCGTCGAGCCATTTGCCTCCCCGAATCGGGAAGACAGAAATGCCGTCCTCGTCGAGAATGTCAACGGGGCAAAAATCCCACCCATTGACCTTTAGGGTTTTCTTATGTTCTTCTGTCGTATAGCGACTGCCACGATAATAGGTGTTGGTTTCGACGACCGTCGCACCCTTCAGTTTTTCCGATAGCAGCCCCTTCACCCAGGGGCGCGGCAAGATGTTCGGTCCTTCGGCTTCTCCCGTATGAACTTTGACGGCGATTTTGCCCGAGAGCGCCCCCGCGATTCTATCGAAAATGCGGGAAAGTCCCGCGGCGGAAAGGTCGCGTGTAAAATACACGACGGCGGTTTCTCCGTCTCTTTTTTCATATGGGATATAGACGTTCCCGTCCTTGGCTGCTATTGCGTCTTGTTTCATATTTGCCTCAAAATGTAACGTTTTATTTGCTTTTGGTCTATTAAATCCAAACGGCCGGTTGTTTCGACAATTTTTCGCCCATGCCGCTTGCCCATTTTTCACAGTACAAATCCGTGTACTTGATGCCTTTTTCTTTGCGCATTTTTACAAATGCGGGGATGAATGCCCAAAGGACCGACGGAATGCCGATGACGAAGAGGAAAAGCGGACCGAGGATAACCGACTGGACCGTATGTCCCCACTCGTGGACGAGCACTTTTTCTTCGTCGGGATTTCCGACGTGGCCGTTAAAGATGAACATACCGAGACCCATACTGCCGAGTCCGGGTTTTCGGTTGATGACGATGGCACCGTGATAATAACGAATCTTGGATTTTGGTTCTTTCAAAAGATAAAACAAGAATAAGAGGGCGCCGAGGATGTTTTGGACGATGCCCCACGTCCACTGAATGACGGTATAAAGGATACAAGTAAAGACGTTCTTTTTCATGATTTGTGGTTCCCTTCTTCGTTATGTTTGCGAATGGCTTCGGTAATTTGTTTATCGTGATACAGAAGATAAAAGACGATGCAAATAAGCGACGCAATCATACCGGGGATGGCGGTTGCACGCACGCCTTCCAAGGTTGCGGTTGCACCGTCCACGGAATGCAGGGTGATAAGGCTCGACGAAAGCGTGACGACCACCGCGTCGGACAGTTTCAAGATGAAACTTTTGGATGCCAAAAACATACCGGTTCTCTTCTGCCCTGTCAAAACGTAATCGTACTGTGCCATATCCGAAAAAGCGGACGCCGGCAAAATGTTGGTACAGGAAATCGGAACGGCGGTGAAGACGCCAATCAAGATGGCAAAGACACTCGGTTTGATAACCGAGATAATGGGTTCGTAAAACCAAATGGCGACGTACTGAATGACGTAAGCCGAGCAGGCAAAAACGAGGAGCGGCTTTTTGCCGTATTTTTTCGACAGTTTGTTGATCACGGGATAGGACGCCACGCCGAGCGCAATCGTTATGGCGGCAATATAGGTGACGTAGGTTTTACTGAGATTCAAAAGCGTCGTCACGTAATACACCTGGGCACTGTTGAAGATCGTCAAGCCAACCCACATGATAAGATATGCGAGGGTGATATACACCATGTCTTTATAGCCGAAGGCGGTTTTCAAACCTTTCAAGATCGGTTCGCGGGACGTTTTATAGCCGGAAACGTAATCTTTCTCTTTGATGGTCAAAACGGGTACCATCATCAAAGCCAAACCGATGAGGCAAAAGACGGCAAAAACGATGCGGTAGGCAGTTACTTCCGGCAGTCCTGCGTTTTCAAACAACGTCACGAAGGAGAAGCCGCCGAACACCAATGCCGACGCGACGACGTACATACCCGAATTGACGGTAAAGAGAAAAATTCGCTTTTGCGGATCATCGACAACCTCTGCCTGCAAGGAAGAATACGGAATGAAATAGAGGGTGGAAAACGTGTAATACAGAAGAAGAAAAATACCAACCCAAACTGCATTGAGAACGTTAGTTCCCTCAAAAGGCGGGAAGAAAATGAGAAGCGCGCAAACCGAATACGGAATGAAAGCAAGCCGCATAAAAGGAATGCGCCTGCCGTCTTTGTGCTCCAATCGGTCGGTAAGTCCCGCGACGATGGGGTCGGAGATGGCATCCCAAACGATACCGAGACCGTAGATGATGCCGAAGACCAAGCCGGCATTCGGAATAAAGACGGGAAAATTCAGCGAGGATTCCGAGGGAATGAAAAACACCATCAGATACGAAGCGATAATGCCGTAAATAAAGGCGCGCCCGGCATCGCCGCAGCACAGTGCCATAATCTTTTTCGTGGAGATGGATTTTTTTACAGATGAATTATTCGGAAACGTTGCACTCATAACAATCCTCCTTTTTTCTTGATTTCATTATAACATAGCCAAAAAAGGATTTCAAGAAAAAAAGAAACGGCACTTGAAAAACAAGTGACGTTTCGATTATACTTTGTTCCTTTTCTGTTTCCCATATAAATAACCCCGTGCAGTAGATATCTCGATTCTAACACAGGGGACTTTTTATTTCAATGTCCGTTTTTCGGAGTTCAGTTCACGCAATGCTCTTTTTTATGGCTTCCCCTGTCGGGCTCGCCTGCCTTCGGGCAGGTCTTTCCGCGGGTCGCGACCATCCACCGGAAGGTCGCTCTACACCGCTCCCCTTCTCGCTTGGCAGAGTAAGGCAAACAAAAAACCACCCATTTGGGTGGTTTCATGTTTGGCTCCCCCTGCTGGGCTCGAACCAGCGACATCATGATTAACAGTCATGCGCTCTACCGACTGAGCTAAGGAGGAATATGAATCTGATTGCTCATATTCATAGAAAACCGAA
>DCHY01000014.1:2834-8418 GCA_002315715.1 Clostridiales bacterium UBA1740 | reverse complement strand
ACAACTTTCAATATGGGTTGTCAAGTGCTTTTTTACATTTTTTTAACTTTTTTTGCGATTCGTGCAAAACTCATAGGTTATGATGATATAAGTTCTATGACAATCTGTATAAAAGTGACAAACACAAAGATGATACCCCCGATTTCCCGATTTTTCCAAGCATATTGCAAGGCAGATACGGGATAATAGAAACAGAGTTTGAAAGTCGGGCTTGCTTGGATTTTCAAGCTCGATGAGATAGATAGGAGAAAATTCCATGGCTAAGAAAGCAACCGATAAAAAGGCGGCTCTCAATCAGTTCAAGATGGAAGCCGCAAACGAAGTCGGGGTCAACCTCAAAGACGGCGGATACAACGGCGACTTGACGACTGCCAAGGCGGGTGCCGTCGGCGGTCAGATGGTCAAGAAAATGGTCGAGTCTTACGAGAACTCGATGAATCAGTCGAACGGCTGATAAATCTATATAAAGATTTCGCTTTGGCGATTTTCTTTATAAAAAGAACCGAAGGCAGATTGCAAAAGCAACCGGTCTTCGGTTTTTGATATTATAATAATAGGAAAAGAAAAAGAACCGACAGTGCCGAAAAAAGGGACGACAGGACGTTGACAACGTCATTGTTGACGTATGGGAAACCGCCGGCAAAATCCGCCTTGGTACCGCAGTGCGTTTTCCCTTCCGTTTGACAGCCGCAAACGGTGCAGCGATATTTTCTTTGGCATACAGAGCCGAGAAAACTGTCAAATACCGTGCCGAGAAAAGCTGCTGTCAGCATGACGGCAAACGGCAAAAGCGAAAACTCAAAAAGCAGTCGCGAAATGCCGAGGGACAATCCCGAAAAGCCGAGCGCGGCAAGGGTGCCGACAAGCGACATGCCGCCCGACAGTCCGCATGAACAGGGTTTGAGATGAAAAAGATCCAACGTCTTTTTTGAGAGTGCACCGAATCCCGATGCTGCCGTATCGCCGAGGGCTTCTGCAATAGATGCCAAGGCGGCACACAGAAAAACAGGTTCAAAAGTACACGCGTAAAGCAAAGAAAAGAGGGATAAAACACCGCCGTTGGCAAGTACCTGCCAAGCGTCGCGCGCCCCGGACTTCTCTTCCTCGACGGCAACTGTATGCTTGCCTTTCTTTTTCACCGCATCACATAGAGCCCCAAAGCCCAAAAAACACAGAAGCAAAAAGAAGCCGGCGTTGCCGAGGGTAAAGGTCATGACGCCGTCCAAAAGCAGTGCCGCAAGAATACCGCTCTTTGTGAGTGCCTTGTTTCGGTCTGCCAAAACGATAATCCAAGGCGTCAAAAGAACAGAAAGCAAAATCGACGGCATATACGAGGAATAATAGAGCCAACCGTAGGAAAAAGCAAAGACCGAAAGCGGCACAGTCAAATTATCAAGTCCGTTTTTCGACACGAGTTCGACGGATGCCGCAAAAAGCGCGATAAAATACATCACGGGGAGCGTCATTGTCAAGGAAAAATACGCCGAAAATGCGAAAATGCCGAAAAACGAAAAGGCAAAGCAACCGATAAAACCGAGGAGCGTTTTTTTGCCGTAAAGCAAAACGGCGTTCTTCTTTTGCAACTGTCCGAGAATGCCGGCGAATCCGTCTCCAAGCGAGGTGCAAATCACGGCTATGCCAAACGGCATCATACCGTCGGGAAGCAAGAGCGTCACGGCCGCCATAACCGACATGGCGAGGGCATAGTAAACGGTGCCGGGCGCATTTTCCGCATCGGAAGACATGGAAGAAAACCAATTCTTTTTGAGAGATATATATAATAGGAACAGAAAAAGCAGACAAACCGCGAGAAAGTGCCAAGAAGCACCCATATAGGAGCGGAGAATAAACCACTCAAAACCGACGGAAATATGGACGATTTTGCGAGAATACTTTTTCGGCAGACCGAGTTTTCCCGTCAGTTGCCCGACGCCAATGCAAAACGCGCCGTACAAAATCGAAAACAGATACCCAAGGGCGACTGTCATCCCTTACCTCCTTTACGAAAAAAGAGTTTACCGCGGGGTAAACTCTTAAAAATTCATTCTTCCGAAGACGTTTCTTCATCCTTCTCTTCCGGCAGAATTTCTTTGCCGGGGATGACGATACCGTGAGTCATAGCACGACGGTTCTCTTCCTCTTTTTCGTTTTCGATGCGTTCCTTCATCTCCTTGGCGGCGGCAATGCCGGCGCGGATTTCATCGGGAACGGAACCGTCCGCCAAAGTCAAAAAAGTTTCAAAGGCGTCGGGATATACAAAAGTCTTCTCGGCATTTGCAAATTTGACGGTCAAATACTTGCCGTTGACTTTCGTCACGTTGCCGTTGCCGAACACTTTATGTTTGACTTCAAGATTTTCAAAAACCATAAGAATCCTCCACCGCTATTTTCACAAATCTATTAGCAATAATTTGTTGAAAAAGCACAAAATTATGCGCAATATTGACGGGTATTTTCGTTTTTTTCATAAAGCGACTGTATTTTAGCAGAAAAATATGACCAAAGTATGAACAAAAGCATATTTTTTTACTTTTTTTGAAAGAAAATTCTTTCTCTTCAAGACTATGAAAAAACGACGAAACCGTTCTTTTTTCCAACGAAAAGCACGGAAACCGAAAACGATTTCCGTGCTTTGTTATCAGTCGGCTTGAATCATGGACTCATCCCACATAGCGGGGGCTTCAAAACCGAGGAGGTTAACCGACGTAGCGGCAACGCTCGAAAGTCCGAAGTCTTTTCTGCCAAGTTTGACAGAATAGCCGTTTTGATAATAATTATCATAAATAATGAAAGGAACCGGGTTGAGCGTGTGACTCGTCTTGGCTTTCAAAGAACCGTCCTTGTTCTTCTTAGGCTCGCCCGTCTTTTTGTCCATTTCATACATTTCGTCGGCGTTGCCGTGATCGGCGGTGATCAGAGCCACACCGTGAAGTTCGTCAACCACCTTCAAAATTCTCGCAAGCTGAAGGTCCAAGGCTTCCATGGAGCATTCGGTGGCGAGGAACGATCCGGTATGACCGACCATATCGCCGTTCGGGAAATTGACGCGCAGATACTTATATTTTCCGCTTTTCAAGCACTCGATGAGTTTATCGGTGATTTCGGCGCATTTCATCCACGGTCTCTGCTCAAAGGGAATGACGTCGGAAGGAATTTCGATGAAGGTTTCGAGTTTTTCCGAGAATTTTCCGGAGCGGTTTCCGTTCCAGAAATAGGTCACGTGACCGTATTTTTGCGTCTCGGAAATCGCCAAAGAAGCAACCTCGGTATTGACGAGATACTCGCTCATGGTGTTGGTGATTTCGGGGGGATTGACGAGGAAACGGGACGGAATATGAAGGTCGCCGTCATACTCGAGCATACCCGCATATTTCACGGCAGGCACGCGTTTTCTGTCGAATTTATCAAAATCGGCACCGCCCTCAAACGCCTTGGAAATCTCGATGGAACGGTCGCCTCTGAAGTTGTAGAAAACGACACTGTCGCCGTCGTTGACAGTACCGACCGGCTTGCCGTCTTTGGCAATGACGAAAGGCGGAAGGTCCTGGTCGATCACGTGAAGTTCAGAGCGATAGGTGTTGACGGCTTCCTCGGCAGAAGCGAACTGTCTGCCTTCGCCGAGAACGTGGGTGTACCATCCGCGCTCTACCATAGACCAATCTGCCTCGTAACGGTCCATCGTGATTTTCATACGTCCGCCGCCGGATGCGATAGCAATATCGAAGTCGGCACAGCGCAACGTATCGAGATATTTTTCAAACGGAAGAATATAGTCAAGCGCACTGGTTTCACCGACGTCTCTGCCGTCAATCAAGGTGTGAATTCTGACGCGTTTTACGCCGTCTTTCTTCGCTCCTTCGATCAGTGCTTTCAAGTGATCGATGTGAGAATGCACGTTGCCATCCGAGAAAAGACCGATAAAATGCAAAGTATTGTTAGCATTTTTGCCATTTTTCACGTAATCGGTGAGTTCATGCCAAGCGTCGGATGCAAAAATCTTTCCGTTGGCAATAGACTCGGAAACAAGTTTTGCTCCCTGTGCAAAAACCTGTCCTGCGCCGAGTGCGTTATGTCCGACCTCGGAGTTGCCCATGTCGTCATCGGAAGGAAGACCGACGGCGGTTCCGTGTGCTTTGATGGCGAGGGTCGGGTAGTTTGCCATCAAATAATCAAGGGTCGGAGTATGTGCCGCTTTGACGGCGTTTGCCGCATTGTCGGGCGCGAGACCGACACCGTCCATGACGATGGTGAGAAGCGGTCCTTCAATGCCTTTGAAGTGTTTGGATTTTTCAAGTTGTGCCATATATGTTGCCTTTCAAAATTAGATATCTGCGTCTGCGACGTAAAGGTGTCCGAACTCGGAAATAAAGCGTTTTCTCTCGGCAATATTGTCTCCGAGAAGCACGTCAAACATATGCGCCGTTTCTTCGGCGTCGGCAGGAGTGACGGCAACGAGTCTTCTCGTCTGCGGGCACATGGTCGTGCGCCACATCATTTCGGGTTCGTTTTCACCAAGTCCCTTGGAACGCTGAAGGGTGTATTTTTTGTTGCCGATCTTCTTGAGGATCTCAAGTTTCTCCGGCTCGTTGTAAGCAAAGAAGGTATCGTTGCCGCAGGTGATCTCGAAAAGCGGCGATTCGGCGATAAAGATCTTTCCCTTTTTAATCAGAGTGGGAAGAAGCCGATAGAAAAGAGTCAAAAGAAGCGTACGAATTTGGAAGCCGTCTTCATCGGCATCGGTACAAATGATAATCTTATTCCATTTGAGCATATCGTAGTTGAAAGCGGCAATATCGCCGGCTTTTTTGCCGACTTTGCACTTGGCTTCGACACCGCAGCCGATGACGCGTAAAAGGTCAAGGATAATGTCGTTGTCAAATATTTTCTCATAGGTGCTCTTCATGCAGTTGAGCGTTTTTCCGCGCACCGGCATAATAGCCTGGAACTCCGCATTTCTACCGAGTTTGCAGGAAGACATAGCCGAATCGCCCTCTACGATGTACACTTCACGCAGTTCGGGGTCTTTCGTGTGACAGGGAACGAACTTTTCGACACGGTTGGACATATCCATCGTGACGGCGAGCTTTTTCTTGATATCAACCTTGGTCTTCTCCGCCGATTCTCTCGCACGTTTGTTGAGAAGCACCTGCGCCGCGATGAGGTTGGCACTGTTGGCGTTTTCGCGCAGATAGAATTCAAGCTGCTCTTTGATGAACGCCGTCAAGGCTTTCTGAATGAAGCTGTTGTTGATGGCTTTCTTGGTTTGGTTTTCGTAGGATGTCTGAGTGGAGGAGGAATTGACGATGATCGTCAGGTTGTCGCCGACATCCTGGAAAGAAATTTTCTGCTCGTTTTTGTTGTATTTGCCGGTGGAGGTCAAAAACTTGTCCACGGTGAAGGCAAACGCCGCTTTGACGGCACGGTCGGGCGCACCGCCGTACTCGAGGAAAGACGAGTTGTGATAATATTCGGTCGAGCCGCTCTTGCTGAAACAAAAAGCGATTTCGGCTTTCAGTTTATATTCGGGAAGGTCTTCTCTGTCGCGGCCGGACGTCTCCATTTTCCAAAGAACGGGGGAAGTTTG
>DCHY01000014.1:0-2778 GCA_002315715.1 Clostridiales bacterium UBA1740 | reverse complement strand
AGAATTCCGAGCGTTCGAACTTGCCTGCCGTTTTTTCTTCATCAAAGATGAAGCGGATGCCGGCATTGACGAACGCCTGACGGCGCAGCGTCGCACTGAAAAATTCGGTGGGAATGTTGATTTCCTTGAAAACTTCAAGGTCGGGCATCCAACGAATGCGCGTGCCGCGCTTTTTCATGCCGGGTTCGATATCCGAAACGCCGAGTTTTCCGACGGGCTCGCCCTTTTTGAATTTCATCTTGGAACAGGTGGTGCCGTTGTAGGATTCGACGGTCATATACGAGCTCGAATACTGCGTTGCCGCAGCGCCGAGGCCGTTAAGACCGAGAGAAAATTCGTAGGCGGCGTCGCCGTCGTTGTTGTCGTATTTACCGCCGGCATAAAGTTCGCAATATACGAGGTCCCAGTTCCAGCGTTTTTCCTTTTCATTATATCCGAGGGGTACGCCACGGCCGAAGTCTTCGACTTCGATGGAAGCGTCGAGATATTTTTTGACGATGATCTTATCGCCGTATCCTTCTCTCGCTTCGTCGACGGCGTTGGCAAGAATTTCGAGGAACGAGTGTTGACATCCCTCGAGGTCGTCCGAGCCGAAGATGACCGCCGGTCTTTTTCTGACACGGTCGGCACCTTTTAAGGCCTTTATGCTATGGTCGCCGTATTCGGTTTTTTTCACAGTTTTCTCTGCCATGGCATGCTCCTATCAATGTATCACTAATTTGCTATTCTATCACACGCCCCTGCGTTTGTCAAGGTCGACGCCCTTACTTTGTGAGCAGTTTTGCAATGAAAGTTCGGTGAATTTTCATGGCGCCGCGCGGGCAAAATTCCTGGCAGCAAAAACAGCGAATGCACGTCTCTCTGTTGATAACGGCTTTGCCGTTTTGCATCGTGATGGCTTTCGCCGGGCAAAGTTCACCGCAGCGGTTACACCCGACGCATTGTTTTTTGTTGAGTTTCGGCTTGGTGATGAGGAGTTTTTGAAGGGTGTTGCCGAAAATGCCGGATAGGACGTTATCGGACGCACCGCGGAAACCGAGGCTGTGCAGCGTCGTGACGGTTTCGTAGTCTCTGATATAGAACTGCGACGGGTCGCCCGACACGTCAATCTCGTCTGCTTTTTCGGGAATCAATCCGCGCCTGTAAGCCGCAAGGAGTGAGGGGACCTCCTCCTTTTTTAATCCGATAAGACTCGCCGCCACGAGGTCGAGTTTATGCGTGCTTGGCGAAGCCAAGAGACATCCGATTTTGCGCGGCGTTCCGGCGGTGGGACCGTTGCCCTCCATACCGATGACGGCATCGCAAATTGCGAGTTTCGGTTTGAAATATTCGTTGAGGTCGACGAGCATATCGGAGAAGGCTTCGTAGGTGGAAAAGCGGAAATGATACTCCGGCTTTTGCGTGCCGGGGATGACGCCGAAGAGATTTTTGGCGGCGCAGGAAAAGCCCATCATGCCGTGGGTTTTCAGTTTGCAAACGTCAATAATCGCATCGGCTTTGTCGAGCCACCCGGTATAGGAAAACGTCTTGGCGACGGATGCCGTCGGAAAATGCGCCTCTTTCACCGAAAAATCGTCGTTGAGCGATACGCCCGCCTTTACCGCCTCGGTCATACCGGTGACGCGATACACCTGTCCGAGTGCCGCGGCGTTGTACATACCGCCGGGGGAATCGCCGATGATGACACAGCAACCGCGTGCCGTCAGCAAATCGCAAAGGGCGCAAATTACGGTCGGATGCGTCGTCGCCGCTTTTTTCGGCGGCAGAAAACTGACAAGGTTGGCTTTGACGGCAACCGTCATGCCGGGTTTGATAAAAGAAAATCCCCCCACGGCGTCCACGGCGGACTGCAAGGCGGCTTTCACTTCTTCGTATTCATAACTGTCACAAGGGACAACGGAAACTTCTTTCATGGGTTTACCTCGATTCTTCTTTCACATCATTGTAGCATAAAGCATTGCCGAAATCCACCTTTTTTTGAGATTCGACCGATTTTTCGTGCGGCGCATAGGATAGTATAGATGAAAGGAGTGACAAAATGAAGCCGAAAGCCTATTACGACGGCGCTTGGTATTGCAAGGAGGACGTCCGTATCCCGCTGTGCGACCGTTCTTATTTTTTTGCTGACGCGGTGTACGAAGCCTTGATCGGGCAAAACGGGATTTGCTATCGCAAGAAAGATCATCTTTGCCGTCTTTATGCCAATTTGCGTGCCGTCGGCATGACGCATTTTGACAAAAATCTTTTGTCGTCGGTTTTGGCGCAAGCCGAGAGTTTTACCGACGGCGAGCCGTTTTTTCTTTACTTACAGATTTCCCGTGGCGGGGAAAACCGTCGGCACGTTTTTGAAAACGAAGCGACGACGCATCTGTTCGTCAGTATCGAGCCTTTTACGCTCCCGTCCCCCGAAAAGCGGCTGTCGCTTATCACGGTAAACGACCGTCGCTACGGTTTTTGTCATATCAAAACCACCAATCTTTTGCCCAACGTTTTCGCCGCAAAGCAAGCGGAAAACCGCGGTGCGGACGAGGCGGTTTTCATTCGTGAAAAAGCCGTCACGGAATGCGCGCATTCCAATATTTTTATAGTGAAAGACGGGGTTCTGATAACGCATCCTGCCGACTGTCACATACTCCCCGGTATCACGCGAAAACGGATTTTGACACTGGCGGAGAAAATAAAAATTCCAACTTTGCAAAAGGCTTTTTCCGCGTCGGAACTCAAAAATGCCGATGCGATACTCGTCAGTTCCACCTCAAAATTGGCACTTGAAGCCGA
>DCHY01000045.1 GCA_002315715.1 Clostridiales bacterium UBA1740 | reverse complement strand
CCGTTCTACGGGGGGATATTTATTTTTCATTCATTTTCTTTTCAATTGTCTTGCATGAAGCCGAGAGCATTCTTTGAATCCTGCCGGCAAGGTTGCGCAGACTTTTGAAAGTCGCCTCATCAACGACTTCGGTATTCAAAAGCATTTTTAGCCAAGATTCGGCTTCCACGCATTCTTTTCTTGCAATTTTGAATTTGGAGAGCATATCGGGAAGACTTTGCGGGTATTGCGCCTCCGAAATATTGGCAAAAACGCTGGAGGACGCCTTGCGCAACTGAAAAGCGGTGTTTGCGTTGTTGCGAATGGATTTACATAGTTTTTCGCATTCGACAGCAAACTCTTGTGAATACTCCAAAAGCAAATTTTTTGCCATGCCTTCGTCCCTTTCGTTTCCTTCGTACTCAATCAACGCGGAGCGTTGGATGTAATCCGCACGCAGTGCGGCATGTAATTGCACACGCAGTGTGCGTATGGAATCAACCGCAACGCGGTTGCATGTAATCAATCCGAAGAAAGATAAATGCACACTTCGTGTGATGCCATACACGGCAAGCCGTGATTACATACAGTGCGACGCGTCGCACTGATGACATACCAACCCTTCGGATTGGATAAAAATAAAAGCGACACGAGGTCGCTTTTATTTTTGGAGGCGCCACTCGGAATCGGACCGAGGAATAAAGGTTTTGCAGACCTGTGCCTTACCGCTTGGCTATGGCGCCGTATTCAGTTGCTCACTCATTATAGCAAACGCAAGTGGCTTTGTCAAGAGGTTTTGAGAGATTTTTAGGGTGCGGGTTTCTCTTTTCTGTCTTTACTTTTGTCCGCCGCCGTGCTACAATACGAATACAAGGAAAATATGCGAAAGGGAAAACTCCATGATGCGCAAATCTTTCAAAATGAAACTGTACGACGGGATGGCAAAGGAGTATGAAAGACGCCATAATCTTTTATGGGACGAGATGAAAGAGATGATCCACGCCTACGGCGGACACAATTATTCCATTTGGCTCGACGAAGAAACGAACGTCCTTTACGGCTACATCGAACTGGAGGACGAAGCCCTCTGGCAAAAGAGCGCCGATACCGAGATTTGTCGCCGCTGGTGGGATTATATGGCGGATATCATGGAAACCAACCCCGACAACAGCCCCGTGTCGGCGGATTTGTTGAAAGTCTTTGCCCTCGATTGAGGAAAACTCTTGTTTTTTGACAAAAAGAGAGTATAATAGAGACGTACTTTACACGGAGGATTGGAAAATGGTAGTAACGAAAGATTCCCTCATCGGCGACGTTCTCGATTTTGATATGGAGACGGCACAGTTCTTTTTTGAAATCGGTATGCATTGTCTCGGTTGCCCCCACTCGCGCGGCGAATCCATCGAGGATGCCTGCATGGTTCACGGCACCGACTGCGACGCTCTGGTTGCCAAAATCAACGAATATCTTCAGAACAAGAAAGCATGAAAACGCCGATTCTTGACGACAGACTGATGTCGGTCGCAAGACAGATTGGGCAGGATGCCGTTTTTGCCGATGTCGGCACAGACCACGCATACCTGCCTATTTTTCTGTTAAGCGAAGGAAAGATCAAACGTGCCGTTTGCACCGATATCGCCAAAGGTCCCCTCGCAAAAGCGAAAGTCAATGCCGAGCGTGCCGGGGTCGCCGACCGATGCGAATTTCTCTTGACCGACGGACTTTCGGGTGTGGAAAACTTTCCCGTCACCGACGTTGCCGTCTGCGGTATGGGCGGCGAGATGATCGCCGAGATTTTGAAAAACGCCTCGCCCAAACTCCGCAAAGGCGTCAACTATATTCTCCAACCCATGACCAAGCAGGATACCCTGCGTGAAGCACTTGCCGCGATGGGCTTTTTTATCGACGCCGAGACCTATTCGTCGGACGGCGGAAAGTGCTATCTGACAATCAAGGCACACTTTGACGGTGTCAAGCGAGAAATATCACGAACCGAGGCGTTTTTCGGCTTAAAGCAGGAAAACCCCTCTCAAAACCCCGCCTACATGGGGTATCTCTCGGGAAAACGCCGCGCTTTGCAGACGGCGATAGCCGGGAAAAAGGACGGAAACATGGATACCGCAGAGGAAGAAACACTCTTGCGCACCCTTTTTGAAATGATAAACGGCAAAGGAGAAGAAAATGACGGTTAAGTCGCTCTACGAGATTTTCGAATCGAAAATTCCCGTATCCTTAAGAGAAGAATGGGACAACGACGGCGCTATGTGCGTGCCGGATCCCGAAGCCCCGGTGAAGCGCGTATTGCTCGCGCTTGATGTCACCGAGGAAGTCGCCGATTACGCCGTGGAAGGCGGATTTGATCTCGTCGTTTCGCACCACCCTTTGATTTTTCGCCCCGTTACGGATATGAACGGAGAAAACCCCACTCCGCGAAAACTCATCAAACTCATCGGTAGCGGCGTCGCCGTCTTTTCTTTCCATACGAGAGCCGATAAGGTGGCAGGCGGCGTCAACGATTGCCTCGCTGACAAACTCGGACTGTTGCACGTCGAACCCTTCGGAACAGATAAACTCGGCAGAATCGGAGATCTTCCCGAAACCTGTCGCTTGGAGGATTATGCCTTCATGGTCAAACAAACCCTCGGCAGTGACCTCGTTTTGTTCTCCGACGGTTTGAATCCCGTGCGCCGCGTGGCAATCGTCGGCGGCGACGGCAAAGATTACGTGACGGAAGCGGCCAAAGCCGGCGCCGACACCTTCCTCTCCGGTCGCCTCGGCTACAACACCATGGTGGAAGCCGGCGAACGCGGCATCAACCTCATTGAGGCAGGGCACTATTACACCGAGGCTCCCGTCCTCCGTTTCTTCGCCGATATCATCGTCGGCGCCTGCCCCGAGGTGCAAATCGAAACCGTCACTTCCAATACGATTGCGGCGCTTTAACCAAGTGCCGGTGTCACAGTTCTGTATTTTTCGAGAGCGCGGCGAATTTTCGCCGCGCTCTCTTCGTTTGGCGGCGAAAGCGGCAGGCGCACGTCGCTTCGGCACTTATGCAAAAGCGACAGGGCGTACTTGATGGGCGAAGGATTCGTTTCAATAAACAGCGCCCGAATCATCGGCAAAAGAGCGCGTTGCTTTTTGGCACTCTCTCTTTGCCGCCCCTCGAAAAACAGATTGGAAAGAGCGACGGTCTCCTCCGGCAAAACGCCCGACACCACCGAAATGCCGCCAAGACCGCCGAGGGCAAGCACCGTATAAAGCGCCGTGTCGTTTCCGGCATACAGCGGCAAACTCTCCCCGAATTCCGACAGAGAAACCAACCGCTCAAGCGAGTCTGACGCCTCTTTAATGCCCGCAACGTTTTCGTGCCCTGCCAAAATCCGCAATTGCTCGAGCGTGAGATTCACCCCCGTTCTGGATGGCACGTTGTAAAGCAGCATCGGCAAATCCGCGGCTTCCGCCACCTTCAGATAGTGTGTGACAAGACCCGCCTCGGTTCCCTTGTTGTAATACGGCGTCACCGTCAAAACTCCGTCGGCGCCGAGGGCTTTTGCCATTTTCGTATGTTTGACGGCAACCTTCGTATCGTTGGTGCCGGTCCCGAAAATCAATGGGCAACGCCCCGCCACCCTATCGGCGGCGTGCCGATAGAGAAGATACCGCTCCTTGGTAGAAAGCGTCGCCGCTTCTCCCGTCGTTCCCCCGATGACAAGCGCGTCGATGCCCGCCGATATTTGTTCCTCTAACAGCAGGTCAAAAGCGGGGAGGTCGATATGGTCGTCGCGAAACGGCGTCACGAGTGCCGTGGCAATTCCGCGAAACAAAACTTTCTTTTTCATCAGTCAATTATCCCTTGAAAAATGTCGCTTTTTTGTGTATAATATTTACACATTATCAGTTTATGTAAAAACCGTTGGGAGAACACATGGAAACCGTATCCGATATCATCGTCAACGAAAGACAAAAGACAGACTTGACAACGCACGACTTTTATTACGACTTGCCGGCGGAACTCATCGCGCAAAGTCCGAGTGAAGAGCGCGACGGTTGCCGTCTTATGGTCGTTGACCGTCAAAAGGAAGGTGTCGAACACCGCATTTTCCACGACATCATCGACTACTTAAATCCCGAAGATATGCTCGTCGTCAACGCCTCAAAAGTCATCCCGGCACGCCTGCTCGGAAAGACGGATAAAACCGGCGCCGATATGGAACTTTTGCTTCTTCGCATGCTTGAAAACGGAGAATGGGAAACCCTGGTACGCCCCGGCAAAAGAGCCAAAGAGGGTGCCTCGTTTTCCTTTGGTAACATCCTTCACGCGACCGTGACGGGGGTTTTGGAGGGAGGAAACCGCTCGGTTGCCTTCACCTACGACAAAGAAAAGTATCATAACATCTACGAAGTACTCGATGCCGTAGGGCAAATGCCCCTGCCGCCCTACATCACCAAAAAACTCGAAAATAAAGACGATTATCAGACGGTTTACGCCAAAACGGAAGGCTCCGCCGCCGCACCGACGGCAGGACTTCATTTCACCGAAGCGCTTTTACAAAAGATTAAGGAAAAGGGCGTCGGTTACGGGGAAGTCACCCTTCACGTAGGCCTTGGCACCTTCCGCCCCGTCAAAGTCGATAAAATCGAAGACCACCTGATGCACGGCGAGTATTTTTACGTCCCGGATGAGGTCGCCGCCGAAATCAACCGCCGCCGTCAAAACGGCGGACGTATCATCGCCGTCGGCACGACTTCCTGCCGCGTTCTCGAGAGCGCGTCTACCCTCGACGGCGTCGTCCACGC
>DCHY01000011.1 GCA_002315715.1 Clostridiales bacterium UBA1740 | reverse complement strand
AGGATCTATCTAAGGTGTTCTCGCTCGGTGACGGTATTTCCACGGTTTCCATGCTGAACCTTTGGGGCGGTAACACGGGTACGACACTCGGTAAAAACAACTACGTCAAGGCGCCCATCGGTTCGACCGGTGAGGAGGCCTACATCCCGACGGGCTGCGTCGCGTTCCGCGTGAATAAGGAAGGCAACAACAAGATCCGCGTCATCGTTGCCGTTCCTATCTCAGAATTGTACTACGGGCAAAGCGGCGATACGATGAGTTATACGGAAGATTACTACTTCGGAATGTGGAAAATAGATGAAGCGAACAGTACCACGACGTATTCCATCGGTATTGAAAACTGTTATTCTGCGTTTGAACTTCCCCGTTCGACACCGTTTGACACGGCAACGTCAGGCAATCTTGACACTATCAACGAAAACGTGAACAAGTACATCAACGTCGTTTGGAACGGCGAAACTTACCGTGCTTATCTCAACGGCGATCAAGTGCTTGTGGCTTATGCCTTCGACGCGAACGACGTCGGCGTTTATCTGCTCGGCAGTACCAAAGCGTGCCGCATCGTATACTTCTCCGCCGATTCCACTTCTTCCAGCGGTAACGACGGCGTTATCTACAGCCAAAAACTCGGTACCATTGATTTCGTATACGACAACGGCTATACAGTCAGCGACGACGGCACAACGATCACGGGTAGCAAAGGCGAAAAGATTTTGACGGTCCGCGATACGCAGATTTCTCCCGTTGAATACAAGAACTACTATTACGCATCTCTTGATCTATTATTCCTAAACAACTTATCAACGGTGAAGGGTTCCTTCCCCGATATCAACAACTTCTTAGTCTACATTCGACGGGTGGCAGATCCCGAGAACGGTTCGGCGACCATCTTCCTACAAGCCAAGAATTACGTTGACTCGGGCGGTACCGACGATGAGGACGCTATCTACGTCGCCATGGAACCTTATGCCAACGAAAACGTTTGTGATACGATTATCAAAAAATCAATCGGTACGGTAACCCGTACCACAACCGTTCCTTAATTACATGATCCGGAAAGGGGGTAACGATATGAAATACAGCGTAAAAAGACGCTTTATTACCATGCCTACTGTCATATTTTTAGTCGTCATCACGGTGTTGTCGTCGATGGCAACGTATGCCTGGTTTGCGATGAACAAGGCCGTTGAAGAAGAAACTTTCGGTATGTCTGTCAAAGTTACCCCCAACCTCATCATTACCAAAGATGAGAGCGGCATCGAGGGATTGACCGCCGAATACACGGAAATCAAAGAGCCATTCCCCGGCGGTCTCTTTACTCCGGCTTCACACTATGCAACGGAGGAAGGAACAAGAGTCAGCCTCGGCGGTTTATACTGTCTTTCTTCCGACGTCGGCGTCGACAGAACCACGGGGTCCCCTGAGAAGAACGCCGACCAACTCGCCGAAAACGAGGAAGGCGGAAAGACGTACTTTGTCGATTACGTCATTTACGTCGCAGCCACAGACGCCACGATCGAAAACGTCGATCTCTCCGTCGCGCTCCTTCCGATAACCGACACCCTGTATTCCACGTCGGATTGCCGCTACGCGGCATCGGTGGACGTTTATCTCGGCAGTTACACGGAAGCGAACTTTAAAGGGACGCTGAATCTTGCCGGTTTGGATGCTCTCACAAATACCGGAACGGTCGAAAAGACGAGTCTGCGCATTACGGATCTTCCGCAACACAAAATTCCGCAAAACACAGACGGGTATCTCAAAGTTTGTATGCGTTGTTATTTTGACGGCGGTCTTTGTTACTACGACAGTGACGGAGAACAGCGGCGCTGCTTCGTCAATTCGGAAGATATTAAATCTGACGGCGTGCAGTTTAAAATCTCCCTCGAAGACGTAAAAAGATAATCAAAAAGGATGTTGATTTTGTCAACATCCTTTTTCATATACCGAGAAAAAACGTTAAAACGAGTCGTATCCGTCGAACATATCCTGTTTATCCACGTCGCTTATATCATCCATATCCACGCCGTTTTTCATCTCCGTCCATGCGCGGTTGGGAACCGGCGGATCGAGGGGATCGTCCTCGGGGTTGAGCGCAGGCTCACCGACAAATGGGAGATCATCCCCGGGAAAGGCCTCGCGCTTATCTTGATAAGCACGCGGCGCGAAAGGATCCAAAATAGGATCGTCGGCATACGGCAAATCGCCGTGATAGTTTATCGGCAATCGAGAATCTTTTTTTCCTAAATAAGGATAGAAATTGTCCATAAGAACCTCCTTTTGGAAGTAGTATGCACAACTTTCTCGGTACTATCCGCAAAAAAAGGCAGGATTTCTCCTGCCTTTGCGGTATAAACGTTTTTTTCGGGTTCTTGTTAGTCGGCGTCTTTCATGGAAAGGTTCTGACGTCCCTTTTCATCGGTGCCGAGGAACTTGACTCTGACGGTGTCGCCGACGTTGCAAACGTCCTCGACCTTTTCGGTTCTCTTGTTCTGGAGTTTGGAGATGTGGACGAGACCCTCTTTGCCGGGGGCGTATTCAACGAATGCGCCGATCGGGATGATGCGGGTGACGGTGCCTTCGTAGGTGGCGCCGACTTCCGGCTCAAATACGATGGCGTCGATGATGGCTTTTGCTTTCGCAGCGGCTTCACCGTTGACAGCGGCGATGCAAACGGTGCCGTCGTCTTCAATGTCAATCTTTACGCCGGTCTCGGCGGTAATCTTCTGGATGGTTTCGCCGCCCTTACCGATGACGATACGGATCTTTTCGGGATCGATGTGCATAACGGTCATCTTGGGCGCGTAGGGAGAAACTTCGGCTCTGGGAGCGGGGATAGCGGCAAGAAGAATCTTGTCGATGATTTCGTCTCTGCCCTTATGGGTGCTTTCGAGTGCCTGCTTGATGATTTCGGGGGTCAAACCGTCAATCTTAAGGTCCATCTGAATAGAGGTGATACCTTTGTGCGTGCCGGCAACTTTGAAGTCCATATCGCCGTAGAAGTCTTCAAGACCCTGGATATCGATCATGGTATCGAAACTACCGTCTTCGGCGGTAATCAAGCCGCAGGAGATACCGGCTACGGGTGCTTTAATCGGAACACCGGCATCCATCAGTGCCAAAGTGGAACCGCAAACGGAACCCTGAGAAGTGGAACCGTTGGAGCTTACGACTTCGGAAACCAAACGGATGGCATAGGGGAATTCTTCTTCGCTCGGAAGAACGGGGATAAGCGATCTCTCGGCAAGAGCGCCGTGACCGATTTCGCGGCGGCCGGGGCTGCGAAGAGCCTTAGCTTCACCGGTGGAGTAACCGGGCATATTGTAGTGGTGCATATATCTCTTGGAATCTTCTTCGTCGAGACCTTCGAGTTTCTGTGCATCGGACAAAGTGCCGAGGGTGGCGATCGTCAAAACCTGCGTCTGACCGCGGGTGAAGAGGCCGGAACCGTGTACTCTCGGAATCACGCCGACTTCAGCGGCAAGGGGACGAATCTCGTCCATACGGCGGCCGTCAACACGTTTTTTGTCAACGAGAAGCCAACGGCGGACGATCTTCTTCTGAATCTTGTAGATGAGTTCGGGAAGAACGACTTTGATATCGGGATATTTCTCTTCGTATTTGGCAACGATGTCGTCCATGATGGGCTGCATCTTGGCGTCTCTGACGTTCTTGTCGTCGGTGTCAAGGGCTTCCATGACGTCTTTTTCAACGTAGTCGAAGATTTCGTCGAACATATCGTGGTCAAGATCGCCCGAGGGATAAGCAAACTTGGGTTTGCCGATTTCGGCAACGATGCCGTTGATGAAGGCAACGAGCTTTTTGATTTCCTCATGGGCAATCATGATGGCGTTGTACATATCTTCATCGGATACTTCTTTTGCGCCGGCTTCGATCATGACGACTTTCTTTTCGGAAGCGGCAACGGTAAGTTCAAGGGTGCTCTGTTTTCTCTGTTCAGCCGTGGGGTTGATGACGGGTTTGCCGTCAACGAGACCCATAAATACGCCGCCGATAGGACCGTTCCACGGAATATCGGAGATGGAAAGCGCAACGGATGCACCGATCATCGCGGTGATTTCGGGGGAGCAATCGGGGTCAACCGACATAACGGTCAAGAGAAGAGAAACGTCGTTTCTGAGGTCTTTCGGGAAAAGGGGACGTACGGGACGGTCGATGACACGGCTCGTCAAAATCGCCTTTTCGGAGGGTTTGCCCTCTCTCTTAAGGAAGCCGCCGGGAATCTTGCCTACGGCGTACATTTTTTCATCATAGTCTACCGACAGGGGAAGGAAGTCGATGCCTTCACGGGGAGCGGCAGATGCTGTTGCGGTTGCCAAAACGGTGGTTTCGCCGTATTTGATGAGAGCGGCGCCGTTGGCAAGGCCGGCAATTTTACCGGTTTCGATCACGAGGGGTCTGCCGGCAAAGTCGTAGTTGTACACTTTGTAATCGTCGAATGTTTTGAATCTTTCTACCATTTTTTCGTCCTTTCTTTTGGCGGACACTTCGTTTTTGCGAACATAGCTCTTAAATAAAGGTTCGTACCCGCCGAGCCCTTATTGAATGGCTACTTTCGCAGATGTCCGCAATTTTCATAGAAAAGCGGGAACGGCAAACCGCCCCCGCTATGTGGTTCGGTCGGAAATTACTTTCTGAGACCGAGTTTCTTAACAACTGCTCTGTATCTTTCGATATCCTTTTTAGCAAGGTAGTTGAGAAGCTGTTTTCTGTGGCCGACCATCTTAGAGAGACCTCTCTGAGAGTGGAAATCCTTCGGATTCTTCTTCATGTGCTCGGTAAGGCTGTTGATACGGTCGGTAAGAATAGCAACCTGCACTTCGGGAGAACCGGTATCTCTCTCGTTGATTTTGTACTCTTCAATGAGGGCGGTCTTGGTTTCCTTGGAAATCATCGTTTTTCACCTTTCTGTTATTTCTAACCGAAATTCCCGTACAACCGTCGGTGATAACGCAAACTACGCATAGGGGAAATCCCACAGCGGAGCAAGGTGTCCGGCAGTACCGCAAATTTGGTCAGGATGATTATAGCATATAATTACTTAAAAGTAAAGAGTTTTTTTGAATTTGTTTTTTTCGGTTTATTTTGCTATTTTTCGATACAGTTCGGCGAGGGCGACGGCTCTGTGACTGACCTTGTTTTTCTCCTCTGCCGTCATCTCGGCGACCGAGCGGATTTCCCCGTCGGGCTTGAAAAGCGGATCGTAGCCGAAGCCCGAAACGCCGCGCGGTGCGCGTAGGATTTCGCCGTGCCAATACCCCTCGGCTTCGACGTGGGTACCGTCGGGATAAGCGATGACGACGGCGCAGGTGTAGTGTGCTTTGCGATTTTCTTCTTTTTCGAGTTTTCGAAGCAACAGGGCGTTGTTTGCCGCGTCGTTTCCGTGCTCGCCCGCGAATCTCGCGCTGTAAATGCCGGGGGCACCGCAAAGGGCGTCCACCGAAAGTCCGCTGTCATCGGCAAGCGCCGGACAGCCGGCGATGGCGGCGATTTCATCGGCTTTTTTTCTCGCATTTTCGAGGAAAGTTTCGCCGTCCTCCACCGTTTCATGGAAAATTCCGGCTTCTTTGAGGGAGAGAATTTCCTCAAAACGGTCGCAAAGGATCGCTTGTATTTCGTGAATTTTGTGTAAATTGTTTGTTGCCAAAATGAGTTTCATGAAACGTTTTCGTCCTTTTTTTTGCGCTTTTTTGCGTTCTTTTCCTTATAATACTATATTTTTTGACGTTTGTCAACGGCTCCGCGGGTGCCTACGTATTGACAAAAACTTGATTGTGTGGTATTGTATCCATATGTATTTTTATCTTAAATAATGGAGCCCTTATGAAATCCCGTTTTGCAAATATCCCTTTCCGCCGGATTGGCACGGTCGTCATGCTGATTTGCGCGCTCGCCTCTCTCGTGCTCGTCTGCTTCGGTATTCGCGAAGTGACGCGCCCCGTTTCTCAATATCAAGAGACCGGCGAGATTCTCCTCACCCTTGACGGAACGTCCGTCACAAACGATGAAGACACCGGCACGCTTTGTGCCGTTTACGAAAAAGACGGTTTCACGTTTGAAGCCGAATTCCCCGCAAACGAGGGGAATGCCGTACCCCAATCACTGCTCGTCCACGTGTATGAATCGGACGGCGATATTTTGTATTTTCAGTCCGAGCCGACCGGTTCCGACATCGTCAACGCCGTGAGAGATCACAATGCCGACGGGGCATCCGCCATCTTCGGCGCGGCACTCGCCGTCGGATTTTTCGCCCTGGCGCTTGCCGTCATGGTTTTCTTCGGCAAGTTCTTTTCTACCTACGAAAAGATTTGGTTTTTGTCGATTTCGGTACTTGCTTCGCTCTTCTCGGTCTTGTTCCCCGAAGAGTCCTGCAACGGTGTCAACGGCCTTCTCATCATGGGGCTGTACCTGCTTGACACGTTTTTGAACGTGCTTTGCGAACTTTTGATTTCCAAGCAGTCCAAATGGAATTTTCTCGTTTCGGTATTCGTCGAAATCGCCGAAATTTCTATTTGTCTCGTCCTTGCTTATCGTTTCGCCACCATGGCGACGACGCTTTTCTTCTGGCTTCCCTGCGACATTCTGAGTTTTGTCAACTGGAACAAAAAGAAGGACAATGACGAAGAAGAACTCACCAAAGTCCGCACCCTGCGCGGTTGGCAGGAAGTTCTCGTCGTGCTCGGCATCGTCGTTTGGACCGCCGGGATTGGATATCTTTTGACGATGCTCGACTTCGGCACCGACCTGTTCGGCGGCAACCGCACGCTGGAAGTCATCGTTTGCTATCTTGACGCCTGTGCCTCCGCCGTCGGCGTGGTCAACGGGCTTGCCATTCTCTTCCGCTTTCGCGAACAGTGGATTGCCTGGTACATCGAGGCACTTCTCGAAACCGTTATGAACGTTCTCGCCGGTCAGTACGTTCTCTTGATTTTGAAAGCCGGCTATTTTTCCAACACCACCTACGGTTACATTCGGTGGTCTAAGTACATCAAAGAACACCCCGGTGTAGCAGAGGAAAAAAGCTTTTTCTGAGGAGACTCTCATGGATAAGAAAAAAGCCCAAAAGCCGAAAAAATGGCGCCGCCGCCGACACGCGGTTTTGACCGCGATGGCGCGTGTCGTCATGTACCCCTTCGTACGGTTCGGCTACGGATGCAAAATCACGCCTTTTCGGGCGCAGGGCAACCGTCCGTATCTCATTCTTTACAACCACCAAACCCCGTTTGATCAGTTCTTTATCGCTTATATTTTCAAGGGCGCAACCTACTACGTTGCCACCGAAGATATTTTCTCAGCCGGCTTCGTCTCGACGCTCCTTCGCTACAGCGTGGCGCCGATTCCCATCAAAAAAGCCACCCTCGACGTACGCGCCGTCATCGACTGTATGAAAGTCGCCAAAGAAGGCGGCACCATTGCAATAGCACCCGAGGGAAACCGCACCTACAGCGGAAAAACCTGCTATATAAAACCCGGCATCGTCGCGCTTGCCAAAAAACTTGCCATGCCGATTGCCTTCGTCCGCATTGAAGACGGGTTCGGCGTTTGTCCGCGTTTCAGCGACGTCAAACGCAAGGGCGGCATGCGCGCTTTCGTCTCCAAGATCTTGGAACCGGAAGCCTACGTCTCGATGGAGAACGAAGACCTCTATCAGTTGATTTGCCGTGAACTTTCCACCAACGAAAGCGAGAGCGGCGGACGGTTTCGCCATAAAAAACGTGCGGAATACATGGAACGTCTCTTTTACTTTTGCCCGACTTGCGGTATGGCGCGTCTTGAGAGTGCAGGCAGCCGCATAACCTGTCTATCCTGCGGCACGACCGCCATTTACGGAGAGGATAAAACCTTTTCGGGGGTTGGAAAACCTTTTGCTTTCTCCACCGTTGCCGATTGGTACGATGCCCAAGAAACCTTCGTCCGCGCTATGCCGCTTGACGCTTATTTAGACAAGCCCGCCGCGACGGATACGGCAAACTTTTTCCGGGTTATCCCCTACAAGAAAAAAGTGTTGCTCAACAAAGACGCAACGCTCACCCTGTTCAGCGATCGAATCGAAGTCGATACCGATACCGAAAAAACCGTCTTTGCATTCTCGCAAATAAAGGGTGCTGCCGTCCTTGGCAGGAATAAACTCGGCATCTATTCGGACAACGATATGGTGCAATTCAAAGGCGGAAAACGCTTTAATGCCTTGAAATATGTAAACTTTTATTATCATTTTTCAGCGAAAGAAGGGAATCAACATGACGAATTTTTGGGACTCTAACGTCTGGGGCTTGATATGCCTCGTCGGTGTTTTGCTTCTCAGTTTGCTCACGGCAAACATGATCAAAAAGACCGTGCCGTTTCTTCGCAACTCGCTGGTTCCGACGTCGGTCCTCGGCGGATTTCTTTTGCTTTTTATCTCGGTCATTTTCGAGTTGGTCTTCAAAACGTCACTTTTCGACAGTGCCGTTTTCTCCGTCGTGGATGAGGACGGCGCCATAGCCCTTTCGGGTAGCGATATTTTGGAAGTCATCACGTATCACGCGTTGGCGCTTGGTTTTATCGCGACGGTCTTTAAGCCGGGACATCAAAAATTCTCGAAAGAACGCAGCGTCGAAATCTTCAATACCGGCGTCACCACCGTTGCCACCTACCTGTTGCAAGGTTTTTTGGGGCTTGGTGCCACGCTTCTTTGGGGACTTCTCTATTCCGATTTCTTTACGGCTTCCGGCGCGCTTTTGCCCTTCGGATTCGGTCAAGGAACGGGACAGGCACTCAACTACGGCAATATCTACGAAACCGACTGGGGCTTTGTCGGCGGAAAGAGTTTCGGTCTTTCCGTTGCGGCACTCGGCTTTCTCTCTGCTTCCGTCGGCGGTGTGATTTATCTTTCTTTCCTTCGCCGCAAGTACAATATCAAGCAGACCGAAGAAAAAGCCGAAAAGTTTGCGCCTCGTGATATTCAAGGCAAAGACGAAATACCGATGAACGGCAGTATTGATAAACTTACGGTCCAAGTCGGCATCGTCCTCTCCACGTATCTTATCACCTACCTCTTTATGAAATTCTTGGGTTCTCTGATTCCCGGTTTGCAGTCGGTTCTCTACGGATTCAACTTCCTCTTCGGCGTTTTGTTTGCCACTGCCGTCATGGGCTGTTTGAACCTTTTGCGCCGTTTCGGCATTGTGAAGAAAGAATACATCAACCCCTTCTTAATGAAACGTATCAGCGGTTTCTTCTTTGATTTAATGATCGTAGCGGGCATTGCCGCCATTCGCATCGACTTTATCAAACAATACTGGCTGATTCTTATGATTCTCTGCGTCATCGGCGCTTTTTCCACCTTCTTCTACAACCGCTTCGTGGCAAAAAAGTGTTTTCCCAACTATTCCGAAGAACAGTTTCTCGCCATGTACGGAATGCTGACGGGCACGGCAAGCACGGGTATCGTATTGCTTCGTGAAATCGATCCCGATTTTAAGTCGCCGGTTGCCGAAAACCTCGTTTATCAAAATTTGCCCGCCATCGTCTTCGGTTTTCCCATGATGTTCCTCGGCACTTTCGCGCCGCAACAGCCGTTTTGGACTTTCGTCATCATTTTGGCTTCCTTTGTGGTGATGAACCTTCTTCTTTTCAGACGGCAACTGTTTATGAAGAAGAAAAAAAGCGTCAAGAAGGGCTGAGTTTTCTTTTGCCGTAGCAAATGTCGAAGCGTCACATACAATATACTGACACAAAATCTCAAACAAAAAACGAAAAAAGGTTGACAACCATATAGGGCTGTGCTATACTCTATTGCACTAACCAGTTAACCTGTGAGGATGCCTATGTTTTTGAATGAAGAACTGTATTTTGAAATTACGCTCGAGGGTTTAAAATCCGAACTGAAACGTTTTGTTAAGTTCTTAAAGTCGGGAGAACTTGACGATTTCTTTGAAATTCCTTCCGATTATATCGTCCCCGACGACGGTTATTCCGCCTGTGCCGACGACGAAGAAACTTCCGTCGTCTTCACCAACGATGAAATCGGCGTGGAAGTTTCCGACTTTGCACCGGAAGAATTTTTGGACGTATTTTGCAAGGCGGCACGTGCCCTTGACGTGACCGGACATTTTTACGATATCAACGATGAAGAATACTCCTTTACGAGCGCTGCCGGTTCTGACAGTTATCAGCACGGCGACGAATTCTGTGACGAACTCGACGAAGAAGCTTATAAAGAAGAAAAAGACGAAGATTAAATGCTTCACGGGCGCACCCACGTGCGCCCGTTCTTTTTCTCTTCCGCGTCGAAAAAAGTCTGTCGAAAGTCTAAAAAATACGGGAAAAAGTATTGACAAAAGAAGAACGGTGTGATAGAATAGTCCCTGCTACGAAAGAAAGCATTGCGGAATTGTGTAATGGTAGCACAGCAGACTCTGACTCTGTATGTCTGGGTTCAAATCCTGGTTCCGCAGCCAACAAAAAAGTCCCTTTTGTCGTTTGACAAAAGGGACTTTTTTGAATGATGTTTGCCCTATCGGGCAAGTGATGTACCCTTATGGGGTATGATGACGCTTCGCTGATGATGCGCCCTGCGGGGCATAAGGGCAAACATCGCATCATTGTGAGCGGAGCGAACAACATCATTTCGGCGCAAAGCGAAGAAACATCATTAGCCGACAAAGTCGGCGACATCATTGATTTTCTTCCTTTAATATGGTATTAATTTGTAGGAAGGTGGTATCAATTGCGCTGAAAGAAGCAAGTGAAACAGGTTATTGGCTTGAGCTTCTTTTCCTCACACATTACATAGATGAAGAGACGTATAAAAACTTAAACGAACAATGCACCTCCATTCGTGTTATGCTGATTGCTTCTTGTAAAACCGTGAAAAGCAAACGACAGAACTAATATATTTAACGCTGGAGGCTCTGACACGAAGTATCGCTATGGAAGTCTGAAAATACGGAATCACGGTAAACGCAGTTGCGCCCGGGCCGACTCAAACAGGTTGGATTGACGATGAACTGGAAAAAGCCGTTTTGCCCTTGATACCGATGGGAAAATTAATTCGGCCGGAAGATATCGCCGAAACAATTCTGTTCTTGGCAAGTGAGCAGGCAAGAATGCTTACGGGAAATGTTATAAAGGTGTCCGGCGGGCATGCGCTTTAATATTCGGTACAAAAATAAATTTTACTTTGGAGGGAGACAAAAATGAGATATAGGGGAACACTTGTAACAGTTAAGAACTGTGCGAAGGCACTTTCGTTTTATGAAAATGTGCTGGGGCTTGAACTGATCCGGGACAATGACGGCAATATGGAATTGAGTGGCGGCGTCTATT
>DCHY01000044.1 GCA_002315715.1 Clostridiales bacterium UBA1740 | reverse complement strand
GAAAACTTCTTAAGATACGTCGAAAAAAGCCCGTCGTCAAAGTGCTCGTAAAAGGATTTCGTGATGGCAACGATATCTTTGATTTTCTTTCTCGGGTAGTAGTTGACAGCCCCCCCGGCATAGCCGATGCGCTGTTTGATGTAGCTTTCATTCTCGGAAAAGGGCAATCCGAAATAATAAACCTCGCCTCGGTCTTTTCGGCAAAGACCGAGAATGGACTTCAGAGTCGTCGTTTTTCCGGCGCCGTTGCGTCCGATAAATCCGGTGATCGAGCCTTTCTCGACCGAGAAAGACACGTCGCAAAGCGAAAAAGCCGGGTAGTTTTTGCAAAGTCCCCGAACGGTCAATACGTCATTCATTTGGAATTCGCCTCTTTTTTATCGGCTTCGTTGATGGCGGCAGGGTCCAGCGTTCCTTCGGCAATCATTTTGCCGATCCAGTCGGCAAAGGTACGCTTCGGCGGAATGGCGATGCCGCGCGCAGGATCTGCGAGCACGACGATCGTGTCCCCGGGATTCAGCCCGAACATATCGCGCATCTGCTTCGGTATAATGATTTGCCCCTTTTCGCCGATTTTGACGGTGACGCCGCACCGTTCGTCGTTTCTTTTGATTCTTTTTCTCATAAAATCCTCCGTTTTTTGTCTTATCATATAAAAATGAATGTCTCTATTCAAAAGCGTCTACTCAAATAAGAAACTTCTATCCATAACTTCCATTTAGTGCTTCTACCCAAAAACTACTATTCAAAACGTCTGTCTCAAAATGACTATCTAAAACTTCTGTCTCAAAATGACTATTCAAAACTTCTGTCCCAAAACTGCTATCCAAAGCTTCTGCCTCAAAACTGCTATCCAAAGTTTCCGTCCCAAATTTTCTTCTCAAACCTTTCTATCCCGGAATTTCCATTGCAAAACTTCTATCCAATACTTTTATTCCAAAACTATTATCCGAGAAAAGTCTCTATTTGAGCAAAATAGAAAAGTCCCTTGCCGTTCCTTCTCGCTGAAAAAATCAAAGAAGAAAATAGCGAAGTATGAAAATACCTACAAGTATGAAATTTCATACTTTTATTGTAGGGGAATCCGAGAAAAAAGTCAATAGAATAGTATGAAAAAACCTACAAGTATGAAAAATCATACTTTTTGAAACAAAAAACAAGAGCAAAAGATTGTTCGAGAGAAGAGAAAAAGAGAAGAACAGAGCGATGACCCTCGGAAAAGAGACGGTCATCCCTCCCCGTAACACAAAAGCCCCCGACAGGTCGGGGGCTTTTGCTTGGAAAACGACTGACGTTAGCCGATTTTTCGTTTTTCGGTGCAGGTGAAATAGAGAATCTGATAGGTCTTTGAGAGGACTTTGAGAATCTTTGCCGCTTTGCCAAAGTGCGCATCGTCCAGCGCCAAGAACGGGTCATCGAGAAGCAAAAACGGCTTTTCGTCGGTGTAGAGGGCGTCGTTGAGAGAAAGACGCAAAACGAAGTCGTATAGATCCCGCATACCGCGGCTGTATTCTTCCGCTTTGTGAGTGATGGCACATTCTTGCTTGCTGATTTCAAAAGACGTCGTGAGATTGTAAATCCCCTCACCGTCAACTTCGCGCATCAAATCGGAAAACGCCTTTTTGGTCGGACCGATGTACATGGCCGTGAGCTTATCGGCGGCGGCTTTGAGATAGTTCTGCGTCTTGTAATTGACGTCAAGGTCTTTGTTTTTTTGCTCAATTTCGGTTTCCAAATCGACAAGCGCCACCTCTGCCGCTTCTTTGCGGTTTTGCAAATCGTCAAAGGCGTCGATTTTCGTCGAAAGGACCGTCAACTCTTTGGAAAGCGCGGCAATTTCGGAGGTCAGAATTTCGCGCTTTTGGTCGAGGTCGGCATAGATCCGTTCGGCAAGGACAAAGACGTCCGAGGATGCCTCTGCACTCAAAACGGCAATGTGCTTGTCGCTTTCGGCAACGGTAGCGGTGAGCGCCGACACCTCGAGAATGTGTTGGCGGACGGTATCGAGGGGATAGAGATCGTCCTTTGCAATGGGAAACTTGGAAAGAAAGGCATTCTTTTCGGCCTCTTTACAAAGCGCGACGGACTCGTATTTGGCAATCTCCTCGTTTTGCGCCTTGGCGGTATCTTTTGCCGTTTGATAAGCGCGATAGGCGCTTTCCGCCTCGGCGAGCGTTTTGCGTTTTTCATTGCCTTCGGACAGCGACGAAAGAAACGCATCAAGCGCTTTTTTGGCGGTAAATCGTTTGGATAAAACGAGATAGTAGAAAACGGCGGCAACCGCCAAAGCGGCAATAACTCCGATAATAGCAAATAAAGGTTTACAAAAAGGCAGGAATATCGCAAAAAATACGCCAAGTGACGCAAGATTTCCAAGCAATAGCAAAAGGGGAAGATTCTTTGAAACTTCGGCGTTTTCCTTCATCTTAGTTAACTTCTCTTCGGTTACCGACAGAAAAGCCGCGGGAAGGTTCTCGCCTTTTTCGTCGGATTTTGAGAGCGCATCGGCTTTGGCTTTTGCCTCTTGCGATTGTCTTGCTATTTCCTCTATCTTGCGGATATCCTCAAGCGTCGGCGCATCTTCACCGAGAAACGCCTTGGCATTTTGAAGGGTGCGGCGATTTTGCTCGGTACGTGCTTTTTCTCTTTCAATTTCCGTTTGAAGTTGTTGCCTTTTGTCTTTCGGCGGCAGTTTTTTGTATTCTTCTTCGAGAGATAACAGTTGTTTTTGTTTTTCTTCTTTTTGTGCGGTTTTTGAGTCTAACTCATGCTCCAGTGCGCCGAGATTTTTCATTTCTTCTTGGAGGGCTGAAAGGTCACAGCGCAGTTGCGTTTGTCTTGCCGTCAAATCCCCAATCAATCCGTGACCGCCGCTTTTGAAGAGGTTTTTTCGTTCTTTCTCTAACTTGACAATCGCATCGTCGACACTTCCCATATCCCCCTCGACACCCGAGAGGTCGGCAAAGCGCGCCGCCACCGATTTGTTTTCGTTCTTGCCGCGAAGCCAACTTTCGGAGAGAAAAACGGTGCGTTCGAAACCGTCGGCGTCAATGCGGAACAGTTCTTCACCGAGGCAGGAAGGGCAGGGGATTTCGCTTCCCGTTGCTTCGTCGAAAAGGTGTGCCGTGTCGCTGCTCGCTTTTTGGGTGAAGGTTCTCTCAAGACGGTATACTTTGCCGGATACTTCGTAAACGATCTGTCCTTGGGAGGACTCAGAACCCCAGGGCATATAATGTTTTCTGTCGTTTTCCACCACGTCTTTGGCGCGGTCGTTGACGAATCCGTAAAACATCGCCTTGAGAAAAGCAAGGAGGGTGGATTTTCCCCAACCGTTGGGGAAGCAAAAAGAATCAAGTCCGCCCGAAAAATCCATATGTAGGTTTTCGTGCTTGCCGAACCGGCCGACCGTTAAAGAAATCAGTTTCATACGATACCTCCCGTCAGAGCCGAAAGCCCCTTGGCGAGGACGGCTTCCTTGGTTTGCGCGTCGAGAGTATCGTCGGCAAGAACCGAGCGAATAAACTCGCCCTTGAGGGAGCGGTCATAGCGAAAGTCTTCGGGATTGATTTTGAGATGTGTCTCATCTTTGACCTCAAAAGCGTAAAAACCCCTCTCAAAGTGGGCTTTGACGAGCAAAGCGTCGGGCGAAAAGCCCAAAGGATGGGTGCCGGATAGGCGAATACGGATGAGGTCTTCACGTCTTTTGTCTTTGAGCGCCGCTTCCGTGAGCGCCAAAATATCGGTGTCGCTCTCGGCAGACGAGACGTCCAGTTCCATATCGAAAATGCGCCGTTTGGCAAAAGGCACAAACTGATACGAACGTTTGTCGGTGTCGATAAGAACGTACCCTTTTTCGCCCGATTCGTCGTAGCCGCGCCCTTCCGGCGTGCCCGCATACACGGCGACGCCGCCGTTTGATAACGGCATATCGCGGAAGAAATGATAGTGACCGAGCGCCAAATAGGACACTCCCACCGCCGCCGCATCGTCAAGACCGACGGTGTGTTCCGCCGTTTTGTTTGCCACGTCGCCGTGGAGCATGACGATAGAGTAGGTATTCGGGGACAGGGAAAGTTCTCCCCACGCCTCGGGGGAAATTACGCTGCGTCCGCTGACGGTGACTCCCTCTTCTAAGGTGTAGGTTTTGAAAGTTTCGCCGAACGAATAGAAGTTTTGAAGCCCCTTGCAAAGCGGCAAAAACGTCTCTTTTTCGTGGTTGCCGGGAAGATAGTAAAAAGCAATTTCCGGGTGGGAGGCCATGAGATTTGCCACGTTTTTCATGACGCTTTTCGGCACGGTCTCGGTATCGAAAAGATCGCCGGCGATAAGAATGCCGAAAACGCCGCGCGCGACGGCAGCATCCACCAATCGCTGAAAGGTGCTGAGCAGTTCGCGGCGCCGCTCGCTCGCCTTTTCGGGGGACAAATGCGACGCCGAAAGGGAAGCATGTAAATGGGTGTCGGATGTATGAATCAGTAGCACGTCACCGTCTCCTTTGTTTTGTTTCTTTTATTATAAAAGAAAAACTGCTTAAAGTCAAGAAAAGGAGAGGTTCCCCTCTCCTTCCTTTTTTGTCGAGTCTTAAACGATCGTTACTTTTTTCATTCTCACGGCGATTTTCGGTCTGTCGCGGAAATCGGTGGGAATGGCGGCGATCTCATCGACTGCTTCCATGCCCGAAACGACCTTGCCGAAGGCGGCGTAGGAACCGTCAAGATGCGGCGCATCGGCGTGCATGATGAAGAATTGCGAGGATGCCGAGTTGGGATTCATGGCGCGCGCCATGGAAATGACGCCACGGGTGTGCTTGAGGTCGTTTTTGTGACCGTTTGCGGCAAATTCGCCGACGATATTCTTGCCGCTGCCGCCCATGCCGGTGCCCTCGGGGTCTCCGCCCTGAATCATAAAGCCGGGAATGACGCGGTGAAAGGTAAGACCGTCGTAAAATCCGCTCTTCACCAAATTTTCAAAGTTCTCGACCGTTTTCGGCGCATACTCAGGATAGAGTTCAATCTCGATTACGCTGCCGTTTTCCATTTCGATTTTTACCATAAGTATATCTCCTTTACATAATTATGCGTGAGTAAGATTATAATAAAGACAAAAGAGGTGACCGTATGACTACCGAAAAATACAAGCGATACGCCTATATGAGCGTCACGTTCGCCGGGCTTTTTGCTCTTTTGTATTTGTTTTTTCGCTATGCCTTACGGGCAATTTTGCCGTTTCTTGCGGCTTTCGGCACGGTATTGTTGGTAAATCCCGCCGCCTCGTTTTTTCAAAAAAAGTTTGGCGGAAAACAAAGGATTTGGCGGCTTTGTTTATCCCTTTTGTCGTTGTTTATTTTGTTTTTCGCGCTATTCATTTTGCTTCGCGCTTTGTACGTTGAAGCCACGCGCTTTTTCTCGCAACTTGCCAATCCCGAAAATCTCGACGCCGTGTTCGGCTTTTTTTGTCATCCGCTTGGAAAAACGAAAGAGGAGGGACCTCTCGGCGAATTGCTTCTCCGCTTGGAAGACGCCATCGCCGCCGCCTCGCAAGAACTGCTCTCGCGCGCAACGGTGTTCGTAACCAATGCGGCAGGCGAGATTCCGAGGATTCTGCTCTTTTTACCCGTCGTGTTTCTCGGATGCGCCTATTTTGCGTGGGATTATGAAAAAATCAAAGAAAAAGCGAAAGAAATATTGCCAAAAAAGGTATATTCCGCATTGTCTGCCGCGTACGGCAACGTCGAAAAAGTGTTTTTTCCTTACCTGTTTTCCTATCTCAAACTGATGCTTTTGACCTTCGCGTTTACGGCACTCGGACTTTGGATCTTGCACGTGGAATCGCCGCTTTTTTTGGCGCTTATCATCGCGCTGTTAGACCTGTTGCCCGTCATCGGCGTCGGCACCGTCCTTATCCCGTGGGGGCTTTACGACGTGTTTTTCGCCAACCGTGCTTTGGGCTTCGGACTTTTGGTTTTATATCTGCTTCACGAGGTGATGCGACAGTTTGCGGAGCCGAAAATCGTCGGCCGCTCCCTCGGAGTGCATCCCTTGCTTTCGCTCTTGTTTCTTTACGTCGGCTACTCGCTGTTCGGCATTCTCGGGCTTCTTCTTTTGCCGGTCTTTTGTATCTTAACCAAAACGTTTTCGTCGCTTCGGCAAAAGAAAGAAGGAAAATAAAAAGGGGACTTTGTCGTCCCCTTTTCTCATGACGGATTAAGCACGCTCAATCTTCCCGGAGCGAAGGCAACGGGAGCAAACACAAACAGTCTGGTGCTGACCTTCAACAACCGCTTTGACTTTGCGGATGTTAGGCTTCCAGGTTCTGTTGGTCTTGCGGTTAGAGTGAGAAACGTTATGTCCGAAAACAACGCCTTTACCGCAGATGCTGCATTTAGCCATTTTAATACCTCCCAAATCCCGTAAAAATTACGGTATTTTGTTTTTTCATAATTTGACAAGTGCTATTATAGCATAGAGTCTATCAAAAAGCAAGACTTTTTTTAAATTTTAAGCAAGTTTTTCTCATCGGGCAAATTCGCCCGTCCCGGCGGTCTATCTCGCTTATTCGGTACGCAAAGCCACGACGGGATCTTTTTTTGCGGCACTGCGCGCGGGAATCAAGCCGGAAACGGAAGTGAGAAGAATGCTGAGAAGAATGAGGGCAATCGCCTGTGGAACGGGGAGAGCGGCGATGTTGCGCACGTGAATCAAGGGATAAAGAATCGTGTTGACGATGGCGGAGATCAGATACGTCATCGCGATGCCGAAGACGCCTGCCAGGGTGCCTATCATCAAAGCTTCGGCGTTGAAGAGGTGCGAAACGTCGCGTTTTCTGCCGCCGAGGGAGCGGATAACGCCGATTTCCTTGATGCGTTCCACTACCGAAACGTAGGTGATGATGCCGATCATGATGGTCGAAACCACGAGAGAAACCGAGGTAAACGCGATAAGTGCGTAGGAAACGACGTCAATAAAGGTGTTGATGAGGTTGATGACGAGCGAGAGCGTGTCGGCGTATTTCACCTCGGCACGGTCTGCCGCGGCGACGGTCGTCTCTCCGATGCTTACGTCTTCTTCGCCGTTCCATTTGTCAAGGTATTCGGTGACCAAATCCTTGGCTTCAAAGGAAATGGGGTAAATCGAAATATCGTTGGCAACGTTGTTGCCGCCGAGCAGACGAATCATCTTTTCGCGCAAAGCGGCGGTGTCAAAGAGGGAAGCGGTGCCGCCCTTACCGCCCGTGCCGCTCATACCGCCCCCTGAGGTGTAACTTGAGAGCATATCGGTGCTCGAAAGGCTGGGGCCTACCTGTGCTTGGGCGGTCTTGGTGACGCCCTCAAAGGTGTAATCATAACTGTAGGAAACGCGGTACATCGACATGGCAAGTGCCGCCGATTTCGTTTCGTCACGCAAAAACGTAAAGAAAGCGCAGTCTTTGTTATAGTCGAGAATGTAGTCGGTCAAAGCCTCGGTGTAATAGATGCCGGAGGACAAAGAACCGTAGGAGACGTTCTCCTTGGGACGGAGAATACCCGTTACTTTCAGGGTGACGGCGCCGTCCTTGTTCGTCACGGTGTCGGCTTGGCTATGGTAGGTGACGGTAGTCATCAATCCGCCTTCACTCACCGTAAAGAGCGCGTCGTTCGGATAGTAAACGAAGGTCTTGCCGAGAAGTTCGTCGTAGCTGAAGGAATCACGGTAGAGCGACTCGTCGTATTCCTTGTTACCCGCCTTGTCGACGATAGCGAGAAATTCGTCCTGTGCATAGAACCCGAGCCGCGCAAGAAGCAGGTCGGAGAGTTCTTCTTCACTGTTCAAAACGAGCATTACTTCGTCTTTTTCCGTCGCCATGGTGCCTGCCAAAACGTCGTACTGTGAAGAAAGATATTCGGAATTGTTCGGTGCCTGTTTAAAAGAAGGCGCCAAGGTCGAAACGTAAGAGGCGTAGTCCTTGAAATCCGTTTCGGCGAGGATGGACGTATAGATGCTCGTCAAACGGTGGATGGAAACCGACTCTTCTTCTCCGCCTTTTTCGGTCGCAAAACCGGTGTAGAGAGAAACCGTCATATCCATGCCGTAATCCAAGAGCATGGCGGCGTAGTTTTCTTTGGGCATGGCCTTGACGTAGTTGACGTAATCCTCGGTGAGGTCGTTTTTGACGATCATCGAGTTGACGTTCTTGTTCATCTTGGCGAGATATTCGACGGTGGAATTGATATATACGCGGTTGGGATTTTTGATGATTTCGATTTTCTCTTCGTTATTCATCATATCCGAAATGGCGTTGAAATCGAGAGAGGTTTCGGAAATCGTCACGGGGTTTCCGGAGAGCATATCGTCCTGCATCGAGGCAACGTAGCCTTTGATACCGGCGGAAAATGCCAAAACGAGGGCGATGCCGATGATGCCGATAGAGCCGGCAAAGCCGACCATCGCGGTACGGCCGCGCTTGCTCAAAAGATTCTTTGCCGACAGACGGAAAGCGGTGAAGAGCGACATCTTCGCTTTTTCCTTGCCGGCATTGACGGCGCGCTTGCCGGACTTGGCGGCTTCGAGGACGGCTTGCCTTTCGGCTTCGCGCCTTTCTGCCAAAAGGCCTTTGCTTTCCGCCGCTTCCTCGTCGGCAGAGTAGGGATTGGAATCCTCCACGACCTTGCCGTCGAGCAGACGCACGATACGCGAGGAATATTGTTCGGCGAGCTCGGGGTTATGGGTGACCATGATGACGAGGCGCTCGCCGGATATCTCGCGAATCAAATTCATGATTTGTACCGACGTGACGGTGTCAAGGGCACCCGTCGGTTCATCCGCCAAGAGAATTTCGGGGTCGTTGACGAGGGCACGTGCGATGGCGACACGCTGGCACTGACCGCCCGAGAGTTGGTTCGGGCGCTTGTTGTACATGCCCGCAAGGCCGACGCGGTCGAGGGCTTCCTTGGCGCGGCGCACGCGCTCTTCTTTCGGGTATCCCGCGATAGTCAGAGCAAGTTCCACGTTGCCGAGAATCGTCTGATGGGGAATGAGGTTATAACTTTGAAAGATAAAACCGATGCGGTGGTTGCGATAAACGTCCCAGTCTTTGTCGCGGAAAAACTTGGTGCTTTTGCCGGCGATGACAAGGTCGCCCGTGGTGTAGTGGTCAAGTCCGCCGATGATATTCAAAAGCGTCGTCTTGCCGCAGCCGGAAGGACCGAGGATAGAGACGAATTCCCGCTTGCGAAACGAGATGGAAACCCCGCGCAAAGCGCTGACGGTCTCGGACGACAGATAGTAGTCTTTGGTAATGTTTTTTAATTGTAACATGGTTTGCCTCTTTTCTTGGAAAACAGAATAAATCCCCTGTCAGAAACAGAGGATTTACTCAAAATGATATCAAAATGTAAACGTCAATTTACTTTGAAGACCAATCCTTGCGCGGAAAGCGCCGCAATGATGGCGTCCGTTGCCGGTGTCAACTCTTGTTTCGAGAGGGTACGCTCGGCAGAGATAAAGGAGAAACGGACGGTGAGGGCGGTGGCGCCTTCGCCTTCGTAAATGTCCTGCATCTTCACGTCGGAGAGCACCTCGCCGGCTGCCGCTTTCGCCGTTTTGACAACGTCGTCGAAACGAACGGCGGATAGGTCAAGGGCGTTAAAGGTGAGGTCGATATCGATAGCCGGGAACTTCGAGGGTTCTTTGTATTTTTTCGGGGATACGGCAAGTGCCGAGAAAGCGGGAAGCGAAATCTCAAAGAAAGCGATAGCGGCTTTCTTGTCGATGGCGTTTTGGACGGTAGGATAGGGCATCGAAAGACGTCCGATGGCGTTGCCGTCCACGACGATAGAGAAGGCGTTTGCCGGATGTTCAAAGTCAAAAGCAGCGTCGGTACGTTCAAAAGTCACGTCCTTATGGAGAATGTCCCCGACGATTTCGAGCACGGCGTCGCGCGCTTTCATAAAGAGCACGTCGGCACTTTCGCGGCGGGCAAAGAAGACGGCGCCGAGTTTCTTCTTCTCGAGGCAGTAGCCGTTTTCTTTGAGACCTTCGACGGTGTGACCGACTTCGAAAAGGCCGTACGCATCGGCGTAGGATTTATTCTCTTTCACGAAGGAAAGCAAAGTCGGAATCATGGAAACACGCAGGTATTGATGCTCCGGCGTCTGCGCGTTGATGATGCGCACGTTCTCGGGCGTTTCAATGCCGAGTTCGCGGTTCTTGGCGGTGTCCGACCAAATGTAAGAATGCACTTCGTGCATACGGTAACTCTTGACGAGGATATCCTTCATGCGGCCCTCTTCGGACTGCTCTTTCTCTTTCAAAACGGGATGCAGAGCGCCGAGAGACGTGGAAATCTCAAAGTTATCGTAGCCGTAAATACGGGTGATTTCTTCGATGATGTCGGCTTTGATGGTGACGTCCTTGGTGGCACGGAAGGAGGGAACCGTTACGCGGAACGCGTCGCCGTTTCTTTCCACGCCGAAGCCGAGACGGGTGAGGGTGTCCTCGATGGCGTCGGAGGTGATATCAATGCCGGTATAGCGGTCAACGAACTTCTTGTCAAAGTCGATGACGACGGTTTCATAGTGACGCACGTACGCATCCGTAAACTTGGATACGACCTTGACGTCCTTGTCGTTTTGAAGAAGAATAGCGAGAAGGCGCGCCGTCGCGGTCTTGCAAAGCTCGGGGTCGAGCATCTTTTCGTAACGCATCGACGCGTCGGTGCGAAGACCGAGTCTCGTCGTCGTCTTTCTGACCGAAACGCCGTCGAAGGTGGCACTTTCCAGCAGCAGGCTGTCGGTGTCGTCTTCAATCTTGGAGGCGTCGCCGCCCATGACGCCGGCGATGGCAACGGGAACGTTACCCGAGGTGATCATCAGCATCTTGTCGTCAATCTTGCGGTCTGTGCCGTCAAGGGTTTTGAAAGTGAATTCTTCGGGGAACGTCTGCACTTCGATTTTGTCCACCTTGCGGTTGTCAAAAGCGTGCATCGGCTGACCGAGTTCCATCATCACGTAGTTGGTGAGGTCGGCAAGGAAATTGATGGGACGGCTGCCGCAGTAGAAAAGACGAATCTGCATATTGACAGGACTCTCTTTTCTTTGAATGTTCTGCACTTTGAGTGCGGTATAGCGGTAAACGAGGTCGGTTGCCTTGACGTTGACGCCCACTTCGGGAAGGGCGTCGTATTTCGTGAGGTCGGCAAGCGTCAAGGGCTTCAAAGGACGCTTGGTGATGGTGGCAAACTCACGGGCAATACCGTAGTGACCCCAAAGGTCGGGACGGTTGGTGAGGGATTTGTTATCCACTTCAAAGATGATATCGTCCATATCGTACACCGTTTTGATATCGGTGCCGAGCGGAATATCGTCGGTAATCTCGAAAAGGCCGGAGTTGTCGTCGCTGATGCCGAGTTCGGCTTTGGAACAGCACATACCGTGGGAAACGAAACCGGCGACCGTTGCGGTGTTGATGGGATGACCGCCGACGCATCCGCCTTCGGTGGCGAACGCCACGTGCATACCGACTCTGACGTTGGGAGCACCGCAGACGACGTCAACGAGTTCTTTGCCGTTGTTGACTTTGAGAAGGTGAAGTTTTTTGGAATTCGGATGCGTTTCGACCGAAGCGATTTCGGCGACGATAACGCCATAGGTGTCTTCGCCTTTTACGTAAATGTCTTCCACTTCCGCGGTGGAAAGGGTGAAGTTTTTGATGAGTTGTTTTTTATCAAGTCCGGAGAAATCGACATAATCTCCGATCCAGTTCATAGAAAGAAACATTCTGCCGCCTCCTTACAGTGATTCGAATTGCGAAAGGGATTTGAGGTTGCCGCTGTTGAAATCGCGGATGTCTTTGACACCGTATTTCATCATGGCAAGACGGGTAAGACCGAGACCGAAGGCAAAGCCCGTGTACTTCTCGGTATCAATGCCGCCGGCTTTGAGGACGTTCGGGTGAATCATGCCGCAGGGGCAAAGTTCGAGCCAGCCGGAGTTTTTGCAGGAAGGACAGCCGACACCGCCGCAAATGAGGCAGTTGATGTCGAGTTCAAAGCCGGGTTCGACAAACGGGAAGAAACCGGGACGAAGGCGGACTTTGATATCGCGCTTGAAAACTTCGGAGAGCATCGTCTTCATAAAGTAAATGAGGTTGGAAATCGAGATATTCTCGTCGATCATCATGCCTTCCATCTGGAAGAAGGTGTTTTCGTGGCAGGCATCGGTCGACTCGTTGCGGAAGCAGCGGCCGGGGAAAATCGCACGAAGAGGCGCGCCGTACTTCTTCATGATGGCGTTCTGCGCGGCAGAGGTCTGCGTCTTGAGAAGCTGACCGTTTTCGAGATAGTAGGTGTCCTGCATATCGCGTGCCGGGTGATGCTTCGGAATATTGAGAGCCTCGAAGCACTCGTAGTCGTCCACGACTTCGGCGTAATCCTCGACGGTAAAGCCCATGCCGGCAAAGACCTCTTCAACCTCACGGGTGGCAAGCGTAATCGGGTGGTAAGAGCCGAATTCGCGTTTGGCAAGCAGAGAGGGGTTGAGTTTTTTGGCACTGCGGATTTCCGCTTTGAGAGCGGCTTCCTTGAGGGCGGCGGCAGCGGCGGAGAGTTCGGTTTCAACGGCGGTCTTAAACTCGTTGATGAGCTGACCCGCTTCACGCTTGTCCGCTACGTCGCGCAGTCCCGTCATCAGTTCGGCGACGGCACCTTTTTTGCCGAGAAATGCGATACGCAGAGCCTCAATGGCTTCTTCGGTCGCGGCGGTTTTCAGTTCTTCTTCAAACCGCAGTTTCAATGCTTCGATTTTTTCTTTCATTTTGTCCTATCCTTTACGGTGGCATATAAATAATACAATATTATACGCGTGTGCGAAGTTTTTGTCAATGATTTTTTATATAAGAAACGACCGCGGGGGGTAAAATGCCCGCGAGACTTTCGCCCCTATCGAGTTTTTCCCGCGCCAAGGTCGAGCTGATACCGGCAAAGCGGTCGTCGCTTTTGAGGTATTCCGTCTCGTATCCGCCGTGGGAAAGATTATAGTCCGCTTGCACTTTTTCGTAGGTAAGATCTTTTTCGTTTCGGTAGCCCTTGACGATTTTGTCGATGCCGTGTTCTCTCATATAATCGATAACGAGACCGTCGGATTCGCTCACCAAAACGTTGTCAAACGCCTCCGTCGCCAACAGCAGCATGCGCACCCGGTCCTCGGTGGAAAAATGACAGGTCTTGTCGGGGTTTTTGAAGATGACGACGAACACCTCGTCGTATTGTTCGGATGCCCGGCGGATGATGTCAAGATGCCCGAGTGTCACGGGGTCGTATGACCCGGGAAGAATCACTTTCATGTGAGAGTTCCTCCCTTGAAAAGCAGAATATCCACTGCCGTTTTTTTGCCGTATCTTTGGGATTTCCGCACTTCAAATAGGGTTTTGAGAGGGGTTTTCGATAGATCGGTGTCTTCGGTGCCGCTTTCCATGACGACGAGCGCCCCCGGCAAAAGCATATCGGCTTTCACCAAGCGCGACAGCGCGTCAACGCAACAGGACATGGCGTAAGGCGGGTCGAGAAAGACGAGGTCAAAGCGGTAGTCCCCCGCCGCTTTGCGAATATAGTTGCGGTAGTCGGATACGAGAAAGCGCGACTGTCCGAAGAAGCCCGTCTTCTCGGCGTTTTTTTTGATGATGGCCATGGCGTCTTGCGCGGCATCCACGAACATACAGGAGGCAGCCCCGCGGGAGAGCGCCTCGAGTCCGAGTTGTCCGCAACCGCCGAACAAGTCCAGCACCACGCGGTTTTCGATATCGAATTGTATGGAGGAGAAAATCGCCTCTTTGATGCGCTCGGAGGTCGGCCGCGTGGCTTCGCCTTCAAGCGTGAGGAGCGTTTTTCCTTTGGCAGTTCCCGTGATGATTTTCATACGTTATCCTTTGTGAAAACAGTGATAAATGTTTTCTGCGTCCGTCTGTGAAATGCCGGGCACGTTTTTGAGAGCCTGCACGTCGGCGCGTTTGACGTCGCCGAGCGGCATGGCTTTGAGAATTTTGCGCGCCTTGGCAGGACCGATGCCTTCGATGCGTTCGAGCGTCGAGTGCGTCAGCGTCTTCGTCTTACTGCCTTGCGAATTCTTGACGGCAAAACGGTGCGCTTCTTCCTGTAAAATGTAAACAAAGTTGTAGACAAGCGTCTCTTGTGCAATGGAAATATCGTGTTCTCCGTCGGTGATGGCGCGGGTTTTGTGAAAGTCGTCTTTGACCATGCCAAAGATCGGAATGTCCATGTCGAGCGACGCGAGCACCGCTTTGCCGACGCCGACGTGGGTGGCACCGCCGTCGAGAAGAATCAACCCCGGCGCATCGCCGAGAGAGGGCGAACCGTCCCCGACGTGTGACAGTCTTCGCGTCAGGATTTCACGCATGGAGCCGTAGTCGTCGGCACCGTTTGTCGTTTTGACGGTGAAAAGGCGGTAGTCGGATTTTTGCAGTTTGCCGTTTACCGACACCACCATCGACGCCGTGATGGCCTCGTTGCCGATGTTGGAAATATCGTAGGCCTCTATGCGCCTCGGCAGTTCCGAAAGACCGAGCAGCGTCTGCAAGCGCAAAAGGCTTTTGTTTTCCCTCTCGTCGGTCAAACGGTACTGTCTTGCCGCTTCCTTGGCGTTTTCCAGTGCCAAATCGCAGAGTTTGCGTCCTTCGCCACGCTCCGGCGTTTTGACGGTCACTTTGTGATTGCCGCAAAGCGACAGATACTCCGAGAGAAGTTCGGTATCCTCCTCGGTCAAAGAAAAGTCGAGGATGATTTCCTTCGGAATCGGCACGCCGCCGTCGTAATAATCCGCAATGAGCGAAAGGGCGTCTTCATTTTCGGTGAGTTCGGCGCCCGAGAGGATAAATTCTTTTTTGGAAACCACGGCGCCGTCGCGCACCGAAAGGAGCGAGAGCACCCCGACCCCGTCCGATAGGAAAAGACCGAACACGTCGCGGTTGATTTTGACGTCGCTTGCCACTTTTTGCTTTTCGAGAAGACCGCGCAGTGCCGCGATGCTGTCGCGCTTGGCGGCGGCTCTTTCAAATTCCATCGCCTCGGCGGCCTCAATCATTTCGGCTTCAAGCTGTGCTACGGCAGAGCCGATGTGTCCCGATAACACTTCCTCCGCACTCTTGACGAGGGCGCGGTATTCCTCGGGGTCAACGCCGCCCGTGCAAATGCCGACGCAACGTCCCATCGCCAAGTAGAGGCAGGGGCGTTCCTTGCCGATATCGCGGGGGAACTGCCTTTTGCAAGTGGGAATCTTGAAGATTTTGCGGACGGTTTCAAGCGCACCGTACGCCTGCGCCGTGCCGGGATAGGGACCGAAATAGTGTCCTTTGTCGGCCTTTCTCTCACGGGTGACGATAAGCCGCGGATAGGCTTCGTTTGTCACTTTGATATAGGGATACGACTTGGCGTCTTTGAGTTTGATGTTGTATTTCGGGGTGTGGCGCTTGATGAGGACGTTTTCGAGCGTCAAAGCCTCGATTTCGGTATCGCAGACGATGTAGTCGAAATCGAAAACGTTGGAAACCATCTTCAGCGTCTTGACGGATTTCGGGGAACTGTCAAAATAGTCCGTCACGCGGTTTTTGAGTTTCTTGGATTTGCCGACGTAGATGATTTTGCCGTCGGCGTTCTTCATGAGGTAAACGCCCGGTACTTCGGGCAGCGAGTTGGCTTTGTCGCGCAGTCGCAAAATATACTCGTTCACGGACGTTCTCCTTTTCTTTTCGTCGGAAACAAAAATCCGTAGGATCCAAACCTCAGACGAGGGCTCCTACGGATTTTGCCTTATTGAGGCGAAGATGTCATTTATTCGGCGCAACCGCCGTCGATCAAGGCAGCAAGTCCTTCGATAGCCGCTGCTTCATCGGCGCCGTCGGCAATCAAAGTCACGGTCGTTCCTTTGACGATACCGAGAGAGAGAACGCCGAGCAAACTCTTGGCATTGACGCGGCAATCGTCCTTCTCAAGCCAAATGGAACTGCGGTAGGAATTTGCTTTTTGAATAAAGAAAGTAGCAGGTCTGGCGTGTAGGCCGACACTGTTTTGAATCGTTACTTTCTGAGAAACCATATGACTGCTCCTTAAGAGATAATCTATCTTCCACAGTATAGCAAAGAGAAAGCGAAAAAGCAAGAGATTTTTGAAATAAAATGAAAAAATAAAGGCGAAAATACCCTTTTTTTCGTGAATTATCGAAAAAAACTATGAGAATATCAAAGTTTTTGGATATAGACGTTTGCCACTGCCTCGGTCGCCTCGGACTGAAAGCGAGAGGCTTCCGCGCGGTCCTTGACTTCCTTGGCGTAATTCGTCATCGAAACCGAACCGATGGCAAAAACGGTGAAGAAAGGATAAAACGCCGACAACTGCGAAAAAGGATAGCGGAACAAACCGAGAATCAAAACGGCAAGCGTGGCGGCAGAGGCGCAAACGGCGGCGTAGTCGCGGTTTTGGGAGCCGTATTTCAAATCGAAACGGAACATATGGATTGGACGCATCAAGAGGGTGATAAGCAACACGCCGCTTGCCAAAACGCCGAGACTCAGCAGCATCGGCAAATACGCGCTGCCCGGGGATAAGGACGGAAGCGAAACGGACGCCACGTCGGCGGCAGAATCCTGACCGAACCCGAAGAAGAAGGTTTCCCTCAAAAGCGGAAGAAGCGTGGGAAGCGCCGTCACGTCGAAGTCGAGCGCCGTACCCTGCAAACGGTCGGCAAGGACGGGAACGAAATGCGGCAATACCAAAACGGCAGGGGGAAGAAGCAAAACGGGAATCAACCAAAGCAGCGCCGCCCGTCCGGGGGCAAGGGCGATGAAAACGAACAAGGTCGCCGCTACGATAGCCAAAAGCACGAAGATATCGAGCGAAAGCGAGAGGGCGAAAAGAGCCAACAGCATGGCGGTAATATTGCAACCGAAGAAAAACTTCGTGGTTTTTTCGTGAAGGAAATACAGCGACGCGAAGATAGAGCAAATCAAATACACCGAGTAAAAATGCGTATCGGTGGCGGAAAGCAGGGCGTCGGCGGCACTTTTTACAAAGGAAAAACGAAATTCATAGTCGGGCGAGCGCGAGAAAGACACGCGCAAAATCGTTAAAATCGAAGCGGCAAACGAGCCGACGACGAAAGAACCGTAAGCGCAGGACAATAGACGCGAGTTGGTCAAAAGGTTTCCGATAAGCGGCGAAATCAAAAGGAAGAGGAAGAGCATAAGCGAAGAAACGGGGAAGTCGCCGCCCGTGACGAAACCGCCGACGAGAACCAAAATGCCGAATAAGAAAAATCCGAGATCGTAAAGCGACAGGTCGGCTTTGCGTCGTCCCGTCAGAAGTTTTCGCAGATACGCGAAGAAACAGAAAAGAAGCAACGCGCAAATCACGTGATTGCCGTTGGCAAACAGGGCAAAGACGGGGAAGAGAAGAATCGAGAGAAACAGCGGCATCTCGGGGGCGGTGACGGCACACGACAAAATCAAAAGGCCAAGCAAGGACATCACCGAAACGAACGGTGATACGAAATAGCCGAACACCGAGAAGAGAATGCCGAAGACAATCGACAGCAAAAGGGGAATGCCCTTCGAAGTGTGCAAAGAACCGTGGGGAAGACAGAAATAATCAAACGAGACGAACCGGAAAAACGGCTTGTCGATGGCGATTTTCCAAAGCGGTTTGCCCGAAACAAAAAACGGGATGGAAAAGGCGACCAAAACGAAACCGCAAATCAAAGGCCTCAAAATGGCGGCTTCGTTGACTTCGGTTTTCAAGAAGAATAAAAACAGTTGCGAGAAAACCGTCAAGGCGCCGTAGGTCAAAAAAAACGTACCGTAAACGCGCAGCGGCGTAGAGCCGAGAACGTCGGCGAGTTTGACGCGTCTTTTGCGTCTTTTTAACTGCGGAAAAGAATCGCTCGGCGACAAACGTTTGCTATTCGGTTTTTTCGGATGCTTGACACTCATATCGTTCCTTTCCGTATTATTTGCCAATCAAAGTTGGCAAAAATGCCGTTATTCTTTCGATTTTTTCTTCTTTTTTTCTTTCGGCTTCAGCATCTCTTCGTATTCGGGATGCAAAGCCAATAGGTCGGGGCGGCGCTCCCTCGTCACCGCGACGGCGGCTTCCAGACGAAAGCGGTCAACTTTTGCGTGGTCTCCCGAGAGAAGCACCGGGGGCACCTCACGCCCGTGAAAAACGCGGGGATGCGTATATTGCGGATATTCGAGGATTCCCGAAGCTATCGACTCGCCCTGCCAACATTCGGCAGAATCGAGGACGCCGGGAACGAGTCTTGCGACGGCATCTGCCACGATGCAGGCAGGAAGTTCTCCGCCCGTCAGAACGTAGTCGCCGACCGAGATTTCTTCGTCGACGTACTCGTCGATAATCCTCTCGTCAATGCCCTCGTAGTGACCGCAGATGAAAATCAAATTGTCGTAGGCGGACAGTTCCTCCGCCACTTTGTGGGTGAAAAGACGCCCTTTGGGGGAGAGGTAAATCGTGCGGACTTTATTTCCTTGTGGGATATCGGATTTGGCGGCCTCCACCGCATCGGCGATGGGTTGACAGGTGAGGAGCATCCCGACACCGCCTCCGTACGGCGTGTCGTCGACGTTTTTATGCTTGTCTTTGGAGTAGTCACGGATATGGTGATAGCGGATATCCAAATACCCGGCGGCAATGCCGCGACCGATAATGCTTTCGCCAAGGACGGCGCGAACCATATCGGGAAAGAGGGTGATAACGTCAAATCTCATCGGAAAACATACCGGGAATCGGCGTGACGGTCACGCACGAATCGGGATCCACCTTCTTGATAAATACCGGCAAATCGGGAATCAAAACGTCGCCGTTTGCCGTTTCTACGGTATACATTTTTCCCTGCGGCACGTCGAAGATGGATTTCACCGTTCCCAGCACACGGTCGGTGGCTGCGTCCTTGACGGGGAGTCCTATGACGTCCGAGAGAAAATAGGCGCCGCGTTTTTTCGGGATATCGTCCCTATGTAAATACAAAACGGTACGGCAAAAAGCCACGGCGTCTTCGCGGGTTTCCACCCCTTCGATGCCGAGGATGACGATGTCACCTGCCACGGTGGCGGAGGTCACCTTGTGTTCTGTAAAATTGCCGTCGGGAGCGGCTGTGAACACGCGTTTTTGACCTGCCAATACTTTTGGCGAATCACACCAAACTTCGGTTTTGAAAAGTCCGCGGACACCGTGCGCCGAGCGCGCCATGCCGCATTCCAAATACTCTTTTTTCATACGGGTATTTTACCATAAACAGAACGGAAAGTCAAATTGTCAATCTGCTTTCTCTTGTTTGTTTCGCTTTCTTTTGAAATAAGCGGAGAGAATGTCGCGGTTTTCGTCTTGATAAACGCCGCCTTCGACCGTCACTTTGTGGTTGAGAGGCAACTCGGCGACGTTGAGAAGCGAACCGAACGCCCCGAATCGCAAATCGGGAACGCCAAAGACGACGCGGGAAATCCGGGCGTTGATGACGGCACCGGCACACATGACGCAGGGCTCCATCGTCACGTACAGCGTCGTATCCGGCAAACGCCATCCGCCGAGGGCTTTGCATGCCTCTTCGATGGCGGAAATCTCGGCGTGTCTTGTCGCCGTCTTGTCACGCTCACGCGTGTTGCACGCCTTGGCGATCACCTGTCCGTCACGGACGATGACGGCGCCCACCGGCACTTCGTCGGCGGCTTCGGCTTCCATGGCAAGTTCCATGGCGATTTTCATATAAGCACGGTCGGAATCGGTAATCATAAATCCTCTTTTTGTAAAGAATCTTTGTCAAAAATGACGGTTTTTATGCTTGTCAGGAAGACTTTATCCTTTTTCCACAGAATAAAGAAGCAAACGCCGCCAAGGCACAAAACGGTCAAAGGATAGGCGATTGTAAACCACAAAACGCCGTTAAAGGGGGAGAACAAAACCGATATAAGATTGATGCCGAAATGGAAAACGAGGGAGGGGAAAACGCTGTTTTCGGTCATATCCACCGCCATGAAAACGACGCCCATGACGAAGGCGTAAGGAATCGTAAAGAAGTCGGCGTGGGATATGGCAAAGACAGCCGCCGAAAGAAACAGCGTCAGTTTTTTGCCGTACTTAGATAAATACCGCAAAGGGATGTACCGAAAGAGAAGTTCTTCGCCGACGGCAGGGAGGAGAGCGTAATATACGATTTTCCGAAGGAGGGTGCCTTCAAGCACCGTGGGGACTTTTTCTTTTCCGAACAGTGCCAACACGCCGATGGTCAAAAGCGACGTTGCAAGGCAAACGGCAAGGGCAGGGAGAAAGGAAAATGCCGACCGCTTTAGGGTGGTTGCCGTCACTTTGAGATTGACCTCCTCTCCCTTTTCGCCGTACAGATATAAAATCAACAAGGCGAAAGCGGAAGGGAGAACAAGCACGGCAAGATATACGTAAATATGGCTGATGCTCCCGACGGTTTTCGTAATGACGAGACCGAAGAGAAACAGAAAGACGGCGGAAAGAAAAGCCGCAAGTGTTCTTCTCATATATTCTCCTGTTAAGAAAAAACCGAAGGACCCAAATAACGCGGCCCTTCGGTTTCCTTGTTTGTTCAGATTAGGATTTCCACTCGCTGAGGAATTTCACAGCGGGAGCGTTCGGCGTGAGGAAGTAGATAGCCAGAACGGAAACCGCGAAAACGATTCCGACGATGATGGTGAGCTTGTAAAGAAGCTTGTCTTTGCTTCCGAGTTTATCTTTGCCGTAGTAGGTCTCGGTGCTTCCGCCGACGATGGTAGAAGACAAACCGTCCTCTTTGGTCTTCTGAAGAAGAACCGCTACGACGAGGAAGAGAGCGGAAAGAAAAGATACGCCCATCAAAATAAAGCGAATTACTTCAATTGCAGTCATTTTTTTACCTTGGCACCAAGTGCCGTTTCCTTTCGGGGATATAATATCAGGATGATTTTAGCACATTCTTGCCGAAAATGCAAGAGGTTTTCAAAAATTATTCTTATTCTTTCAGAGCGGCACGCTTTTGCGCCTGAATGCGTTTTCTCTGCGCCATATCGAGGATGGTCTTGCGCAGACGGACGCTCTTCGGCGTCACTTCAATGAGTTCGTCGTCGGTGATGAACTCGATGGCTTCCTCGAGAGAAAGCTGAATCGGGGTGATAAGCGTCAGTTTTTCATCCGCACCGGAGGAACGGACGGCGGTCAAGTGTTTCTCTTTGCAGACGTTGACTTCGATATCGTCGGGCTTCGGGTTCTCGCCGACGATCATGCCGGCATAGACGGGAGTTGCGGGACCCACGAAGAGGGGACCGCGGTCCTGCGACTGGTAAAGACCGTAGGTCGTGGAAATACCGGTTTCGGAAGCGACGAGGGAAGAGGTGAAACGGGTTTTGATTTCGCCGCGGAAGGGTTCATAACCGGCAAACAGCGTGGAAATGATGCCTTCGCCGCGGGTATCGGTCAACAGTTCGCTTCTGTAACCGAAAAGGCAACGCGTCGGAATCTTGTAGAACAGTTTTTGTCTCGAGCCGTGCAGCTGCATGTCGAGAAGTTCGCCTTTTCTCGCGCCGAGTTTCTCCATGACGGAGCCGACGTATTCTTCGGGCACGTCGATGATGACGTCTTCGATTGGCTCGCATTTCACGCCGTCAATCGTCTTGTAAAGCACGCGGGGGTTGGAGCAGCAAAGCTCGTATCCTTCGCGGCGCATATTTTCAATCAAAATGGAAAGGTGCATTTCGCCGCGGCCTGCCACTTTGAAACTGTCGGTGGTTTCGCCGTCGTTTACACGGAGGGATACGTCCTTCAAAAGTTCCTTGTAAAGGCGGGCGCGGAGGTGACGGGAAGTGACGAATTTTCCTTCCTTACCGGCAAACGGAGAGTCGTTGACCGAGAAGGTCATTTCCATGGTGGGTTCGCCGACCTTGACGAATTCGAGGGGCTCAACCTTGGAGGGGGCGCAAACGGTATCGCCGATGGCGATATCTTCACAGCCGGAGAAACAAACGATGTCGCCGACCTTGGCTTCTTCCACGGGAACGCGCTTCAAACCGTCGAACTGATAAATCGAAACGACCTTGGAGGAACGGGATTTGCCGGGATTATGGTAATTGCAAATGGCGATGTTCTGACCGGTTTTGAGAACGCCGCGCTCGATTCTGCCGATACCGATTCTGCCGACGAAGTCGTTGTAGTCGATGGAGGAAACGAGAAGCTGAAGGGGTTCTTCTTCTTCGCCTTCGGGCGCCGGCATGTATTCGAGAATGGTGTCAAGCAAAGGCTGAAGGTCTTTGCCGGGTTTGTGAGGATCAAAGGAAGCGGTGCCGGCACGGCCGGAGCAGAAGAGCATCGGGGAGTCGAGCTGTTCGTTGGTGGCGTTGAGCTCGAGAAGAAGTTCCAAAACTTCGTCGCCGATTTCGTCAAGACGCGCGTCGGGACGGTCAATCTTGTTGACGACGACGATAACGCGGTGATTCATCGAGAGGGCTTTCTCCAAAACGAAACGCGTCTGAGGCATGGGGCCTTCCGCCGCATCGACAAGGAGGATAACGCCGTTTACCATCTTCAAAATACGTTCCACTTCACCGCCGAAGTCCGCGTGGCCCGGGGTGTCGATGACGTTGATTTTCACGCCTTTATAGTGAATGGCGGTGTTTTTAGCCAAAATGGTGATGCCGCGCTCACGCTCCAAATCGTTGGAGTCCATGACGCGATCTTCCATCGCTTGGTTCTCACGGTAGATACCGCCCTGACGAAGCATTTCGTCAACGAGCGTGGTCTTTCCGTGGTCAACGTGGGCGATGATCGCAATGTTACGCAAATCGTTACGTTTCATAAAAACCTCTGTATAGTCAATTTTTCAACCCGAATAGTATAGCATAAGTCAAGACAAAATGCAAGAATTTTCGAAAAAAACGTCAGATTTCTATTTTCGGGTTTTCATAGGAAAATTTCTTCATGACACTGATGAGAGCTTCGACCCCTTCGGTCGGCATGGTATTGTAAAGAGAAGCGCAAATGCCGCCCGTCGGACCGCCGCCGAGGCGGAAAAGGCCCTCCGACTCTGCCGTTTTCAAAAAACGCTCGTCCATGTCGCGGCTGCCGGTGGTGAAAATGACGTTGCAGTAGGAGCGGAACTGTTTATCGATCGGGGTGATGTAGTAAATCTGCCCGTCGAGATAATCGTAGAGCATACTGCTTTTCCGTTCGGTACGGCGTTTGAATTCGTCAAGACCGCCGGCGTCCTTCATGTAAATGAGAGTCTCAAGGGCAGTGGTGAGAAGAAAAGCAGAGGGCAAACCGACGCCCGTTTTCAAATCGCAAAGCGTGGCGTAATTCATGGAAGACGGGGTGGTGGGAAGCGCCGAACCGATGAGGTCATCGCGGACGATAACGACCGTCATGCCGGATAGTGTGAGGTTGACGTCGCCCGAGGCAAAAAGCAATCCGAATTTGGAGATATCGAAGGGTTCGGAGAACAAAACCCCCGTCATATCCGCGACAAGCGGGATATTTCCCGTATCGGGCACGCCGCGAAAACGGGTGCCGAAGGCTCTGTCGTTGTAGCAAATATACACGTAATCGGCGTCGGGACGGATGTCCGAGGGTTCAAAGTTCGGCACGGATGAAAAGGGAGGGAGCGCCCCGCCGCTCGAGGCGGCAATGGCGATGTCGCCGTACTTTTTCGCCTCTTCGTACGCCGCTTTGGAAGCGGAACCCGTGAGAATATAGTCGGCAAGACGGTGCCCAGAGAGCAAGTTCTGCGGAATGGCGGCATACTGCTCCGCGCCGCTTCCGACGCAGAGAAAAACGCGATAGTTTTCGGGAACCGAGAGAATCTCGCGGACCGCCGATTGCACGAGGGTATACAGCGACGCATAAGACTTCGTCTTAAGGACGCTTTCGAGGTCGGCGCCGACCCCCATCATATCCGTAAAATCCTTTTGCCATTTTTCGAGCACTTCTGCCGGCGGCGTCGATTGCTCCGCACTGAAATTATAGATTTTTTCCATCTTCCGAAACTCGCTTTCTTGCGGTTTTATTTCATCTTTTTATTATACCCGAAAACGAAAGGGTTGTCAAGGCGCGCGAAACGGATTGCCGCTTCGTTCCTTTAATAATGAAGAAAATCAGCGCTAAGCGCCGTATCTCATCTACGCAAAGCGTAGCGTGAAATCCCGACCTTGTCGGGTATGGCACCAAGCCTTTGGCTTGCTTGTGC
>DCHY01000039.1 GCA_002315715.1 Clostridiales bacterium UBA1740 | reverse complement strand
TCTGTCCTATATTATATAGAAAGACACGGTCTTTCGGGACCGTCAAAATTCAGGAGGTTTAACAAATGCTTAAGAAAATTTCCCGTCTTCCCTTCCAGGGAACCAAGGAACAGGAAGCACAACTCAAAGCTGTCATCGAAGCCAACAAAAGCGACAAAAGCCGTTTGATGGCCGTCATGCAGGAAGCACAGGGTATCTACGGATATCTTCCTTTCGAAGTGCAAAAGATGATTGCGGAAGGCATGGACGTTCCCATGGAGAAAGTTTACGGCGTATCGACGTTTTACGCACAGTTCGCTCTTTCTCCCAAAGGTGAATACAACGTTTCCATCTGCCTCGGTACCGCTTGCTACGTCAAAGGTTCCGGTCTCATTTACGACAAACTTCAGGAAATCCTCGGCATCGGTGCTGACGAATGCACCGAAGACCGCAAATTTTCTCTTTCCGCTTGCCGCTGCGTCGGCGCTTGCGGCTTGGCTCCCGTCCTTACCATAAACGACGAAGTTTACGGCAGACTCGGTGTAGACGACGTTGCCGGCATTATTGCCAAATACAAAGCACTGTAATGAAAATCAGCGAGATTCAAAGACTGCTTGACGCGGAAGTTCTCTGTGGCGGCGAAAGCTTGGAGAACGAAGTATCTTCCGCTTGTTGCAGCGATATGATGAGCGACGTTCTTGCCTATGTCAAAGACCAAGGCGTTCTTTTGACCGGTCTTTTGAATACGCAAGTCATCCGTACGGCGGCCATGATGGATATGGTTTGTATCGTCATGGTGCGCGGCAAGATGCCTACCGCCGAGATGGTTGCTTTGGCTAAAGAGTCCGGTATCGTCATGATGCACACGAAACTGCGCGCATACGAGGCGTGCGGCCGACTGTACCACGCCGGTCTCGGCAGAGGTGAAGTATGACGGAGCCGCTGCGTTTTCACTATGACGTGGACGGAGAGAACTTCTCTTCCGCCGGCGAAGCATCCGTGGCACTCAAACAGAACCTGCGCAAACTCGGATATTCTCCCGAGGTCATCCGAAAAGTCTCCATCGCCATGTACGAGGGAGAAATCAATATGGTTATTCACGCAAACGGCGGTGTGGCAGACGTGGAAATCACCGACGACAGAATCACCATTATTCTCGCCGACAAAGGTCCCGGTATTGCCGATGTCGAACTTGCCATGCAAGAAGGATTTTCCACCGCCCGTGACAACATCCGTGCGCTCGGATTCGGCGCCGGCATGGGCTTGCCCAACATGAAAAAATATACCGACGATATGAAAATTGATACGGAAGTCGGCGTCGGCACGACTATCACGATGGTCGTTCTGCTCTGATCTTCCCCGAGGTCATTATGGCTGTTAGTTACAAGCATTCCGTTTCCCTTGAAACGGAGAAATGCAAGGGCTGTACCACCTGCCTCAAAAGATGCCCGACGGAGGCGATTCGCATCCGTGACGGACGTGCCGTCATTCGGGCTGACCGCTGCATTGATTGCGGCGAGTGCATCAAAGTATGCCCTTACAAAGCAAAAAAAGCTACCCACGATCCTCTCTGTTGTATCGGAGATTACAAATATCCCGTGGCACTTCCCGCACCCTCCCTCTACGGACAGTTTGACCGTCTTGACAACATCGGATATATCATCCGCGGTTTGAAAGACCTCGGCTTTTCGGACGTTTTCGAGGTGGCGAGCGCCGCAGAGCTTGTCTCGGCTTATACGCGCCTTTACATTAAGCGTGAGGACGTCAAAAAACCGGTCATCAGTTCTGCCTGCCCGGCGATCGTTCGTATGATTTCCACCAACTACCCCTGTCTTCTCGACCAAGTCATGCCGATTCTTCCGCCCATGGATATTGCCGCTTATTTGGCAAGAAAAAAGGTGAAAGAACTGCATCCCGAGTTGAAAGACGAGGATATCGGTATCATTTTTATCTCTCCCTGTCCTGCCAAAGTCAGTTACGTCAAGAACGATTTTGCAGGAGAACGCAACTACATTGACGCCACCATCTCGGTTCGCGACGTGTATTTTGCACTGCTTGACGTCATGAAAAAGCGTGAGGACGAACCCCTCGAAGCCACCGAAGCCGGTATTATCGGCATCAGTTGGGCAACGGCAGGCGGTGAATCCACGGCGATTTTCAACACCAGTTACCTCGCGGCAGACGGCATTGAGAACTGTATCCGCGTGCTCGACCAAATCGACAATTCCGAAATTACGGACCTCGAATTCGTGGAGCTCAACGCGTGTGACGGCGGATGTGTCGGCGGTGCCATGACGGTGACCAATCCCTTTATCGCACAGGCAAGGTTGCAGGCACTCAAACGGTATTTGCCGGTTTCGCCCAATCGCCCTGCGAGCGAATGGATTCCCGAAGAATTTTTCAATAAAAATATAATCGAATACAACCCCTACAATCTCCTCTCCGACGACAAAAACGAAGCCCATCGCATGATGAACGAGATTCAAAACATCGCCAAGAATTTGCCGATGATTGACTGTGGTTCCTGCGGTGCGCCGACCTGTATGGCTTTTGCCGAAGACATCGTCAAAGGAGAAACCACGGCGGACGAATGCACCGTTATCATGCGTATGCTGTTCCACGAATATTTGAAGCAGCATAAAGACGAGGCGGCGCTCAATAAGATCCGCGGCAAACGCGGTATGGAGACAAAGACGGAGGACAAGAAGGAATGAAAGTATCGGACCTTTTGAAAGCCGTTTCGCTGAAGGCGGTTGTCCTTGACAATCCCGACGCCGAAATCGAAGGCGTTTACGTCGGCGATCTTCTCAGCCGTGCGATGAGCCATTTGGAAAAACACAATGCCTGGGTGACGATCATGACGAATAAAAACGTCGTTGCCGTCGGCAGTCTTTCGGAAGTTTCGTGTGTCATTTTGGCGGAAGGGACCACTCTTCCCCCGGATGCCGTCGAAGCCGCAAGGGAGAATCGCGTCAACGTTCTCGCGGCGGATTTGCCCGCCTATGAACTGTGTCTCGCGCTTTCCGATCCCCTTGCTTCCAAACCGTGAGCCGTTATTTCTGCGATTTGCATATTCATTCCTGTCTATCGCCCTGCGCGGATGACGACATGACGCCCGGAAACATTGCCGGTATGGCGATGTTAAACGGTCTGCAAATCGTGGCACTGACCGACCACAATTCCTCCAAGAACTGCCCGGCTTTTTTCAAGCAGGCAAAAAAACTCGGTTTGATTCCCATTCCCGGCATGGAACTGACGACGGCGGAAGATATCCACGTCGTGTGCCTGTTCCCGTCGTTGGATGCGGCGCTCTCGTTTGACGACTATGTCGACACGCTTCGTCCTTTCGTCGAAAACAAACCGGAAATTTTCGGCAATCAGATTTTAATCGGCGAGGACGACGAACCCGTCGGAACGCCGGACAAACTGCTTTGGAACGCCGCCTCGCTGACGGTGGAAGAAGCCTACGCCGAAGTGACGAAAAGAGGCGGTGTCTGTTTCCCCGCCCACATCGACCGACCGGGCAACGGCATTATCGAAACGCTCGGAACCTTCCCCGATGACCCGCCCTACACGGCTTACGAATGCAAGCAAGCCGAAAGTGCGGACGCCCTCGGCAAAACCTATCAAAAACTCACGACCATAAAACGAGTAGTGTCCTCGGACGCTCACCGTTTAACGGATATCCAAGAAGCGGTCTTTTCCCTTGACATTGAGGACGAGCCCTACTCTTCCGACCTTGTCAGACACCGCCTCATCGCTTTATTGAGAGGTGAATAACGTGGACGAACTTTCTCTTTACGTTCTCGACATTGCGATGAATTCGGTCCGTGCCGGTGCTTCGCGGATTTTGATTCTTCTCGAAGAAGACGAAGAAACCTTGAAGTTTTCCGTCACCGACAACGGTTGCGGCATGACGAAAGAACAGGTTGAAAAAATCAAAGACCCCTTCTTCACCACAAGAAAAACGAGAAAAGTCGGTCTCGGTATTCCCTTTTTGACCATGCTTGCCGAAGGAACCGGCGGTTACGTGAATCTCACCTCCACCCCGGCTGCCGAAGGCGAACATCACGGCACGAAAACCGAAGCCCTCTTTTACCGACATCACCTTGATTTTATCCCTCTCGGCGACATGACCGAAACGGTCAAAACGCTGATTCAGGGTTCCCCCGATATTGATTTTGTATACCGACACAAAACCCCGATCGGCGAAGTATCTTTGGACACCGAAGAATTGCGCGCCGTGCTGGGTGATATTTCCCTGTCGGAGCCCGAGATCCTCGCATGGATCGGCGGAAATTTGACAGAGCAATATCAAAATTTACGGCGATAATGTATTTACATTAAATAAATGAAGAAACAGAAAGGATTTAATCGATGAAATCTCTGGAAGAACTCTTAGCGATTAAAGCTCAAATGCAGGAAAAAGTGGCTATGCGTAAGTCAAGCGGAGACATCCGCATTGTCGTCGGCATGGCTACCTGCGGTATCGCGGCAGGCGCTCGCCCTGTTCTCAACGCTTTTGTAGAAGGCGTGAATGATAACGGTCTCGGCGCATCCGTTACCGTAACGCAGACAGGCTGCATCGGCATTTGCCAGTTCGAGCCGGTTGTCGAAGTTTACGAAAAGGACAAAGAAAAAGTCACTTACGTAAAGATGACGGCAGAAAAAGCAAAAGAAGTACTCGAGAAGCACATTAAGGGCGGAAAGCCCGTCACCGAATACACCATCGGTGCCAGCAATATTTAATTTTGGAGGAAAGCAAGCATTATGATTCGTTCCCATGTATTGATTTGCGGTGGTACCGGTTGTACGTCTTCCGGCAGCAAAGCCATTCGTGAAAAACTTGCCGATGAACTCAAAGCAAAAGGCCTCGACGAAGAAATTAAAATCGTCCAGACCGGTTGCTTCGGTCTTTGCGCACTCGGTCCTGTCATGATCGTTTACCCCGAAGGCACGTTCTACAGCCGTGTCACGGTGGACGACATCCCCGAGATCGTAGAAGAACACCTTTTGAAAGGCCGTGTCGTTGAGCGTCTCGTATACAACGATACCGGTTCGAAAGCGGAAGAACTCAAGGATGTTGCCACGTCTTTGAACGATACCGGCTTCTACAAAAAGCAGAAACGCGTTGCACTTCGTAACTGCGGTGTTATCAACCCCGAAAACATCGACGAATATATCGCCATGGACGGTTACTTTGCACTCGGAAAAGTTCTGAAGGAAATGACTCCCGACGATGTTATTAAGTGCATCACCGATTCCGGTCTTCGCGGCAGAGGCGGCGGAGGATTCCCCACCGGCCGTAAATGGGCGTTTGCCAAAGCGTCCGTAGGCGACAAGAAATACGTCGTTTGTAACGCCGACGAGGGCGACCCCGGTGCCTTCATGGACCGTTCCGTTTTGGAAGGTGACCCTCACGCCGTTCTCGAGGCTATGGCTATTGCCGGCTACGCTATCGGCGCCGACGAAGGCTGGATTTACGTCCGTGCCGAGTATCCTATCGCCGTAAAGCGTCTCGAAATCGCCATTGAGCAGGCTCACGAATACGGTCTTCTCGGTAACAACATCTTCGGTACCGACTTCAACTTCGATATTCACATCCGTCTCGGCGCCGGCGCATTCGTATGCGGCGAAGAGACCGCTCTTATGACTTCCATCGAAGGCAACAGAGGTGAACCCCGTCCCCGTCCTCCGTTCCCCGCTGTCAAGGGCTTGTTTGCCAAACCCACCGTTGAAAACAACGTTGAAACCTTTGCCAACATTCCTCAGATCATTTTGAAGGGTGCTGACTGGTTCGCTTCCATGGGTACCGAAAAATCCAAGGGCACCAAAGTCTTCGCGCTCGGCGGAAAGATCAAGCACACCGGTCTCGTTGAAATCCCCATGGGTACTACCCTTCGCGAAATCATCGAAGACATCGGCGGCGGCATTCCCAACGGCAAGAAGTTCAAAGCTGCACAGACCGGCGGTCCTTCCGGCGGTTGTATCCCCGCAAGCCTTATCGATACCCCCGTTGACTACGACAACCTGATTTCCATCGGTTGTATGATGGGTTCCGGCGGACTTATCGTCATGGACGAAGATACCTGTATGGTAGATATGGCGAAATTCTTCCTTGAATTCACCGTTGACGAATCCTGCGGTAAATGTACTCCCTGCCGTGTCGGTACCAGACGTCTTCTTGAAATCCTCAATAAGATCATCGACGGTAACGGCACTCTCGAAGACATCGACCGTCTCGAATCTCTTTGCTACTATATCAAAGCCAACTCTCTTTGCGGTCTCGGTCAGACGGCTCCCAACCCCGTTCTCGCCACTCTCAAGTTCTTCCGTGACGAATATATCGCTCACGTCGTAGACAAGAAGTGTCCTGCCGGCGTATGTAAGAACCTTTTGACCTACACCATCGACAAAGAAAAATGTATCGGTTGCGGCAAGTGCGCTAAGAACTGCCCTGCCGACACCATTCAGAGAACGGATTATATCGCTCCCGGTCACAAACTGGCATCCTTTGCTATCGATCCTTCCAAGTGCGTGAAGTGCGGCGCTTGTATGGCAGGTTGTAAGTTCGGCGCGATTTCCAAACAGTAAGGAGATACGCAATGGAAGAAATGCTTAATGTTAAAGTAAACGGTATTGCCGTGAGCGTACCGAAGGGCTCGACCATTTTGGAAGCAGCCCGCGTAGCAGGCGTGGAAATCCCCACTCTCTGCTATATGAAAAAGAAGAACGAAATCGGCGCTTGCCGTATTTGCGTTGTCGAAGCAACCGGCACACGCGGTCTTGTTACCGCCTGCGTATATCCCGTTGCCGAAGGAATGGAGATTCAAACCAACACGGCGAAAGTCAGAGAGGCAAGAAAAACCACTCTCGAACTTATCCTTTCCACCCACGACAAGAACTGTCTGTCCTGCGCACGTTCCACCAACTGCGAACTGCAGAAACTCTGCCTTGAGTACGGTGTGGATTCCAAAGCTTTCGAGGGCTTCCGCCCCACCTATGAGCTTGACTACTCCACCCCTCATCTTGTCCGTGATAACAACAAATGTATCCTTTGCCGTCGTTGCGTAGCCGCTTGCCGGGAACAGTTCGTTTCGGTCATCGGTGCCAACAACCGCGGTATCGATACCTGCATCGGTCAGCCGTTTGATATCTCTCTGTCCGAGACGCCCTGCGTTTCCTGCGGTCAGTGCACGGCTGTTTGCCCCACCGGCGCCCTCGTGGAACACGACGATACCGACAAGGTTTGGGCAGCACTTGCCGACCCGACCAAACACGTCGTCGTACAGACGGCTCCCTCTATCCGTGCAACCCTCGGTGAATGCTTCGATATGCCCATCGGCACCAACGTCGAAGGCAAAATGGTTGCCGCTCTTCGCCGCCTCGGCTTCGAAAAGGTATTTGATACCGACACCGCTGCCGACGTGACCATCGTCGAAGAAGCTACCGAACTTCTCGAGCGCGTGAAAAACGGCGGTAAGCTCCCGCTTATCACTTCTTGCTCGCCCGGATGGATTAAATTCTGCGAATTCTACTATCCCGAACTTCTTCCCCACGTATCTTCTTGCAAATCTCCCCAGCAGATGGGCGGTGCGCTTTTGAAGACATACTGGGCAGACAAAATGGGCTATGACCCGAAGGACGTATTCGTCGTTTCCATCATGCCCTGTACCGCCAAGAAGTTTGAGGTTGGCAGAGACGATATGAACGCCGCAGGCGAAAGCGTTGCCGACGTTGACGTCGCTCTTACCACCCGTGAACTTTCCCGCATGATTATGCGTGCCGGCATCAAGTTCACCGCACTTCCCGACGAAGACTTTGACCCTGCATTCGGTATCGACACCGGTGCTGCCGTTATCTTCGGTGCAACCGGCGGCGTTATGGAAGCAGCGCTTCGTACCGCTAACGACGTTTTGACCGGCAAAGATAACAAAGACGTTGAGTTCCACGAAATCCGCGGAACCGAAGGCTTCAAAGAGACGACCTACAAGATCGCCGGTATGGATATCAAAGTAGCAGCCGTTTCCGGTATTGCCAACGCCAAGAAGGTTATGGACAGAATCAAAGACGGTACGGCAGATTGGACGTTTGTCGAAGTCATGGCTTGCCCCGGCGGCTGTGTCAACGGCGGCGGTCAGCCCATTCAGCCTCAGTTCGTCCGTGATACCGTAGACCTCAAGGCCGTTCGTGCCAAAGCCCTCTACGATCAGGATGCCGCTATGGAAATGAGAAAATCTCACCTCAACCCCACCCTCAAAGACATTTACGACTACATGGGCGGCGGCTTCGGTTGTGAGCGCGCACATCACATTCTTCATACTTCCTACGTTGCACGTAAGAAATTTGAAAAATAAGATTGCATAACCAAAAATCCGCAGGATGACTCGAAAGAGAAAGTCCTGCGGATTTTACTGTTCATGATGAAAAATCTTTGAAAATTACCATTTTCGAAGGATTTCGACAAATCTTCCTTAAAGAAAAACCGAGCAACAAATGCGGCTGCTCGGTCTTTTTTCGTTTCATTTTTCAGTCTAAATTTTATTTGGTTTCCACGTAATAGGTGGCTTCGCTGTCGGCTACGGAAAGGGCAAACGCCAAGGGGAACATTTCAAACGCCGCCGAGACGTTGCGCTCGTCGTCGGTCGAAGAATAGCCCATATGGTAACGGATGGCAAAGGCTTCCTCACGCGTCAAACGCATGAAGGGGGAAATCATATAGACGCTCTTTTCGCCGTGTCCGTATGGGAGTTTGTCGTCAAACTCAAAGGTATCGACACGGGTCCAAACGCCCTTCTCGTCCTTGACGTTGCGAAATCCCTTTTTATACACGTTGGTTTTACAAAGGTCGTGAAGCAGCGCGACGATGGCGATGCTCTCCTCGGAATAGGAAAGTTTCAAATCGTCTTTCACGTGGGGGCTCGACAAATATCCGCAAAGGCAGTCGTATACGTTCAGAGAATGGTCGCAAAGTCCGCCTTCGTAGGACGAATGGTATCTGGCACTTGCCGGTGCCGAGAAGAAGTCGGATTCGCTCGAGAGCATAAACGCCAAAAGTTTGTCGGCGCCTTCTCTTTTGATTTTGTCATTGAAAATTTCGATAAAACGTTCTTTGGATGTCATAGTGCACCTCTATTTTTTCTTGTCCTTTTATTATAACGCAAATGCGAAAGAAAAGCAACAAAAACGTCAGATTATGCAAAGATAACCCATCACTTTTTGACGGTTTTCGGCACTTTGCCGATATGTAAGGAATCCTTAACGAAATTTGAAAAAAATACTTGCTTTTTTGTGACGTGCGTTATATAATAACAATATATTTTTTATTAGGAGTTTTGCCTTATGAACAGAGTGTACAATTTTTCCGCCGGTCCTTCTATGCTGCCTTTACCCGTACTTGAAAAAGCCGCAAGCGAACTTGTTTGCTACGGTAATTCCGGAATGTCCGTTATGGAAATGAGTCACCGATCTCCTGATTACGAAGCCATCATTGCCGACGGCGAGGCTATGTTCCGCCGTCTTATGAATATCCCCGACAACTACAAAGTGCTCTTCCTTCAGGGCGGCGCTTCCACCCAGTTTGCCGCCGTTCCCATGAACCTTATCAAGAGAACCGGCAAAGCCGACTACATCGTTTCCGGTCAGTTCTCCGGCAAGGCGTACAAAGAAGCACAGAAACTCGGCTATGACGTCAAGTGCATCGCCTCGAGCAAAGACGACAATTTTGACCACGTTCCCGTCATCAAGCGTGAAGACATCCGCGAGGACGCCGCTTACCTTCATATCTGTTTTAACAACACCATTTACGGCACGAAGTTCCCCTATATCCCCGACACCGGTGATATTCCCCTCGTTGCCGATATGTCCTCTTGCATTCTTTCCGAGCCTATCGACGTTTCAAAATTCGGCGTCATCTACGCCGGTGCGCAGAAGAACATGGCACCTGCCGGCGTGACCGTCGTCATCGTCCGCGAGGACCTCCTTGACTATTCGGAAGAAAAAATGCCCACCATGCTCGAATGGAAGACGCAGGCGGAAAACGGTTCTATGTACAATACGCCTCCCTGCTACTCCATCTACATGGCGAAACTCGTTTACGAGTGGCTTCTCTCCATCGGCGGTCTTGAAGAAATGAAGAAGAGAAACGAAAAGAAAGCAAAACTTCTTTACGACTATCTTGACAGCCAGAATTACTACATCGCGCCCGTCAAGAAAGAGAGCCGTTCCATGATGAACGTCACCTTCGTCACCGGCGACGCCGATCTCGATAAGAAGTTCGCATCCGAAGCTTCCGCTGCCGGTCTTAAGAACCTCAAAGGTCACCGTTCCGTCGGCGGTATGAGAGCCTCCATTTACAACGCTATGCCCTACGAAGGCGTGGAAAAACTCGTTGCCTTCATGAAAGAATTTGCAGAAAATAATCCGAAAGCGTAAGGAAATGACCGTGAAAAATATTCTTCTTCTCAATAAAATCGCCAAAATCGGCACCGACAAGCTCGACGCCGCAAAATACAATATCGGAACCGATATCGCAAATCCCGAAGGCATTATGGTGCGTTCCGCCGTTATGCACGACATGGAACTGCCCACCTCCCTCTTGGCAATTGCCAGAGCCGGTGCCGGTGTCAACAACATTCCGATTGACAAATGCTCCGAAAAAGG
>DCHY01000013.1:6048-46568 GCA_002315715.1 Clostridiales bacterium UBA1740 | reverse complement strand
TTGACCATCTGGTTGCAGAGGGTGGCAAGGTGTGCGGCGGGTGCCGAGGTGATTTTGCCGGTGACGCCGCCGAGGCCTTCCTGAATCAACTGTTTGAGAGACCAACCGGCGCAATAACCGGTGAGCATCGAAAGGTCGTGCAGGTGAATATCGGCGTTTCTGTGGGCATCGGCAATTTCCTGGTCGTAGATTTCCGACAGCCAGTAGTTGGCGGTGATGGCACCGGAGTTGGAAAGAATCAAACCGCCGACGGAATAGGTGACGGTGGAGTTTTCTTTCACGCGCCAGTCGTTGATTTTCAGATAGTTATCCACGATGGTTTTGTAGTCGAGAAGCGTCGTGCCGAGATTACGAAGCTTTTCTCTTTGTTTACGGTAAAGGATATACGCCTTGGCAACGTCGTCGTAACCGGCTTTGATCAAGACCGATTCCACGCTGTCCTGGATATCCTCGACGGCAATTTTTCCGTCCTTGATTTTCGGTTCAAAATCGGCGGTGACTTTCAATGCGAGAAAGTCGAGAACGTCGCCGTGATACTGCTTATCGCAGGCATCGAACGCCTGAACCATGGCTTGTTTGATTTTGTCAATAGTAAAGTCAACGACCTTGCCATCTCTTTTACAAACGCTGTACATAGTGGTCTCCTTCATGAAATATGATACAAATCGATTATACTCAAAAACGGGGTGAAAGTCAAGAGAAAAAACTACATATGGACATTTTTGTGAAAACTATACACAATATATGGTGTCTTTTGGGTAATTTGATGGGAGTCGCACAAACAAAAAAATCACCCGCTTTTCGGGCGGGTGACGGAAAAATCAAGCATTCTCAAGGGATGAGAGGAAAAAGGAGAGTCTTTCGGTGTCAAGACGTTTCTTCTCCCCTTTGACAGTCAAGACGCCGTTATTTTTCGTAAAAAGAATTTTGGCGGCGTTTTGCAAGTCCTCGGGCGTCACGCAGGCGTAGGCAAGACTGCGCTCGGAGAGCGTGTGATACGGAAGATTCAAAATCTCTTTTTCGTAACCGAAAGTGAAGTTGGTATCCGTCATATCGTCCGCCAGCATCCCGGCGTTATCGACGTAGGGCGCATAGGGCATTTTCTCTTTCGGCAACGGAAGGGATTTGAGGCGGTTAAGCAAAGCAACCGTCAGTTTGACGACTTCGTCGACGTCCCCTTTTTTCACCTCGACGGTGAAAGAAAAACTTCCTATATTGATATAACGGTCAACCGAGCCGGAAATATCGTAGCAAAGGCCGCGTTTTTCGGACAGTTCGGTGAAAAAAAGCGAACTGTTGCCGGTGAACATCACGTCGTAGAGCATATCCGTTACCGGCACCGTGAGTTTTGTCATATCCATATCGAACTGAAAACGCAAAACGGTATAATCGGCGGATTTGACGTAGACGGCGCCGCCGCGGTTTCCGAAGGTCGTCGGTTTTTGAATGACCGCTTCTCTTTTTACGCCGGGATAAACCGTTTTATCCGATACCGCCTCCAAAAGAACGTCAAGGTCGACGGCACAAACGTTGCCCGTCACGACGAAATACACGTTGCCTTCGCTCATGGCAAAGCGGCGGTACACTTCGAGTTTGCGTGCGCTCATGGCATCCACGCTCTTGTTGGTTCCCAAGATGGAATAGGCAAGCGGCGTACCGTCAAAAAGCGTTTTGGCGGAGAAATACGAAAGGGTGTCACGCTCGTCGCTCTCGCGAATCTCGGCTTTGATACGGGCGCGCTCGGTATCCACGTCCGCTTTTGACAAAACGAGCGGAGACAAAAGGTTCGAGAGAATCTTTGCCCCTTCCGCAAAATACCGACGACTGCCGACGAGCGAAAACTGAATCATTTCGTGATAGGTGGACGCCGTCAATTCCATACCGAGGGCATCGAGTTTTTCATAGAGAGTTCCGCCGTACACGGCATTCAGATTGCGAATGGCGACGTGCTCGAGAAAATGTGCCGCCCCCTCGTTATCTTCGTTTTCATAGATGACGCCGGCGCGAACGAACATAGAAATGCAAAAACCGTGCAAAGCACGGTTTTCGTAAAGATATACGGGAATGCCGTTTTGCGACACTCTCTTTTCTTCGGTTAAAGTCATTTGATCACTCATAATGCGGTATGGAAATCCCGGTCGTCGATATAGTATCCGCGCAGACGTTTCAAAACGTAGTTCGGTCTTCCGAGATGGTTGATATGGAACGTCTTTCCGACGACGTGGATTTCGGCATTGCCGTAAGACAGAATTCTCTGGAAAAAGTTTTGGTCAACCGACGCGGAGATGACGCCGAGAAAGATGTACTTGCGCTCGTACTTAGACAAAATACCCCAGCGGTCGATGATACAATCGTCAAAGAAGACGACGTAGTGGGATTTGACGATAATCAAACGGAACAGAAAAACGAGAAGTCCGGGAACGAAAGAAGCGGCAAGCACTTCGGTCAACAGTTTCTGTGCATCCGGATCATCCAAAGGAACGTTCCAAACGTTCACCGTACAATAACGAATCACGAAATACGTGACGGTGGGAATCAAAATCCAGAAAATCAAAAGGTCCAACCAACGAAGGGCGCAAAGCCACGTCTTGGTCGCCGTAACGATTTTATGTCTTTCCACTTTGGAGGGATTCATTCGTTTTGCCATGACAATCTCCTTTTTTGATATAGCGATACTAATCTAAGATTATTATAACTACTCCGTAAAATAAAGTCAACGGTTTTTTCAAAAGTTTAGTCAATCGTCTTATCGATTTTGAAACGGGTAATCTTTTTCGAGGTGTTTTTGGGGAATTCCGTATCACGGAGTTTGACGTAACCGACGTTTTTGTAGGAAACGTTTTTCTTGTTGATTTCGGCTACCGCGTCCTCAAAATACTTCTTGGCATCGGTAATATTGTGGCGCTCGAGCGCCTCGGCGTCGGGATAAATCTCGGCGACGATGATTTCTTTCGTGGGATCGGATTTGGATTCTCCGGCGTAAACGACGACTTCGGACACGCCGTAGACGCCCTGGATATCCGTTTCGATTTCCTCGGGATATACGTTTTTACCGTTGGAAAAAATGATGAGGTTCTTCAAACGTCCCGTAATGTAAACCCACTGGTCGTTGCCGTCCATCATGACTTTTCCGTAGTCGCCGGTATGGAAGAAGCCTTCGGCGTCGATAGCCGCCTTCGTCGCTTCTTCGTCGTGGAAGTAACCGAGCATGACGTTGGGACCTTTGTAGGCGATCTCGCCTTCGCCGTTGGCGTCCGGATCGCAGATTTTCAGTTCGCCGCCGACAATGGGAAGACCGACGGAACCGTTCTTGCGGCACTCGTTTCGGTTGCAGCAGATAAGCGGTGCGCACTCGGTGATGCCGTAGCCGTTCAAAATCGTAATGCCGATGGACTCGAAAAAGTCAATCATCGTCTGGTTCAGTGCGGCGCCGCCGCAGATAATCATGGATACTTTGCCGCCGAATTTGGAAGTGACGGATTTGAAGAGAACGGGACGAAGGTCAATGCCGACTTTCAAAAGGGCGTTGGAAATCTTCATCGCGGTTTGAAGTTTTTTGAGCTGGCCGGTTTTTTCGGCTTCCGCCATGATGCGCTTGTAGAACGTTTCGACGAACAACGGCACCAAAATCAAGTGCGTCGGTTGGAATTCTTCAAGTTCCTTCATGATATAACGAAGGCCGGAAGAAATGTAAAGTTCGCAACCCTGTGCATAGTGACCGACGATGTTGACGGTCGAACCGAAGGTGTGGTGCGGCGGCAGGACGCACATGGTTTTGTAGGTGATTTGGAAGTTATACATACCCTGCTCCATATCGGAACAGATGTTGCGCTGCGAAAGCATAACGCCCTTGCCTTTTCCGGTTGTGCCGGAAGTGAAGACGATAGAAGCGAGTTTGTCGATATCGATCTCGTAATCGTAGTAACGGGTATCGCCGGCGGCAAATTTCGCGGCACCTGCATCACGCACGTCGGACAGTGCCAAAGTGCCTTCGGCGAGTTTATCGCCCCAAGCGATAAAGGTCGAAAGGTTCGGACAAAGGGTTTTGATTTCGTCCATTTTCTTCTCGATGGAAGAAGAATAAACGACGCAGTCGCAGGCGGCGGTGTTCATGATAGACGCCATGTCGGCGGCGGGCAATTCCTTGTCAATCGGCACCGAAACGACGCCGGATGCCATCAAGGCAAAGTAGGAAAAAATCCATTCGGGGGACGCTTCGCCGATAAGAGCGACGGTCTTATCGCGCATACCGCGGTCAATAAACTCGGTGCCGAGATCGCGCACGTAATCGCGTCCCTCGCGATACGTGTAGTGTGAAGGTTCTTTGTCGTTCGGTTTTTTGCGGTAAGAGAGGGCGTATTTGTCGCCGAATCTTTTTTCAGCGTTCTCCACCATAATGCGAATATCGGAAAAATGAGTGGTTTCGTAATGAGGATAATTCTTTTTTCTATTCTTGAAAGCCATGGCTTTCCCTCTTTTCTTATGGGATTTATGCGAAATGCACATCGTTTATTTTATCACAATCGTCTTTTTCTGTCAAGGTGCTAAATATTTACAAATTTATTATTTTTTGTTCGTATGATTTTTCGGGCTTATGGCCATACTTCCCAAAACGGGAGGTTTTAGATGAACCATTACAGAGTCGAAATAGCAGGTATTGAGACTTCCGAGCTGAAGACTTTGACCGATAAAGAAAAGCGCGAGTTGCTTTTGCGTGTCAAAAAAGGAGACGCAAAGGCGCGCGAGGAATTGGCACTCGGAAATCTCAGATTGGTGCTTTCGGTCATCGGTCGATTTTCATCCAGACGGGAAAGTGCCGACGATTTATTCCAAGTGGGGTGCATAGGTCTTCTCAAAGCCATTGACAATTTCAACCCCGATCTCGACGTCAAGTTTTCGACCTACGCCGTGCCGATGATCATAGGCGAAGTGAGACGGTATTTACGTGATAATAACGCCCTGCGTGTCAGTCGAAGTATGCGTGACCTTGCCTGCCGTGCCCTCGCGGTGCGGGAGGGGATTCTCAAAAAAGACGGGCGGGAAGCAGGCGTCGTGGAAATCGCCAAAACGCTCGGTGAAGACGAAAAAGACGTGGCGGCGGCACTCGAAGCCATCGTGGAACCCATGTCGCTTTACGACTCCGTTTACAGTGAAGGGGACGACCCGGTGTACGTGATTGACGGATTGCGTGACGCCGAAGACGGCAGCGAAAGTTGGGTGGAAAGCATGGCGCTCAAAGAGGCGGTGAAGAAACTGTCAGACCGAGAAAAGAACATTATCGCCAGACGTTTTTACAAAGGCAAAACGCAGATGGAAATCGCCGACGAAATCGGTATTTCGCAAGCGCAGGTTTCAAGACTCGAGAAAGGAGCCATAGAAAAACTCAGAAAATACATGTCTTGAAAAAGGGCGTTTTCTCCGTTCAAGCATCTCGGCGATAGAGTCTTTTAACGGTTCGTTTTGACACAAAAAATCCGCATTATGCAAACAACCATTTGCAAAATGCGGATTTTTCTATGTTTTGCTTGAGAATTACTTGTTCAAAAGAGCAAGAAGCGTGGTGTTTCCGAATGCCTTTTCCCAGTCGGCACGGAAGCCGGCGATGGAAGTATCGGTCGTGGTATGAGCGAGCAAACGCTTCATCACGTCGGCGGCAACGGTAGCGGCACCGGCACCGGCGAGGGCAACGTCAACGACTTCTCTCGCGGTCTTGAAGCTGGCTGCCAAAATCTCGGTTTCGGCATTCATGCTGTCGAAAATCGCCTGGATATCGGCAACGACGCCGACACCGTCCTCCGAGATATTCTCAAGACGGCTGACGTAAGGCGCTACGTAAGACGCACCGGCATTGGCGGCAAGAAGTGCCTGACCGACCGAAAGAACGGCGGTCACGGTGATTTTGATGCCTTCCGAAGAAAGCTGTTTCGTTGCACGAAGTCCGACGTCGGTCGCGGGAATTTTGACGAAGGTATTCTCACCGAAAGTTTTCACGATAAGGCGTGCTTCTTCAAGAATCTTCTCATACTCGGATTCGGTAACCTGAATATGCAGTTCCTTGTCGGCACCGATGATGTTGCGAATTTCTTTGAGGTGACTGACGATATCGCCGCCCTCTCTCGACAGGATAGTAGGGTTGGTGGTGACACCGACAATGGGATAGTAGGTGTTAAAGTAGCGGATATCTTCGATATTCGCCGTATCCAAAATCAGTTTCATTGACTTCTCCTTTTTGACTCAGCGTTTGAGCTGGAGATCATAGTGAAGGTCGTATGCCTTTTCTTCTTCGGTGAATTTATGAAGGGTATTGATGACTTCTCCGCCCTTCCATTTACGGTCGCCGATATCGTCGGTGGTACCCATAACGGTTACGTTGAGCTGACGGTGACGGGCACGAACCTGGTCCCAGTCGATGAAGTAAACGTGAGCGAACTCACCGCCGTCAAGAACGCCGTCCTTGATGGTCATGGTTTCGCTTCTGCCGAAGAAGACGGAACGAAGGTGGCCGTCGGTGTTCATGGAAGTGAAATCGCCGGGTTCGTCAACGTATCTGCCGAACTGTGCGTGGATCGGACCGGGATGGCGGTATTGATGCTCTTCTTTGAAATCGGGAACGAGTTTGCGCATGATGTCAAGAAGGTCGTGCTGCAAAAATTCGAGATCGAAAGAATCGATATCGTGGGAGCATTCCTGTACCATAACGGAGCAGGTGGTGTGGTGGGAAGCGATGCAAACGGTGCCGTTTTTGACGCCGGATGCGGCTACGATCTCACGGATTTCTTTGGATACGTCATGGAAGGTGGGGATCCAACCGCGGGACTGCAGTTCGAGTTCTTTTTGAAATACTTTGAATTCCATTGTTTTTCTCCTAATATATAAAAATTTTATTATTTGTTGTTGAGGCGTTTGCCGACGGCACCGCCGGGATGGATGACGGCGAATTCTTCGTTTTGAAACTCGGTGAGTTCCATCACTGCCGTCTGCAAAGCGTCAAAGATACCGCAGGTGACGGAAAAACTCGTCGTACCCTGGCAGTTGTATTTGTCGCATTCTTTCGTGACTTTCATCAAAATGACGATGTCGGATTTTTCGGCAAGAGGAGAGGCGGGATTTTCGGTTACGCCGATAACGGTTACGCCCTTTCTCTTACAGATGTCGGCGATAGGCAAAAGTTCATCGGTCTTGCCGCCGCGGGACGCCAAAACCATGACGTCGCCTTTCTGCATATAACCGAGACCGCCGTGAACCGCTTCCGCCGGGGAAATGAAACGGGCGGGACGCTCGATACAGCACATAAGGTGTGCCAAGTGTTGGCAGGCAATGCCGGTATGACCGCAGCCGGCGGTGCCGATACGGGTGGCAGTGGCAAGGGCCTCTGCCGCTTTTTCAAAGGAAACTCTGTCGATGACGCCCTTGGTGGCAACGAGAGATTCCCCCTCGGTGTCAAAGGCCGCCATGGCATGCTCGAAAATTTCGTTCGTCATTTGCCGTGAACCTCGTCCCAGGTCTTACGAAGGGTATAGAGCATTTCTTCGGCAGCCGCCTCGGGATCTTTGGCTTTGAAGACGCCGCTCGTGCAACCGGTCGCCTGCGCGCCGGCGCGAATGACGTTGGCAACGTCGTCGGGACCGGAGATGCCGGCACCCTGCAGAACCATAATGTCGGGATTGATTTTTCTGACGGCTTCGATGGTATCCTTAACGTAGCCCATATCGCTGGCAACGCCGGTACCGATGAGTTCGGTAGGCTCGGCAACGATGAGGTTCGGTCCCATCTTGGCAATCTCGGCGATTTCGGCAACCGAGTCGGCACAGACGATGGTGGCAAGTCCCACTTCGTCGGCTCTCGCGATGGTGGCGCGAATCTCGTCCATCGTCAGTTTCTTTTCGGCGTGGTTAAGCATGACGCCGACGGCGCCGGCTTCTTTGACGGATTCGGGAAGAACCGATCCGAGACCGCGGCCGGGACGCAAAGCGTCCATATGCTGTGCATACACGTGAACGTAATGCGTGTTCTCGGCGAGAAGACGGATGTCGGCATACTGCGGCGTCAAGATGACGTCGAGGTCGTACTTGTAGGCGATTTTGTCGACTTCCTTGGCAAGTTTGAGCATACGCTCGCCCCACATAAAGCATTTGGGGCCGATTTCAAAATAAGGAGCACGGATTTTGTAATTCTTATACATAATAACGTCCTTTTGCAAACAATAAATTACAATTCAACAACTTTGATACCGAGAATGGAGCAAAGATCGCGGATAGCGCGTCTGTTATCGCCGTAGGTGACGACGTAGTGCTGGCAGGCAACGTTCTCGGCAAATCTCTCGACGGAAGGAATAAAAATTTCGAGTGCGGAAAGTTGAGGAGCCGGAGCGTCCCAACCGCATTCTTCCCATTTCGGAGGCGTTTTGCCGTCGCCGGGGATGATCTGCATCAAATATTCACCGTTCTTATAGGTCAAGCGGCACATGGTAACGGTGCCGGTTTTGACTTTGGAAACGTTAAGAATACCTTGGTTGAGTGCGCCGAAAGCGGCAGGAAGAACGGTGTAGGCATCGCCGTCCACCATGTCGGCAGCCACGAAGTCGGGCACGCCGGCGAGAACGCTGTTCTCAAAGAATTCGTAGAATTCAAGATAGCCGGCAAGCTGACCCGTCAAACGGTTCATCATCAGCTGTGTGACGGCGCCGAGAGAGTCGTTCTCGGGAACGGTCGTATAACCGTCCTCGGAAAGAAGCATGAAAATCGGAGCAGGCGGGAATCCGCAGAGTTTCTTCATACCGTCAACGTCCTTGATGGAGATGGAACGGTAGTGACGCTCGTCGGCAATGGCTTTTACGGCGAGATAGTAGCCGGCAGCCATCATCATGGCGTCGTCGTTCGCAGGCTTCAAGAAGTGCCAACGCTTGATACGTTTCTCAACGACTTCGCGCTTTTCGGCATCGGTGAGTTTGTCGTATCTTTGCTGGATTTCGAGCATTTCGAAGGTTTCGATTTCAATGCCGGTCGCTTTTTTGAGAGACAGACCGTCAAAGAGGGTGCCGTAGAGATTCATATCGCGGTAGCCTGCCATACCGACTTTGTCGGCAAGCATCAAGCGTGCGGCGGTAGCGGCGCGGCAGTAAGAAGCCACGACGTCGGATTTGGTTTTGAGTCCCATGACGTCGTAAACGTAACGGAAACGGTAGCCGAGTCCTTCGAACGTAGCGCGAAGGCCGGTCGTACCTGCCTGGTCAGCGGTGGTGACGATTCTGTCGCCTTCATACCAACCGCAAAGGCCCCAAAGGACCATGGGCAAATGACGGAAGCGCTCCGTGATTTTGACGACGGCGTGCGTTGGAATCCATCCGGCAACGCAAAGGACGAGGGCGTCCATATCCACGCCTTCCAACTGTTTGAGGGCGCCTGCGATTTGGGTTTCCTCATAATCGTCGGCAACGGGAAATACGGGAACGATATCAAGCCCTTCATTTTTGAGTGCTTCTGCGGCAGCAGAGCATTTGCGGACGATGACGTCGACCGGCGTATTGACTTCACCAAAGCCGATAAAACCGATTTTTGACATAAGAATCTCCTTTTCTTATCTATGTATTTTATTTTTGAAATTCGGGGTTATTTAACAAATCGTCAAGCGCTTTGAAAGCGCGGTATGCCGTCTCGTAATCGGCGCCCGACGGGGTGTAGACTTTCTTGGGTTTGGTAAATTTGGCGGCGGCTTCTTCAATCGTGGTAAACGCGCCGACACCGACGGCAGCCAAAAGCGCGGTTCCGAGGCAAGCCGTTTCGCTCTCGGTGACGGTAGTGAGTTCCTTGCCCGTCACGTCGGCTTTCATTTGCGCCCAAAGCGGACTTTGAGCACCTCCGCCCGTGATGCGGATTTCGCGAACGGCGTCGGCGCCGATGTATTCGAGGTCTTCACGGAGCACGAAAGCGATGGCTTCCATAATCGCTCTGGCGAAGTGACCTCTCGTGTGAGAAAGCGTCACACCGGTAAACGTAGCCGTGGCGTTGGGGTTGTATTTCGGCATGGTGGAACCCGTAAAGTACGGAAGCATCGTCATGCCTTCGCATCCTGCCGGAATCTTCTCCGCCAAAGCGTCAAGGTCGCGGAAGGAAAAGTTTTCGGCGAGAGTATTCTTAAACCATTTGAGCGCCATACCGGCGGTAGAAGACCAAAGAATACGGCAATATTTGCCGTCAATGGCATGGATATGACAGGGGATAATGCTGCCTTCGACGTAGTCGGGGACGGTGTCGGTCATGGCACAGATGGCCATGATGGTACCCGTCATTTCGCTCAGACGGGTGTTGTCGGTGACACCGACGCCGAGGGTGCCGGCGATCTGATCCAAAGCACCCGTCACGACGGGAATGCCGCGGTAGGTGCCGACCTTTTCCGCCGATGCTTTGAGTGAAGGCAACTTCTTTTTGTCGATGCCGATGAAATCGAGCATCGGTTGCCACCAAGTCTTTTTGACGATATCGTAGTAAATCGTGGAGGACTGAATCGTGGGTTCGGTGACGAACTCGCCCGTCAAACGGTAGAGGACCCAGTCTTCGAGAAGAAAGATTTTTTCGGTTTTTTCAAACACTTCGGGGCGGTGATTTTTGAACCACAAAAGTTTCGATGCCGGCCAACCGGCGGTGATTTCCGCCTGCCCCGTGACCTCGTAAACCTGTCGGTTGCCGAACGCCGCACGGATGGCTTCCGCCTCTTCGGTTGCGCGGTTGTCGAGCCAAACGACGGCAGGTGCCAAGGGGTTGCCGTCTTTGTCGGTCAAAATCATGGTTTCGCCCTGGGTATCGACCGAAATGGCGTCCACCGTGCCGACCTCGAGGAGGAGCTTGTCGACTGCCCCCTTGCAAAGGGTGATATACCGCTCGGCGTCAAACTCAATAAAGCCGGTCGAGGCGTCGGTGTCGAGGGTGTAATCCTCCGAAACGAGTGCCAGGCGGTTGCCGTCTTCGTCGAAAACGGCGGCTTTGAGAGAGGTCGTGCCGATATCCATGCCGAGAAAATGTTTTTTCATATCACTTAATCCTTCTGAAGTTTCCGACAATCTCCTGAACGGGAGATATCAGAACGAACGTTTTATCGTATTTTTTGAGTATTTTTTTGAAATCGACGATTTGATGGGAATTGACGACGCAAAGAAGAACCCGACGGTTTTCCCCGCTGTAAGCGCCGACGGCTTCCATCTCCGTTGCGCTGTGGTGCAGGGTTCTGAAGATTTCTTCTTTGATGGCGTCGGTGTGTTCCGAAATAATCATGAACTGTGTGGCGCGGAGGTTGCCGGCAATCATACGCGAAGCGATGAAATTGGCAACAAAGCTGTATAGAAGACAAAGGCAAACGGGTTTCCAATTGTGCATGGCAAAGCCGTCCACGTCTTCGGTATAAACAAAATAGGAAAGCATCGCCACAATGGCGTTTTGCGCGAAGGAAACCCAAAAGAAATTGAACTGCGGGGCTTTTTTGTTGACGTATTTCGAGACGAAATCAATGCCGCCGGTTGAAGAAGACAAACTGAAATTGATGCCGTACACAGCACCGCACAAAATGCCGGCTAACAAACAGGGAAAAATCGTATCGACACCGCCGGCGTCGTAGTAGTAGGGGGTAAGAAAAGCGGCGTCGCGTAAAAGGTTATAAAAGAGGGACATCGCCACGACGTAAACCGAAGAACGGATGGCGAAGCGGCGCTCAATCGCAAAATACGCGAAGACACAAAGAGGAATGTTGGCAAGCAACGTGAAAGAACCGATACTGAAACCCGTTTTATACTGAATCATGGTGGCGATACCCGAAAGTCCGCCGGGGGCAAAATCGTTCGGCACGATGAAAAGGCAATATGACACCGCCGACGCAAACGCCGTCAGCAAGATGAATACGTAGGTGAAAACCTCTTTCTTTGCCGTTTCCTTCCACGAATGCAAGATGTTGCCTTCTTTCTTTTGAACAACTTTTACTTATTCGGAATCGCGCAGTTTCCGGTGAGCGACGGCACCTGCCGCCATGGGAAGACAAGTAGCGGCACAGGCGATCGCCAAAACGACGAAAAGCGTCTTAAAATCACTGTTGCCCATGCAATAGCCGGCAAGCATGCTGGCGAGCGATGCGCCAAAGCAACTGACGGCGTTTACCCAACCGCCGCTGACGTCGGCGGACATATATTCACGGTAAGCGAACGGTGCAAAACCCGCCGCCACGTTGGTGATACTGAATGCCAAAGACGACATCAAAACGAGGATGATGAAGAACGGGACGAACGGCATTTTCACAAAAGCGATAAGAAGTGCCAGTCCGGCAAGCACGATTAACTGATAGATGTCGAGAAGACAGTAGTTTTCCTGCCACTTGGCAAGCGTGCGCGTCAAGGGCACCGACAGCGCCGACGCCGTCATCATAATACCGACGAGAAGATACGAGTACGAAGAATCCATGCCGTACTCGGTGGCAAAGATTTTAGGCGTCCAGTCGGAGACGATATGCTTGGCACCGACGCAAATCAAAGCGACAAAGCAGAAGGCGGAAAGCAAGACGAAGAAAGCTGCCGTCGGTTTTCGGACACGAACCGAAATCTCGCCGTTTTCCTCGGTGATTTTCGGAAGTTTCTCAAGTGCGCGATACACGAAGAACCAAACGGCGGCGGCAATCGCCATCATAAAGGAAGCGATATAGAACAGCCATTTCCAATCGGCAATACCGGCAAACAGCGCCGCGAAAACGTACAGCGCCAGTTGTGCCACCGGCATGACGGAACTCATGGCAGCGCCGGCTTTCAACATTTCCTGTTTCGGCAGGAAGGAAGAAAGCACGCCCATCGAAGAAACGTACAAAACGGCGTGAAAGAAACCGTTGATTGCCCAAAGCCATTTGGCAAACGGCAAGGGTAAAACCGCCACGCCGAACGTAAAGACGGTGACGGCGACGATGGAATAAAAGACGATATGTTTCGGGGAGATTTTCTTGGACACAAACGTGTAGAGCATCTGACCGACGGCATAGGTGAAAAACAAATAGGTAGTTGCGAAGGAGGCTTCGGTCGCCGCATCGGAAAAGCCGGCGGCGAGAAACGATTTTTCAATATCCGCGATGACGGTTCCGTAAGAATACCGCCCCATAAACACGGCGAAGTTGATAAACCAAATCGCGGCAATATATAACGAATACCGATTTTTCGGTTTCGTCTTTGTTTCGGTAAACATAAAAGTCGATGTCAATCCTTCTTGAAAAGTCTGCGAATCGCATCCAATGCGTCACGCACGAGAATATCGCCGCCTTCGTGACCGACGTTTCCGCTGGCTACATAGGCAGAATAGTGACCTGCCTTCTCTGCTCTTTCGGTAGGAAGATAACCGCCGTCTCCGCAGGAAAGTTGAATCACAAACGTTTGCTTGGCGTCACTGCGGGCACGGATAATGTTGGCATAATGATGGAAAAGTTCAAACGGGGACGTCGTAAACGCCACGTCGTCAAATCGCATGTAGTGTACTTCCGAAGAGTAATACTCTCTCGAATCCTGCTCTTCATACCGCTCAATATCGCCGAGATAAACGTAAACCTGTGCGGAATCGAGATAGTTGACTTTCTTCTTTCCTTTGAAGAAAGCACGCATACCGGCCTCGGCATCGGCAAACTGTTTGGGCGTCACACGGCGAAGCGGAAAATCGAGCATCTTGACTTCGTGTTTCATCACCGCTTCCGTGCGGATTTCCGTCACGTCGGAGAGCGCGGCTTCAATTTCATTGACAATACGGCGTCCGGCAACCCAAGTTCCCTTAATATCGAACATAGAGGGGTCGGCGCGGCGCTCTTTCGGATTGTTGCGAATGACGTTCGGATCCTTAATCGGCGTTTCGGGCTCTACCCAACGAATCAAATCGCGAGGGCAAAGGTCGCCGGCAGGCGCACAAAGTGCCAATACTTTCAAATCTTCCCCGTACTTTTGACGCAGAAGAATCTTCACTTTTCCCCAAAAATCGGAAGAGATAATCGTGCGCTGTTCCAAAATTTGAGCAGGACAGGAAAGGTTGGCAACGACACCGGTAAGTTTTTGGTTTTCATCGTATGTGAAGAGCATCTCGATGCCGGAATCCGTGCCGTCTTCCAATCCCGTGAAAGCCGCCGTATCTACGTCGCCCCACATCTTGGCGGTTCCGTCATTGTAGCAAGCGCGGCGCGCCATTCCGATAGCGGCTCTTCCGAATCCGTGGGCATAGCCGGCAGGTTTTCTGCCGTTCCAAGCGAGAGTAACCGCCTCGGCAAGTTTATCGGCAAGGAAATAGAGCGATTTGATAGGATCCTGTGCCTCGGCATCGGATTCCTCCATTATATACTCGCATTCGCCGTCCATATATTTTTCAAGTCTCTTGCCAATGGAAACGACGGAATCACAACCGCCGTCCAAAGAATTGACAAGGTAAGAGTTGTGTGTATGAATGCTTGCCGTGATGATTTTTTCGTTGTCAAAACCGGGGATGTTGATTTTGTCTCTGGCCAATTTCACCATATCGGGATATATGCCGACAAGGTCACAGGAAACGATAACCGCCTGTTCTCCATCCGACTCCATGGCAAGCGCAGTCATGGTGATTGGAGTTTCGACTTCGTCCGTCACTCTTTCATAAAATTCTCCGGCAAGTGCGATTTTGGTTTTGGGGGTGATATCGACTTCCGCCCATCCGAATTTAACGTTGCTCATATTGCCTCCGCAAAGATTATATTTTTTACCGCGTAAATTATAGCACACGCGAAAAGAAAAGTCAACCGTTTTGCTCTTTTCCGAAAAAAAGATTTTCTCGCAGAAAAGCGAGGCGCCTGCCAAGGATTTCCTTTTCTTCCAACAATTGCGGGTTGCCGAAAAAACCGCAATATGGTACACTATAGTTGTCAAAATCAAGGTTTTGGAGGTAATCATTATGAAATTTCGCGTAGCAAGAGTGATAAGAAAAGTTTGCACCGTTTTCGTCTTGATTGGACTTTTGCTCTCTTTGTCTGCCGTTTCGGTTGCCGCGGCGGGAAGCAGCGTCTCTCAAACGGCGGTCAGCGACCTTGCCGTCAGTCATTACAAAAAAGTCGCGGTTTCGGTCAAAAGTCAAACGCTTTCCGGCTTGCTGATAGCGGGCACGACATACATACCTCTTCGCGCATTCGGGGAAACCGTCCTCGGCGCCAAGGTGACCTATCAGTCGCAAAGCCGCACTCTGACGGTGACGGCGACCGGTTTGACGCTCCGCGCCACCGACGGCTCGTATTTTACCGAAGTCAACGGCAGGTATCTGTATGCGGCAACCCCCACCGTCATTATGAACAACGGACGGATGTATGTACCGCTCCGCGTGGCGGCAAAAGCGTGCGGTCTTTCGGTATCTTGGAATAGTACCGCCTTCACCGCGACGCTGTCGGGGACGCTGCGATATCTGCAAAACGGCAGTACATACTACCAAGCCGACGCAGTCTATTGGCTCAGCCGCATCATCAGTGCCGAGGCGCGCGGAGAATCGCTCTTCGGACAAATCGCGGTCGGGCGAGTGGTTTTGAACCGCGTAGCTTCCGATCTATATCCCAATACGATCTACGGCGTCATCTTTGATAAGCGGTACGGCGTGCAGTTCACGCCCGTGGCGGACGGCAGTATTTACCGCACGCCGACGGATTCTGCCGTCATGGCGGCAAAAATCGCATTGGAGGGTGAAGCCCTAAAGGAACCGGTGCTCTTTTTTATGGAGCCGCGCAAATCCGTCTCCCGTTGGATTGAAAAGAACCGTACCTACGCTTATACCATCGGAAATCACGATTTCTACTATTAAAACGCGCTGCCCTCTTGCAATACGGAAAAGTTTGGTGTATACTGTCTTTGTATTACAAGAAAGAAGGCGTAATCATGTTTTACAATCTCAAAGTGGCAGGACTTGAAAGACAGCTTCCCATCTGCCCTATCAACGAAAAGTTGCAAATCGGCGCATTCATCATGTTCGGAGATACCGAACTGACCGAGACCTGTGCCAAAGAACTTTTGGCAAAAGCCCCCGAGCACGACGTGCTTTTGACGGCAGAATCGAAGGGCATTCCCCTTGTCTGCTCCATGTGCCGTATGTCCGGCAAAAACCGCTACGTCTTGGCAAGAAAATCCGTGAAACTGTATATGAAGGACGTTTTGAAATGCGAAGTGCAGTCCATCACGACCGCCGCACGTCAAACTCTTTATATCGACGGTGACGACGCCGCCTTTATGAAAGGCAAGCGCGTTTTGATTGTCGACGACGTTATCAGCACCGGAGAATCCCTCCGCTCGATGGAAGCGCTCGTCAAACTTGCCGGCGGTGAAATCGTCGGAAGAATGGCGGTTTTGGCAGAAGGTGACGCCATCGGCAGAACCGATATCACCTATCTTGCTCCCCTGCCCCTCTTTGACGGCAAAGGCAATCCCCTCGCGTAACCGAAAACGAAAACACCGTCCCCACGCGGACGGTGTTTTTTTATTTCGGTTCAAGCAGTTTGTCCTTTTGCAACCAAAGGACGAAAAACGACGCCGCCATAAACAAAAAGATGAGAAGATAACGAAGAAGCGGCAACTCGTATAAGAGGGGCGCACCGAGCGTCGCGGCACAAAAAACAAGATAGCAAAGGAAAAGGCGAGCAAACGGCAAAAGCGTTTTTCTCTTGGTCAACTTCAAAAGAAGAGCGTGTGACAATGCCAAAGAAAGGTAAGAAAACGGCGTCAGAACAGTTGCCGCTAAAACTCCGTATTTTGGTACAAAACAAAGAAATCCGATTACGAACAGTACGGTTATCGGTAAAGTGGCGGCACTGAGGCGCCAAGTCCTTTCGTCGCACAACTCGATGCCGACGAAGACGTTGAAGAGAAAAAGCGGAAGAACGCCAAGGGATACTATCCCGACGGCATAAAGCGAGTCTCGGTAACTTTCGGGGGCTAAAAACGCCAAGATTTCCGGCGCCGCCAAGCTGACGGACAGGCAGACCGTCCCGATGAAAAATGCAAGAGCGCCCGTCAGGGCGGCTATCTCTTTATGCTTGCCGGCGGCGGTTTTGCGCAAAAGCCAAGGCGCGTACGCCGACTGAATCCCAACCGTCAAAAAGCAAGGCGCCATGCCGATGCTCATAGAAAGACCGAACGACGAAAGCATGCCCGTCCCGAGGAGCCTTCCGACCGAGAGGCGCCCGAGATTGGTCAATAGGCAAAGGCACAAGGCGTGAGGAAACAGCGGCAAAGCACAGCGACAAAGGAATCGCCAAACGTCAAAAGAAAATTCTTTTTTTCGACCTTTGAGAAGGGTAAAAAGAGCAAGAATACCGACGGCAAGCGACACGGAAGCCGTCGCTACGACACGCGCTTCCGACCTGAATGGCGTCGCCAAAATGAGGACAAGTGTAAAAATCAAAGAAAAAAACGTAAAAGCGAGGGTGGTCACGGCATATCGCAGAGGATAACTGTAATATCGACAGTAAGCCGAAGAAACCGACAAGAGCGCGTCACCGAGAATTTCTGCAAAAAGGAAATAGACAAGCGGCGTGGGAAGAGACAAAAAAGAGGATATCGCATCCGAAAAAAACAAGAAAACGGTAAAAGCCAACATGATGGGAAGCAAAAGCAAAAGCGCCGCCGCATACAAAAAGGAGTAGGCGTTTTCCCGTCCCCAAATAAGCAGTCCGCGGTACAGCGCCCCGCCCGTCAAATCGAGGGTGCAAACGATGAAGAACACACCGACGAAGGAAGAAAACAGCGTATACACGCCGTACTCGGAGGGTGTCAGCAGCCTTGTGAATATCGGGGTGAAAACGACGAGAAGGAGTTTGCAAACGAGCGATACGGCGGTAAAACCCAAGGACGCCAAGACCGGCTGACGCAAGGAGTTTTTCCATTTTTTCAGTTGATTTTTGAAAGAAAGTAACATACCGACTCCGTTTTTGAGTTAGTATGTCTTTTTTCTTTTTTCTCTATACAAAAAGCCTTTTGCAAATAATTGTTTGCAAAAGGCTATATTTACGCCGCGTTTGTCTGTTGCCCATTGGATTCTTTCAAAGCGTCGAGCATGTTCTCGATGAAGATACCGTATCCCGTTTTCGGATCGGAAATCAATACGTGCGTAACGGCGCCGACGAGTTTTCCGTCCTGCAAAACGGGAGAGCCGGACATACCGCGAACGATACCGCCCGTCAGAGATAAGAGCATCTTATCCGTCACGGTGACGGTAAAGCAGCGCGACCCTTTTTCGTCGGTATGAATATCCGAGATGTTTACGGTGTACGCCGCCTTTTCCCCGTTTTTGACGGTGGACAAAATGGTTGCCTCGCCCTCTTTGAGTTCTTCCTTGCTGCCGACCGGGACGCCCTCGCCGAAGTTTTTGACGGAGAAGAGTTGTCCGAACACGCCGCGCTCGTCGTTGCTGAAGAGCGTGCCTACCGTTTCGTTTTTCAAAACGCCGTGAAGTTCCCCGGGGTTCCCCGCTTCTCCCTTTTTCACGCCGCCGAGGGTGACGTTTGTCACCTCTCCCACCGTCATGGGAAGCGGCTCGCCGCTTTCGGGATCCGAGATGGCGTGTCCGAGTCCGCCGAACGCACCGGTCCGCGCGTCAATAAAAGTCAAAGTGCCGATGCCGGCGGCGCCGTCACGCAAAGTCAGCCCGATTTTATAGTTGCCCGCCTCACCAAAGAGAGGAACGTCAAAAGTATATTCTTTGCCGTCGCGCTCCACCGTGATGGGCAGCGGATTTCTGCCGTTTTTAATGCATTCTTTAACTTGTTTGGCGGTAAAAACCCCCTCACCGTCGATTCTGACGATGATATCGCCTACCGCAAGCGGAAAGGACGGGTCCATCTCCAAGGCCTCTTTATTGTCGGCAATATGAACGGAATGGCTCTCGATTTTGACACCGAATACGTCACCGCCCGGAATCAAAAGACGTTCTTCGCTCGGCTCTTTTACCGTTTCTTCCTCACCGAAGAGCAGTTCCAAAAAACGCGAACCGACGGCGACGTCCTCGGAAAGAACCGGCACGGCGTCCTCTTCGGCATGCGCCGTGACGTCGGCGACCGAAAAAGAAAGAAGAAGCAATATGAGGAATAGTGCGCTCAGTTTTTTATATTTTCTTTTCATCGGGAATCCTTTCAAGGGGCGAATATGCCACAAAGAAAGTGTTTCCCGAAAGCGTCAAATTATCATTAGCAAAAATTGACTGTCAAAAGATGGCGTCGAGAAGCGTTTTTGCCCGTTCTCCGTCGGAAAAGACGCCGTAGACGACGGTTTTACCGTACTGACAAAGAAACGATTCTTCTTTGCACCCGTCCTCCGTTTGGTAAGAAAGAAGAAACAAAACGCGCCCTTGTGCCACTTCATACAGAGTCAAGGCGTCATGGTTTGTTTCTCCTTTGAGCGCCCCGCATTCCTCGATACACGCTAATTCTTCGCCGAGGAACACCGCAAAGTCCGAGAGCCCCTGTGGGCGTTTGCCGTACAGTGCTACGAAGAAATCTTCCCCGACGTACCCGTCCTCCCCCTCTTTTGCCGCCAAGGAATACACGCACCCGACTTTTCCGTAAGAAGCGGCAAAACGGGACATTTTTTGGGCGGTCGATGCCTCTTTGCCGCAGGATACCGCAAAAAGACACAGTGACAGAAATAGAAACAACCGTTTTTTCATCAAAAAACACCTCGCCATACTCTATGCGAGGTGTTTTCCGGATTATGCGTTTTTACCGCCTTGATTCAAGAGGTCCTGCTTGATTTTCCAAAGTTTTTCGGAGAGGTCCACGTAATAGCGGTGCGGGTTCTCGAAACGTTTGACTTCGTCCCAAAGCGTCATGATCTGAGACTTGGCATACGCCTTGATTTGTTCAATATCGGGAGATTTATATACGCATTTTCCGCCTTTGAAAATCGGAACGAGAAGTTCTTTCGCGGTGTAGTTTTCGCAAACTTTGCGTTTCCAGGTGGCTACGGGGTCAAAAAGTTCGAGCGGTTGTGTCTCGTCGATAACTTCATCGTACACACACATGAGGTCTGCCGTTGCGGTTCCCGTTTCGTTGTCGAAAATGCGGTAAACCTTTTTGAAATGAGGATTGGTGATTTTCTCGGGATTTTCGGAAATTTTGATTTTCGGTTGGATTTCTCCGTTTTCTTCCTTGGCGACGAGTTTATAAACACCGCCGAAGACGGGATCGGATTTTGCCGTGATCAATCGTTCGCCGACGCCGAAGGAATCCACCTTGGCACCCTGCAAAATGATGTCGCGGATGATGTTTTCGTCAAGAGAGTTGGAAATGACGATTTTACACTGCGGAAAGCCCGCTTCGTCAAGCATTTTTCGCGCCTTTTTCGTGAGGTAGGTGATGTCACCGGAGTCGATGCGGATGCCGCAATTTTCAATACCCAACGGCACAAGAACGTCGCGGAAAGCGCGAATGGCGTTGGGCACGCCGCTGCGCAAAACGTCGTAGGTGTCCACGAGAAGCGTCGCACCGTGGGGGTAGGTTTTGCAATAGGAAACGAAGGCGTCGTATTCGTCGTCGAACATCTGCACCCAAGAATGCGCCATGGTGCCCGTCGCGGGAATAGCGTATTTGCGGTCGGAAATGGTACAAGCCGTCGCGGCACAACCGCCGATATAGGCGGCACGTGCACCGAGAATGGCACCGTCGGCACCCTGTGCACGGCGGGAACCGAATTCCGCCACGGGTCTTCCCTGTGCGGCTCGGACGATGCGGTTGGCTTTGGTGGCAATCAAAGACTGATGGTTGAGTGCCAAGAGCACGAACGTTTCGATAAACTGTGCTTCCATGGACGGTGCTCTGACCGTCAAAATCGGCTCGCCGGGGAAAATCGGCGTTCCCTCGGGAACGGCGTAGATGTCACCCGTAAAGCGGAAAGTTTTGAGATAGGAAAGAAATCCCTCGGAAAAGATGTTCTTTTCACGCAAAAAGGCGATATCGTCGTCCGAGAAATGGAGATTTTCGATGTAGTCGATGACCTGCTCAAGGCCTGCCGCGATGGCAAATCCGCCGCCGTCGGGAATGGTACGGAAGAACACGTCGAAATAGGCAATCTCGTTGCCTTTGCCGAGTTCAAAATATCCGTTTGCCATGGTCAATTCATAAAAGTCGCAAAGGAGTGTGTTATTCATATTTTCCTCACAAAGAAAGTTTCATGTCGCCGTCTTTGACCCAACCGATTTTGCGAAAGACAAAATCAAAGGCGAGAGATAAAACGGCAGGTAAAACGATACAAACGAGAAGCACGCCGAAAATCGAGACAGCGGAAAAATTCATTTCCGACAAAACGGCAAGCGGCCCGACAAGACCGCAGGTACCCATGCCGGCGGAAACGCCGGAACAGGTGAGTTTGAAAAGACAAGTGGAAATAGGACCGGTAACGGCGGCGGCAAGCGTCGGAGCCATCCAGATTTTCGGATTCTTCTCGATATTGCCCATTTGGAGCATCGAGGTGCCGAGCCCCTGTGCCACGAGTCCCTCCCATTTGTTTTCACGGAAGGAAATGACGGCAAAGCCCACCATTTGGGCACAGCAACCTGCCACGGCGGCACCGCCGGCAATGCCGGTGATACCGATCATCGCGCAGATGGCGGCGGAACTGATGGGAAGCGTCAAAATGATACCGACGACGACCGAAATGATGATGCCCATAAAGAAAGGCAAAGTTTCGGTGGAGATTTTGATAAATTCGCCGAGATAATAAAGAAGGTAGGCGCTAGGACCGCAAATGCCCTCCGCCAAAAGAACGCCGACGCCGATGGTGACGACGGGGGTAACGAGAATATCGACCTTGGTTTCCTTGGAGACGAGTTTGCCGATTTCCACGGCGACGATGGCACAAATGAAAACGCCGAGAGGTCCTGCCGTCCAGGGTTTGGCACCATCCCCGATAAGAGTACCCAAATTGTTGGCGCAAAGTCCGACGGCACCCGCCGAGAAAAGAACGAGGGGCGGTGCTTTTAAGGCGTAGGCAATCGCGATGCCGAGAACGGCGCCCGTCGCATTTGAGGCAAAACTGCTCATGTCTCCAAGCGGCGCCCAAGCCGTATATTTGGCAAGCGTGCCGAAGATGGTTCCCATGAGAAGCGAAGCGAAAAGACCGAGCGCCATACTGCTCATCGCATCAATGAAATACGCCTTTGGCGAAAGGGTGACGCCCTTTCTATTCGCAAAAGATTTGCATTTTTCAAAGAAATTGCTAACTTTTGTGTTCATTTTTGTGCTCTCTTTTCAAAGTCTAAATAGTCTTGCAGAATGATTTCCGCCGACAGCGTGTCGACACTGTCCTTGCGTTTTTTACCGAACGTTTCGGTAGCGCCGAGGTAGCGGTACGCCACCATGGTGGTCATTCTCTCGTCGTAGGTGACGACGGGAATATCGCACTCCCCCTTCAAAAGTTCGATAAACGCCTTGACGGTTTCGGCGCGCGGACCCTCCGAACCGTCCATGTTTTTCGGGAGGCCGACGACGATTTTCACGCAACCGCGCGTCTTTGCCTCGTTGGCAACGAGGACGGCGGTATTTTTCATGCCGCCGGGTTTGACGGTGGCGATACCCGTCGCAAGCATGCCCGAGATATCACACTCGGCAAGGCCGGTTCTCACGTCTCCGTAATCGACGGCAAGATACTTTCCGTGCGTGCTCATACCGTTTTCTCCTCTACCGTAAAGGTAACCGCAAAATCCCGTGCGGCTTCATACTCAAAATCGGTGAAGTACACGTAACTGCCGTCCGGTTCCTGTCCCCAGACCGAAACGCGGCGCTCGCGGGAAACCGTCGGAACGGTACCGAGGTTGTCGGAAAGCGTAACGCCAACGCCGTCTTTTTCGAGTACGGCAACGGAACCTTCGATTTTCGGCTCACTGACCGAAACGAAGCGCTCTTTGACGACGGTTTTTTCTTTGGTGAAAGAATAAGCATCCTGCAACGTGACAACGCCGTTTTGACGGTCGAAGTGCAAATCGCGGAGGATTTTTTCACAGTAAGGAAGGTCGTAAACCGGCGCTATGTCACCAAAAATGCCGTTTTCCGTGACTTTTACGTCGCGGGCGGCATAAGCGACGTCTTTGTCGTCGACTTTCTTTTTGCCGTGCTTTTGCAGTTGATTATCAATCATCGGCACGCTGTGTCCGCGAGAAGAACACTCGACGTATTCGTAGCGTTCTTTGCCGAAATACTGTTTGGAATAGTTGCCGCAACCCGAATCCCAGAAAAGCGGCGTGCCGTTTTTACAAACGGCGAACTGTCCGACGTCGTCGTGGTTATGCGACTCGTCGTTGTTGCCCATTTTCGCCATGACGGTGGTACCGCTCTCGGAGGTCGCAATGTACCAAGAGGCGGCGGCATAGGGGTAGCAGGTACCCTTGATATTCATTTCTTTCGGGAAAGAGACGTTAGACCAAAGGAAGTTGCGCACGGCGTCGGGAAAACGCTCGGCACCTCTCGCGCAGAAGTTGTGATTGATAGCATCGTCTTCGATTTTAGGCAAATCGGGATACCGCTCGGCAATGTAATTGACCATAGAGCGGCGCAAATGAATCACCCCGTCGCTGTCCGAGAACGGCAAGCAAAGACCGCGTCCGAACAGGCAGGAGGCGGGAAATGCCGAAATTTTCTTGACTTTTTCGTCGTCAAAGAGGTCAACGGCGCCCGCCGTGCGGCGCTTGAGAACGTCGGCAAAGAACATGTAATAGCCGAAACCGTACATCCAATAATCCATGCCTTCGGCGCATACGCCGTCGTCGGTGTAGCCGCGCAAAAACCATTTCATGGTATCAAAAAGAGGATATACGAGGTCGCAAAGTTTCTCGTCGTCATCTTCGAGATACATCGCCGCCATGCCGATCGAGCCGGCGCAAACCGCCGCCCAGTTACATTTGGTGCGTTTCCACCAGAAATCACGCACGCCCTCGGCGTAAACGGCGTCGAAAATGCGCTCTTGGATACAGTGTTTGACACGGGCTTTGAGAATATAGGGCAGTTTATCGCCGAGAATGTATACCACTTCCGCCAAATCCCCCGCCGTCTGCGCGGCAAAGAGATCCACAGTGTAGCCGTCGGTTTCAAGACGCGTCAAAGATTTGCCGTACATATGTGCGGGAAGTGCCCAAGAATACTCGTTGAGAATCGCCCACATGGTGTTGATAAGCGGCTGAAGATACTCCTCTTTTTCAAAGAGCCAAACCATGAGGAAAAACGCCGTCATGCGGTGACGGGGCAGAAAATAGCCGCTGACTTCCCCGTATTCGAAGGCGTCGCGGTCGCCGTCGGTGTCGAAACGAATGAAATCCGTGAAAGTGGGGGCGACGACGTACTTATCTTTTTCCGCCTGCGCAAAAGCGAACAAATCCTCTCTCATCTTTTTCAGGTCGGGATTTTCTCTTCCGCACTTTTTCTGTTCTTCGGAATACTGTTCAAAATGGCGTTCGCCGTTCTTGAGACAGGTTAAAAAATCTTCTTTCGTAAAATCCAACATATGTCCTCACTCAACGGTGAACGTAAACACCGTCTCTAAATTTTTGTCTGCCTCGAAAAGAAAATCGGTAAAATAGACGCTGTCGCCGTCCGCCGGTTTGCCGTAGGTCGTTATTCTCTTTTCCGACGAGAAAACGGGGCTGACGCCGTTTTGGTTTTTCACGGTGATTTTCACGCCGCCTTTTTCGAGAACGGCACCGCCGTCCGTCAAAACGGGAGGAAGGATCGAGACGAAACGCTCGCGCACTTCGTTGCCGTCTTTGGTGAAGACGTAACGGTCGGATAAAGTGAAAGCGCCACTCTTCGTGTCAAAATGCAAATCGCGAACCAAACTGTCAAGGCAATCAAGATCGTAAAGAGGAGCGATATCGCAAGAGAGCCCGTCCTCTCTGACGACGGTGTTTTTCGCGGCGTAAGGAATCTCGGTGTCGCCGATTTTCTTCTTGCCGTGCTTTTGCAGTTCGCCGTTCACCATCGGGACGCTGTGCCCCCGCGAAGAACTTTCGACGAATTCATATCGCCACGTGTCGGTCAGATACTGTTTGCAGTAAATGCCGGCACCGATGTCCCAAAACAGCGGAACGCCGTGCTGACACACCGCAAAATTGCCGATATCGTCGTGGTTGTGCGTTTCCGCATTATTGCCGGCTTTCGCCATGAAAGTCACGCCGTTTTCGGCACGGGCAATGTACCACTCGGCGCCGGGATAGGGGGCAACGAAGGGGGGATACACCGCCTCGTCAAAGGTTTTGCCGCACCATAGAAAATCGCGGACGTCCTGTGCCTGACGTTCGGAAGAATACATTTCAAAACGGTTTTTGATCATTTCACCCGACGGCAGTTTCAAGTCGGGGAAACGGAGTGCCAGATAGTTCATCATGCCGGGACGGACTTTGGCAAATTTCCAAGCGTCCGAGAAGGGCAAAGAAAGACCGCCCTCGTAAAGGCAGGAGGTGGGAAACGCCGCAATTTTCTTGACTTTCTCATCCTCAAACAAATCGAGTTTTCCGCCGGTGCGTTTCAAAAGGACGTCGGCAAACAGCATAAAGTAGCCGAAGCCGTAGGTCCAATACCCGATACCCTCGTGGCAAACGCCGTCGTCGGAAAAGCCGGAAAGGAAACACGCCATGGTGTCGATAACGCTCTTGACGACTTCTGCGAGTTTTTCTTCGTCATCGTAGAGGTAGATAGCCGCAGTTCCGACGTTGCCGCCGCAAACCGAGGCCCAGTTGCATTTGGTTTTTTGCCACCAAAACTCACGGGGATTTTCGCCATAGAGCACGTCAAAAACGCGGACTTTGATTTCTCTTTTCACACGGGAGACGAGCAGGGGATGGAGTTTGTCCCCGAGAAGATACAAAATTTCCGAAAGGTCCTGTGCCGCCATAGAACCGTACAGGTCGACGGTATAACCGTCGGTTTCCAAGCGCTTGAGCGAGCGGTTAAACATATGCGCCGGCAGCGCCCAAGAATATTCGTTGAGAATCGCCCACATGGTATTTTGCAAGGTGGGCAGATACTCGTCTTTGCCGTACAGATATACCATGAGGAAAAAGGCGGTCAAACGATGGCGCGTGATGTAATAGCCGGAAACCAAGTCTTCTTCAAAGGAATCGCGGTCGCCGTCGGTATCGTATCGGGCAAACTGTTCAAAGGTCGGTGCGACCGTCGGCAAATCCTTCTGCGACGCGGCAAAAGAAAACAGTTCTTCCTTCATTTTTTCGTTTCCGACAAACGTTGCGGCTTTGATTCTCTCTTCTTCCGTGAAGAGTGAAAAATCTCGTTTTCCCTCTTTCAGAAAAGCGAGGATTTCTTCTTTTGAGTATGTTTTCACGGTCATCCTCCGAAGTGCGCACTTTTGGTTTTACTTTATATTATACACGGTGCGCGCGGGAAAATCAATCGTCCGCGCAATAATTCTCCCCGAAACCGGAAATATTAACCGAAGTCGCTCTGCGTTTTTGGCGAATATGTTAAAAATTGAAGTCAAAAGAAGTTTTCTCTTGCTATCTTCACGCGCATTATGATATAATTATGGTAATCGCGACTGTGGAGGTTTTATGAACGGAAAAAAATTCGTGCGTGAAATCTACTATTTTGAAATGGCGGTGCAATCTTTTGTCAGTTTGGCACTGCCTATCGGCGGCTTTGCGCTGTTGTCTTGGTTCTTGGTGGAGAAAAAAGGCGCGCCGTCGTGGCTGTATGCCCCTCTCATTTTGTTCGGCACCCTCGTCGGTCTTTTTTCCATGGTCAAGTTTCTCCTCGGCGCATCGAAGCAAATCGAGGCGTTGCAAAAACAGCACGAAACGAAAGAAAAAAACGAAGAAAGGAAGAATTGATGAAAGAAAAACATCCCGTATTATTTTCGGTTGCCGTCATCGGGGCTCTCGAACTGTTGCTCGGTGCTCTGACGGTCGGTATCTTTGCATTCTTCCCGTCTTTTGACTATACCGTCCCTCTCGGCGCGGTGCTCGGTGCCTTGACCGTCACGGCGAACTTTGCCGCTTTGTCTGTTCTGACGACCAAAGCCGTCGATGCTTCGCTCGCCGAATTCGGGGGTGAGCATACCGAAGAAGAAGCCAAAGCCTTTGCCGAAGAAAACGCTCAGCGCATCAAAGCCAAAGTGGCGGCTTCCCAAATCGTTCGCATGCTCTCCATGCTCGGCGTTTTGGTGCTCGCTTTTCTCTCCGAACAATTCAACGTCATTGCGACGGTTATTCCCATGCTCGGATTCCGCCCGTTACTGATTCTTGCGGACGCTCTGGGAAAGAAGGTGTCAAATGGATGATTTAGAGCTTGGCAACGGTGCCAAAGTCTACGTGAAGTTATGGCTCAACGACCATTTTTCCATCAATCTCGTTACGCAAACCACGGTTTCTCTTTTCGTCGTCACGGTCACTTTGATTCTTTTGGCTTTCTTTATCGGACGAAATCTCAAAAAGCGACCGAGCAGGCTTCAGGTCTTGGTGGAAAAAGGCATTACCGCGTTTTACGGCATCGTCGAAGATACGATGGGCAAACACAACATGAAATACGCCCCGTATATTCTGACGGTATTTCTCTCGTCCGTTTTCGGTTCTCTCATCGGCATGACGCAGATTTTCCGCTCTACCACGGCGGACCTCATGGTCGTCATGGGTTGGGCGCTCGTTACCAGTGCCCTATGTTGGTACGAGGGAATCAAAAATAACGGTTTTCTCGGTTGGCTCAAAGGCTATACCGAACCCATCGCCGTCATGACGCCGATGAACGTCATCAGCGAAGTGGCGCAACCGATCTCGATGGCGTTCCGTCATTTCGGAAACGTAACGGGCGGCGGCGTCCTTACGACCTTGATATACGCCGCGCTGGCGGCGCTTACCCACGTTGTGTTCTGCTGGCTGCCGCCGCAGATTCTATCGTGGATTCCCCCCGTTTTTCAAATCGGTATTCCCGCTTTTCTCTCTATTTACTTTGATTTGTTCTCGGGCTTCGTTCAAGCCTTTGTCTTCTCTCTTCTGACGATGGTGTACGTCGGCTCCGCCAACCCGCCTCCCGCCGAAGAAACCGCCAAAAATAATTAAAATAAAATACATGGAGGATTTTTAACTATGGAAGGAAATATTGTTGCAGCCGCAAGAGCACTTGCCGCAGGCCTTTGTATGGGTCTCGGTGCCATCGGTCCCGCTATCGGCGAAGGTACCGCCGTCAGCAAAGCACTCGAAGGTATGGCGCGTCAGCCGGAAGCCACCGGTAACCTGCGAACCAACATGATTCTCGGTTGCGCGATTGCCGAAACCACCGGTATCTATTCGCTCATCATTTCGCTTCTTTTGATGTTCGTCAAAATCAAAGCCTGATTCCGAGGAACCAATATGAGATTCGAAGTGTTTACCGACGAGTTCGAAGCCCTGATCGGTACGAATTTCTGGACGATGATTTTCGCCTGGGTGAACCTTCTCATTCTGTATCTTTTTCTGCGCAAGTTGCTCTTTAACCCCGTCAAAAATATGATTGACAACCGTCAAAAAGAAATTGACGATATGTACGCCGACGCCGCCGAAAAAGAAAAAGCGGCAGAAGCCGACAAAGCGGCTTATGCGAAAAAACTCCGCCTTGCAGGCGAAGAGAGTGAGAACATCCGAAAGCAGGCGCAAAGAGAAGCGCTTTTGAAAGAAGAAGAAATTCTGAAAGAGGCGCAAGACCAAGCACAAAGAACCAGAAAACGTGCCGAAGAAGAAATCGAACGTGAGAAAAAACGTGCGCTCAACGAAATCAAAGACGAGGTGTCGGGTATGGCAATCGAAATTGCCTCCTCTCTCATCGGCAGAGACGTCAAAGAAGAGGAACACCGCGCCATGATCGACGATTTCATCAGCCACATGGATGAAAAATCATGAAGATGGATCCCAAAGAATACGGACGGGCGCTCTTCCTTTTGACCGAGGAAGAAAGTCTATCCGACGTGATTATGTCACAGCTTGATTCCGTCAATCAAGCGCTCAAAGAGAATCCCGACTACAAGAAAATCATGGACACGCCCGCCATTGCGACAGAAGAAAAATGCGCGCTTCTTGACGACGCTTTTTCCGACGTGCATCCCTATCTTCAAAACTTCTTGAAAATAGTGGCAGAGCACCGTTCTTTCTGTCTGTTTGACGCGGCTTTTGCCTCCTATGTCGCTTGTTTTGACGAATCGCGCGGCATAGAAAGAGTCGAAGTCATCACCGCCGTTTCGCTTACAAAAGCGCAAACCGAAAAGATGAAAGAAAAACTCGAAAAGATGCTCGGCAAAACCGTCCTTTTGCGCAACACCGTGGACCCCACCGTCCTCGGCGGTGTCTGTGTGCGCACATCCACCACGCAAACGGATGCAACTCTCAAATCCCGCCTTGCGGCATTTGAGAGTGCCATTCAAAAAACCATAGTGTAAAGTTGGTGAAAACATGCAAGCAAAATCGGATGACATCAGCAAGATCATCAAAGAGCAAATTAAACGTTATAAAGACAAGACCGAAGAAGACGAGATAGGTTACGTCATCTCGGTCGGTGACAGTATCGCCAAGGTGCACGGACTTGACAAGTGCCGTGCCAACGAACTGATTCTGTTCGTCAACGGTACTTACGGCATGGCGCTTAACCTCGAGGAAAACGAAGTCAGTGCCGTTCTTCTCGGTACCGACGTCGGTATCGGCGAAGGCAGTATCGTCAAACGCACCGGCCGCGTCGTTTCGGTTCCCGTCGGAGAAGGCTTAATCGGCCGCGTCGTCAACGCACTCGGCGAGCCTATCGACGGCAAAGGTCCCATCGAGTCGAAAGAGTATCGACCCATCGAACGCAAAGCCGCCGGCATCATTGAGAGAAAATCCGTCTCGGTACCGCTGCAAACCGGTATCAAGGCTATCGACTCCATGATTCCCATCGGCCGCGGTCAGCGTGAGTTGATCATCGGCGACCGAGGCACGGGCAAAACCGTCATCGCCACCGATACCATTATCAACCAAAAAGGAAAAGACGTTATCTGCATTTACGTCGCTATCGGTCAAAAGCAATCGACCGTGACCGGCGTTGTGGATACTCTCTATAAAAACGGTGCCATGGACTACACCTTCGTCGTTGCGGCGACGGCGTCCGAGACGGCTCCGCTTCAGTATATGGCACCCTATGCCGGCTGTACCATGGGTGAATATTTCATGAACCAAGGCAAGGACGTGCTCATCATTTACGACGACCTATCCAAGCACGCCGTGGCGTACCGCGCCCTGTCGCTTTTGATTCGCCGTCCGCCCGGCCGTGAAGCCTACCCCGGCGACGTTTTCTATCTTCATTCCCGTCTTCTCGAAAGAGCGGCGCGTCTGTCGGAAGAAGCCGGCGGCGGTTCTCTCACAGCACTGCCCATTATCGAAACGCAGGCAGGCGACGTTTCCGCCTACATTCCCACCAACGTCATTTCGATTACCGACGGTCAGATTTTCCTGGAAACCGAACTGTTCCACGCCGGTATCCGTCCCGCCGTCAACCCCGGTATCTCGGTATCCCGTGTCGGCGGTAACGCCCAAATCAAGGCGATGAAGAAGGTTTCGGGAACGTTGAAACTTCTCTATTCGCAATACCGCGAACTGCAGGGCTTTGCCCAGTTCGGTTCCGACCTCGACGCCGATACCAAGGCGCGTCTGTTGCAGGGAGAGCGCATCGTGGAAGTGCTGAAGCAGGATAAAAACTCCCCCGTAGCCGTAGAACTTCAGGTAGCTATCATTTATGCGGTCGTTCAAGGTCTTTTGTCCGACGTGGACGTAGAAGACATACACCGTTTTGAAGAGTATCTCTTTGAGTCTTTGACGGCGACGAAAGACGCACTTTTGAAGAGCATCAAAGAAACGGGCGCCCTGAATGAAAAAACCGAACAAGAACTCAAAGACGCGATTGAAAATGCCAAAGGGCAATTTCTCGGCAATCGACAATAAGAAGAAAGGAGAAAGTCATGGCAAATGCATCCATGAAAGATATCAAAGCCCGTATCAAAAGCGTATCGGGCACGATGCAGATCACCAAAGCCATGGAACTGGTTGCGACGTCCAAACTTCGCCGTGCCAAAGAACGCGCCGAAGCCTCGAAGCCGTACCTTTGTGCCGTTACGGATGCCATGCGCCACGTGCTTTCGACATCGGATGCGAGAAAATCCGTTTGGGCAATGCCGCATGACGGCAAGCGACTTCTCCTTATCGTCATTGCCGGAGACCGCGGTCTTGCCGGCGGATACAACAGCAACATTTTCCGTCTTGCCGCCTCTCTCGCTTGCGGCTATGAACTGACGGTTCTCCCCGTCGGACACCGCGCCGTTGAATACTACAAGCATAGGAACGTTCCCCTGTTCACCGAAAAGTTTTCGACCGTTGCCACCCTCGGCGTCGGCGACTGCTTCTCTATCGCAACCCTATGCACCCAAACGTTTGCAGAAAAACAGTTTGACCGCGTGGCGGTCGTTTATACCAAATTTGCTTCCATGATGACGCAGATTCCCTCGTCGTATGAACTGCTTCCTTTGCCGCTCCCGGCAGAGGGAAAAGAAGAACCGCTCTATGAGAGCGAGGACATCGACGAATTGCTCCTCACGCTTTCCACCGATTATATCGGCGGCGTGCTGTCGGGGACGGTGGCGGAATCCCTCGCCTCGGAATCCGGCGCCAGACGCGCCGCCATGAACGCGGCGAACAAAAACGCCGAAGAAATGCTTGACGGATTAACCTTGCATTACAACCAAGCGCGTCAGGCCGTCATCACACAGGAAATCACGGAAATCGTTTCCGGTGCGGAAGCACTGTAAGAAAGGAATCAGGATGAATAACAACATCGGAAAAGTGATACAGATCATCGGCCCCGTCCTCGATATTCGCTTCCCGAACGGTCATCTTCCCAATCTGCTCAACGCCATTGAGATTGAGCACGAAGGAAAAAAGGTGGTCTGCGAAGTGGCAAGCCAACTCGGTGACGACGTCGTCCGCTGTATCGCCATGTCCTCAACGGACGGTATGTCCCGCGGCATGGATGCGAAAGATACGGGTACCGGCATCAAAGTCCCCGTAGGCCCCGAAACCCTCGGTCGTATGTTCAATCTTCTCGGTGACGCAATTGACAACAAGCCCGCCCCCGAAACCAAGGAAAAATGGTGTATCCACCGGGATCCGCCCCCCTACGCCGAGCAGGAAAGCACCTCGCAGATTCTCGAGACGGGCATCAAAGTCGTCGACCTCATTTCCCCCTACGCCAAGGGCGGAAAAATCGGTCTTTTCGGCGGTGCCGGTGTCGGCAAAACCGTCCTTATCATGGAACTCATCAACAATATCGCCAAACAACACGGCGGTATTTCGGTCTTCACGGGTGTCGGCGAACGTACGCGTGAAGGCAACGATTTGTACCACGAAATGAAAGAATCGGGGGTTCTGTCTAAGACCGCGCTCGTGTACGGTCAGATGAACGAGCCGCCCGGAGCGAGAATGAGAGTCGGTCTTTCCGGCCTTACCATGGCGGAATATTTCCGTGACAAAGAAGGGCAAGACGTTTTGCTCTTTATCGATAACATCTTCCGTTTCACCCAGGCAGGTTCGGAGGTTTCGGCACTTCTCGGCCGTATGCCTTCCGCCGTCGGTTATCAGCCGACCCTTGCCACCGAAATGGGTGCGCTCCAAGAGCGTATCACCTCCACCAAGCACGGTTCGATCACTTCGGTACAGGCGGTTTACGTGCCTGCCGACGACTTGACCGACCCGGCGCCTGCCACGACGTTTGCGCATTTGGACGCCACGACGGTTCTTTCCCGTTCTATTTCCTCCCTCGGTATTTATCCCGCAGTCGATCCTCTCGATTCCACTTCCCGTATTCTCTCCCCCGACATCGTCGGTATCGAACACTACGAAGTGGCGCGCGACGTGCAGAAGATTTTGCAACGCTATAAGGAACTGCAGGATATCATCGCCATTATGGGTATGGACGAACTTTCGGAAGAAGACAAACTCACGGTCAACCGTGCAAGAAAGATTCAGAGATTCCTCTCGCAGCCCTTTACGGTTGCCGAGCAGTTCTCCGGCTTGGAAGGCCGCTACGTGCCGATCAAAGAGACGATTCGCGGATTCCGCGAAATTCTCGAAGGCAAATACGACGATCTGCCCGAGTCCGCATTCCTCTTTGTCGGAACGATTGACGAGGCCGTGGAAAAGGCAAAAGCCCTCGCCAAAGCTTGACAAAAGGAGAAAATATGAAAACTTTTTCTCTGAAAATTGCGACGCCGGACGGTTTGAAATTTGACGGTGCTGCCGTTTCTTTTCTCTGTCGGACGGCATACGGTGACGTCGAAATTCTCGCCGGTCATACGGATTTCATCGCTCCCGTCAAACCGGGAACGGTCGTTCTGAAAACGGAAACCGAGACGCGTGCGGCAGCAGCCGCAGGCGGCCTTCTCTCGGTCAAAAAGGGAGAAGTCACCTTCGTCCCGACGACGTTTGAATACGCCGATGAAATCGACCTGGAAAGAGCCAAGGCGGCAAAAGAAAAAGCCGAAGCCGCCATGAAAAACGCAACCGACGCGAGAGAACTCGATTTGGCGCAAGCAAAACTGTCCCGTGCCCTTTCCCGTATTTCGGCGGCCGGAAAATAAGTTAATAACAGAAAAAAGCGGTCAATCGACCGCTTTTTTGTTATGTATAGTTAGCAAAACAGACCGTTTATCGTCAAATGTGATTTTGATCGACGATATAGTGATTCTTGATGAGATATGTCTTGAAAGCGCTGGAAACGGTATAGAAAGTGCCGTATTCGGCGTAGAAATACCAAGTTTCATCCTGCAAAAATACGTTTAAGCAAAGGGTTAGTATCGGGTAGTTTTTGTCGTACAGTGTCACCGTGACAAGTTCTTCGGCGGCGAATTTTTCGATATCGGTTTCCTCTCCGATCATCCTTGACAGTTCAATGCCTTCGTCGTTGGATTCCTCGCCGACGTCCAAGGCGAACACCTCGGAGAAAAGATCAAAATCCTCTCGGTAGTAAAGTTCTTTACCGTCGTAAAGGAAAAAATCGGGACGGTCATAGGACAATGCCTGCACCATGCGGTATCCCATAAAGCGTTCCGTCCAACCGATGAGCACCCATTTTTTCGTAAGCGACGAGCGTTTCGTCACTTTGGCGGCTATATTCGGCTGTTCCTTTGCCGACAGGTAACGACAGCCTCCGTAAACGGCGCTTTTGACGCCGTCGGTTTCTTCAAACGTCACGGCATCTTGTAGCGACGCGGCGGGACGGTCGGTAGTCCAAAATAAAAACGTGCAGGACGAAAGCGATAATACCGCAAAAACGAGGAGGAGCGATATCGTTTTTTTCATAATGCTCTCCTTTTATTCCCCGATATAAGAAAAACGCTTGAAAGACGTCCCGTCTTTCGTTACCGTTTCGCAAAAGGCGGAGGCTTTGCGCACCCAAATATCGCCCGCGCCGTACAAGGCTTGATACACGACGGTATCTTCCAGCGTTTCACTGTCTTTGGCAATATACAAAACGCGATACTCGTTGCCTTTGAAATGACGGTATCTTCCGATTTTGATTTCTTCCATGTTGCCTCCTATGAAAGCAAAGGATGGCGTTCGTTAGGGTTTTTGATAGGGTTTACAAACGCCGCAAGGGGAATAAGCACCGTATACGGCAAGGAAATTTTCCTGCGTTCCGACGTAGTCGAGGCGATTGCTGTCCGCCATAGACGTCGCAGACGAACAAGAGGGCAAGTGCGCTTTTTTCGAGGACGTGTTCAAAACGTAAGACACCGTTTCCCCGTCCTGCGTATCCGTCGTGTCGGCGGAAGAATCACCGCCGGTCGGGGTTTCGCTTGCCAGACAGTTGTTGCCCGTCAGATACTCAAGATAAATGCCGGGTTGGACGTTATAGCAGAAAACGCAGAAGCAAATATCATCGTCTTCGACGGAAAGTGCCTCCATCAGTACGCCGTCCGCCAACAAATTGTTGTCGGTGAAAACGGGCGTGACGCGGTAAAGCACGTGATGATGCGTTTCTTTGACGTAGTCGGCAACCATATTTTCAAAGGGAATCATCGCTTCGTTCATATAGCGCGTGCCGGTGATGAGGTTGGCGGTATTGGCGTTTTCGCCTGCCAACTGAAAAGCGATGAGGTGACTGCGGTTGTAAAGTGATCCGCTCTTGATGACGGAATAGGAATTTTGCACCCAACCCGTCGGTTTGACGGAACTGATATTGCCGCGCTCCTCCGTCGGCATCAAGGCTTCGCAAATGTTCGCGTAGGCGACGCCGCATCGGCCGAGGGTATCTTTGTCGGCGTACAGTTCAAACACTTCGGTGGTTTTATCCGCGTTTGTGAAGAACGGGACGTTGTCGTTGACAAGGGCGTATTCGTCGCCCTCATACCAAGCAATACCGTACCGTTCGGTCGCCACATGGGGTTGATTGTCAACGACGGTCAGTGTGTTTTCTTCTTGATTTTCGTCCGAATTCTCTTCTTGATTGTCGGTCTGTTCGTCGGGAATTTCTTCGACGAATTCAACGACACAGGAAGAAAAAAGCAAAACGCAAGCCAATAGCAGAGAGATAAATATGAGTAAATATTTCTTCATCGACGGTAAACCTCAAGGGTGATTTTGTCATGGGAAGACCCCGCGAACTCTCGGGTTTGCACCTTTTCCATACCGGTCAAGGGCGGCAGTTTGACGTCGGAAGGATAACTCCGACCGAAGCGGTAGAGATAGAGAATCTCCACCCCGTCAAGCGACACGTTTTGCGCTTCCACAAAGCAAAAGGCGTCTTTCGGCGCGTTTTGAAGGGGGTTTTCCGTTATTTCGAGATTTTCGGCTTCTCCGAAAAGAGAAGCGGAATAGGCAGATAAATAGAGTTTTTCCCCGCCGATGACCGACAACATATCGGCGATGATATTGGCATCGCGGCTCTGGCGTCTTCGGTTAAAGCCGAGGCCGTTCTTGTCGTCTGCCGTCAAAAACAGTTTCATCAAACCTCAAAGCCTCCGTCGGTGGACATATTCATATACTGTTCCATTTCGGAAAGGATTTCCTCGGGGTTGGCGTTCAACGCCGCTATCACGAGAAAAATCGAAAAACCAATTCCGAGAACACCGAAAATCAATCCGATCACGGAGCGGAAATCACAACTGCCGAGATGTTTCTTTGAGACGAAGAAAAAGACGATAGCCATGGCACCGAAAATCAGTCCGCCGAAGCCCGTGCAACAGCACAAAAGCGAAATGATACCCGACAAAAGCGAAATCATTGCGTAGGTCACGGTCTTTTGCGGATGCTCAAGCGCCGTTTCGTACAGCGGTTTTTCTTCCTCCGTCGGCATCTTGGCTTCTTCTTTCACTGTGTTCTCGGAGTTTTCCGTCTCTTGGTTCTGATCGTCGTAAAAATCGTTTTGATTATCCATATTGCCTCCCAAAAACTTGCAAATTGGCGTTTTTTCATATATAATGGTGAAAAAGAAAGGATTCGTTATGTCGCCTATTTCCAAAAAGAAAATATGCCGTTTTGCCGTACTCAACGGCTCGCTGCTCGCCATAGCCCTCGTCTATGCCGCCGTTTACACCTTTGCACCGGGTCCTTTGCGCGGTCTCAAAGTATGTTTTGTGCGCGAAGTGTTCGGATTTTACTGCCCGGGATGCGGCGGCTCTCGCTCGCTGCTTGCGCTTTTGCGGTTTCAAATCGGCAAGTCGTTTGCTTATTATCCGGCGTTGCCCTATACCGTCCTCGTCATTTTGGGATACGACGTTTGCCTGCTCTCAGATGCGTGGCGCGGCGTCGATTGCTATACGAAAAAGTATCCGAAGTGGCTGTGGGCTGTCATTCCTTTGCTCGTCTTTTTGACGTTCGTCGTCCGCAATATTTTATTGCAAAACGGCATTGACACGCTCGGTAATTTTTCTTAATCGTCGAGAGAATAGATGGAAACCGAGTTTTCCCCGTCGATATCAAGCACCTTGACCGAAACGACCTCGGAACGGGAGGTCGGTATGTTTTTGCCGACGTAATCGGCTTTCACCGGCAATTCGCGCAAACCGCGGTCAATCATGACCGCAAGTTGAACGGTGGAGGGACGTCCGAGATGGAACAGCGCCTCGATGGCGGCTCTGACGGTTCTGCCGGTAAAGATAACGTCGTCGATCAGGACAACGTTTTTGCCCGTGATGTCAAAATCGATAGCCGTTCCGTTGACCATCGGCTGCTTGTGCATTTTGGAAAGGTCGTCGCGATAGAACGTGATATCCAAAGCGCCGACCGGGGTTTTTACGCCCTCGATTCTCTCAATTTCCTCCGAAATGCGACGGGCAAGATAACCCCCGCGACGGATAATGCCGACGAGGACCACGTCGTTTGCGCCCTTATTGTGCTCGGTGATTTCGTGAGCAATACGGGTGATGGAACGGTTCATCGCCGCTTCGTCCATAATCTGCGCCTTACATTTCATGTTCTTTCTCCTACGGTTTGATACTTCTATTATAAGAGATTTGAAAAGAAAAATCAAGAGGATACCGATTTCGGCATTCTCTTTTTTCTTTTCGGGAGTTTTTTGCATAAAAGCACCGAAAAAGATTCATAATACTCTCATAATAATCCCACTATTTGCTAATGATTATTTACAAAACGGAGCGATTATGAGTCAAAAAGAAGAGTATGAAGCCAAAATTAAGGCGATAGCGCCGACATCGCCGCTTTTCAAAAACTGTTTATTTGCTTTCCTGTTCGGCGGAGGCATTTGCGCGTTCGGAGAGACTTTTCGGCATCTGTTGATGCGTATCGGCCTTGAAAGTTCGGATGCTTTCGTGCAGGTCAGCGTGACTTTGATTTTTCTATCGGCGGTTTTGACGGGGCTCGGCATCTATGACAATATCGCAAAAATCGCCGGCGCGGGAACACTCGTCCCCGTTACGGGCTTTGCCAACGCCGTGGTGTCCCCTGCCATCGACACAAAAAGCGAAGGGTGGGTGCTTGGCGTCGGAGCCAAAATTTTCACGGTCGCTGGGCCGGTGCTTCTTTACGGCGTTTTAGCCGGGACGGTTTACGGGTTGATTTACTACGCCGTTTCGCTTTTCGGAGGCGGCGTATGATTCACACCTTTCGTCATGCACCCGGCATTTTGACCGCTGCCGCCGTCGGAGGATATGAAGAAAGACGCGGTCCTTTGGGCGAGGCGTTCGACCTATGCGACCCAAGCGGAAGATTCGGGCAAAAAACATGGGAAATGGCAGAGGAAGAACTGGCAAGAACGGCGCTGAACGCGGCACTCGGAAAAGCCGGGGTCAATGCAAAAGACATTTCGGTACTCTGTGCCGGGGACTTGCAAAATCAGTGCTGTGCCTCGAGCGGCGGTCTTTATTCGTTCGGCATTCCTTTTCTCGGCCTATACGGTGCTTGCTCGACCTGCACCGAGTCTCTGCTCGTCGCGTCGCTTTATCTTTCCGAAACCTACAGTGAAAAACGCCGATTGGCCGCCGCCGTGACGACTTCCCACAACGGCTCGGCAGAGCGGCAATTCCGTCAGCCGTTGGAATACGGATCCCAACGCGCCCCGACGGCGCAGTGGACGGCAACGGCAGGGGGCGCGTTTCTTCTCGACAGTCATGGGGCAGACGTCCTCATCACAGAGTGTATGCCGGGGCGAATGATCAACAGTTTGATTCTCGACAGTGCCAACATGGGCTGTGCCATGGCGCCTGCCGCCGCCGACAGTCTTTGCCGATATTTTGAAGAATCGGGGAAAAAGCCCGTCGATTTTGACGCCATCGTCACGGGGGATCTCGGACTTGTCGGCGCTTCAATGCTCAGAGAACTGATGAAGGAAGCCGGTATACCGCTCGAAGAAAACTACCGTGATTGCGGAACGATGCTTTACGACGAAAAGGAGCAGGACGTGCACGGCGGGGCTTCGGGGTGCGGCTGCTCGGCGAGCGTGTTATCGTGTTTCTTTTTGCCGAAAATGGTACGGGGAGACTATCAAGATATTCTCTTTTTATCCACCGGCGCCCTTTTGAGCGCCACCAGCGTACAGCAGGGAGAAGCCATAAAAGGGATAGCGCCGCTTCTGCGTATTCAAAGGAGAAAAACATGAGTATTCTTTACGCCTTTTTGGTGGGCGGCGCTCTTTGCGTTCCCGCCCAGATACTGATTGACAGGACCAAACTCACCCCGGCGCGGATTCTCGTTTTGTACGTCACCCTCGGCGTAATTCTCGGGGCGCTCGGTCTCTATCAAACGCTGCGCGACGCGGTGGGGTGCGGCGTGTCCGTCCCCCTCATCGGATTTGGCGGTGTCATTGCCGAAGGGGTCAAAAAAGCGATTGACGAAGAAGCGTTTCTCGGCATCTTCAAAGGTCCCCTGACGGCTGCCGCCGTCGGGACGTCTGCCGCTTTGGTTTTCGGATATTTAACGGCTCTCATTTTCAACGGGAAGCCGCATAAAATGTAATATTTGACAAGAATAGTATGCAAAAACGGCACGGAATCACTCCGTGCCGTTTTTTCATTATTGAATAATTTTATAAATCAAGGGGGATTTTTTCGGCTTTTTGTTGCCGATTTCGATGGCGGATAGGAACTCGTCTTTTGCCGCGCTTATCGTCTTTTCGTCGTTCGTTTCGAGGACGGCAAGCACGTCGCCTTCTTTGACAAAATCGCCGGTTTTCTTTTCTATCATAATGCCCGCCGCGTGGTCGATAGAATCCTCAATCGTCTTTCTGCCGGCACCGAGCAATACGGCGGCGGTACCGATTTTTTCGGTATCCATCCGTGAGATATACCCGGTTTTCGGTGCTTTGACTTCATAGAGGACGGATGCCTGCTTCTTATTGCCAAACGCCGTAACGTCGCCACCCTGTGCCGTTATCCATTCGCAGAACTTTGTGTAGGCTTCTCCGCTCTTCAGTTTTTCCGCGGCAACGGTTTTGGCTGCGGCAATCGGCATATTCTTTGCCGATGCTATCATCAAGGTTGCAAGCGTCAAGCAGACTTCGGTAAGGTCGGAGGGACCTCTCCCTTGCAATACGTCGATGGCTTCTTTGACTTCCACGTCGTTTCCGACGGCAGATCCGAGCGGCACGTCCATGCCGGAAATCAAAGCCGTCATATTTCTACCGAGACGCTTTCCGATGTCCACCATGGCTTTCGCCAACGTTTTGGCGTCTTTCGGCTTTTTCATGAAGGCTCCGGAGCCGTATTTGACGTCCAAAACGATATTCTTGGAACCTGCCGCCAATTTTTTACCCATGACGCTCGACGCAATCAGGGGAACCGAATCAACGGTTGCGGTCACGTCGCGCAGCGCGTATATCTTCTTATCGGCAGGCGCCAAATCGCCGCTTTGTCCGATGACGGCGATACCGACGTTTTCCACCTGCGCCATAAACGCCTCGGGAGAAAGCGACGTCTGATAGCCGGGAATCGACTCGAGTTTATCGACGGTTCCGCCGGTATGACCGAGGCCTCTGCCGCTCATTTTCGCAACTTTTACCCCTGCCGCGGCGGCGATGGGACCGACAATCAA
>DCHY01000013.1:0-5949 GCA_002315715.1 Clostridiales bacterium UBA1740 | reverse complement strand
AGATTGTCTCCCGATTTGGCGATGACGTCGGTGAGAATCGCCGTTTCCTCATCGTTCATGCCGCGCAGGCAAATCGCCATAAGAAGCGACGTCATTTGATAATCGGGGATTTCTCCCTTCGTGTAGCCGAGGACGGCAAAACGGATTTGTTCTTCCGAAAGCGGTTTTCCTGCTTTTTTGTCGGAAATAATGTCGTAAATGCTCACGGTCTCTCCTTATAGGCACTCACCGCCGAAACGGTCGGGAAAGAGTTCGGCAAGGGTGCGTTTTTCGTAACGTTCGTTATCTTGAATCAAAAGAATCTCAAAATCGGGGGAACAAAATTCCGAAAGCGTCTGTCGGCAAACGCCGCAGGGCGGGAATAGCCCGCAGGGCACATCTCCCCGTTTGCCGCCGCAAAGTGCAAGTGCGGCGAAGTTTCTTTCTCCCGCATGGACGGCAGAAAAGAGTGCCACCCGCTCGGCGCAAACCGAGGGGGAGAAAGCGGCGTTTTCGATATTGGCGCCGGTGTAGATTTTTCCGTCTGCCGTCAACAATGCCGCGCCCACGGCAATTCCCGAGTAGGGGCAGTAGGCACGTTCACGCGCAGACAAGGCGGCTTTTATCAGTTCTTTTTCTTTCATGGTTTATCCTCTCAAAAGCGGGAGAAAACTCTCGCCGACCGGCGGATGGAAAGACACACCGAGCGCGTCGGCAACCGTCACGCCGAGATCGGCAAAAGACGTCCTCGTGCCGTAATTGCCGGGGGCGATACCGTCGCCGACGACAAGGCAGGGCACGTACTCACGCGTATGGTCGGTGGAGTTATCACCGGGGTCGCATCCGTGGTCTGCCGTGATAAATAATAGGTCGTCTTTTCGCATTTGAGCGAGTAATGACGGGAGAAAACGGTCAAAAGCCGTCATAGCGGCGGCATAACCGTCCACGTCCTGCCTATGGCCGTAGAGCATATCGAAATCCACGAGATTGATAAAACAAAGACCGTGAAAGTCGCGTTTTGTCAGTTGGAGCGCCGTCTGCATCCCCTCCTCGTTTCCGTGAGTGAGATGGGCTTCCGTCACGCCGCGACCGGCAAAAATGTCGAAAATTTTACCGACGGAAATCACGTCAAGCCCCGCTTCCTTGACAGCGTCAAGCAGCGTTTTGCCGGGGGCTTCGAGAGAGAAATCACGGCGGTTTGCCGTGCGTTTGAAATCCGCGGAGCAGGTACCGACAAACGGTCTTGCAATCACGCGGCCGACGGCGTGCTCACCGACGAGCAGTGCCCGTGCTTTTTTACAAACGTCATAGAGTTCTTCGGGCGGAATCAAAGATTCATGCGCCGCAATCTGAAAAACGCTGTCGGCGGAGGTATATACGATGAGTTTCCCGGTCTTGAGATGCTCTTCTCCGAAATCGCGAATGACGTCGGTGCCGGAATAGGGTTTGTTGCATAGCACGCCGCGACCGACCTCTTTGGAAAAAGCCGCAATCCAATCATCGGGAAAGCCGAAAGGGTAAGTCGGCAGAGGTTTATCCATAACGACGCCGGAAAGTTCAAAATGCCCGACGGTCGTATCTTTTCCCATGCTTCTCTCGCGCAGACGCAAGACGGCGGCGGCGGGAGCGGGTTTGGGCAAACAGTCCACCCCGTCGATAGAGCCAAGTCCGAGTTTTATGAGATTCGGCGTGTCGAATTTTCGAGAACCTGCGATTCGTTTGAGAGTGTTCGCTCCGACGTCACCGAAAGCGTCGGCGTCCGGCTCGTACCCGATGCCGAAAGAGTCAAGGACGATAATAAAGGCGCGTTTACACATGAAAACACCTCATTTTGCAAACAATTGTTAGTAATTATTGCTTATCCATTTCGTATGCGACTTCCAGCGCCACTTTCATCATATCGGTGAAAGAAGTTTCTCTGGCGGCGGCATCGAGGGATTCACCGGTCAAAACGTGATCCGAAACGGTGCAAACGGCGAGGGCGCGTTTGCCGGCGTAAGCGGCATTCATATAGAGCGCGGCGGCCTCCATTTCCACCGCGAGACAGCCGAGTTTTCGCCATTTTTCGTGAAAGGCGGGATCGGCGTTGTAAAAGACGTCGGAGGACAAAAGACTGCCGACTTTCACCTCGCAACCGATCTCTTGTGCCTTGGCTACGGCGATTTTCAAAAGGTCGTAGGAAGCGACGGGGGCGACGGTGCCGCATACGCCGTACTGTTCACCGAAATTGGAATTGGTCGATGCGCCCATGCCGATGACAAGGTCGCGGACTTTTACGTTTTCCTGCAAAGCGCCTGCCGAACCCACGCGAATGATGTTTTCGACGCCGAAATAGTAATAAAGTTCATAGGAATAAATGCCGATGGAGGGCATACCCATGCCGCTTGCCATGACCGAGACTTTGACGCCGCGGTAGGTGCCGGTGTAGCCCTGCACGCCTCTTATGTTGTTGACGAGTTTGGGATTTTCGAGAAAATGCTCGGCGATGTATTTGGCGCGGAGCGGATCGCCCGGCATCAGCACGGTTTTGCCGAAATCCTCGGGCGTTGCGTTAATATGCGGTGTCGGATAGTTTGCCATATCAAAGTCCCCTTTCTTTGGCTATCTTGACAAGACGGCTTGTGCCGAGGCGGTCGGCGCCGAGATCCAAAAATCTGTCGGCGTCCTCAAGTGAAGCGATACCGCCTGCCGCCTTGATTTTTACGTTTTTGCCGACGTGCGCGGCGAACAGAGCCACGTCGTCGAAGGTGGCGCCGCCCTTGGAAAAGCCGGTGGAAGTTTTGATATAATCGGCACCGGCGCTCGTGACGATCTCGCACATTTTGATTTTCTCGGCGTCCGTCAAAAGACAGGTTTCGATAATCACTTTCAGAATTTTGCCCCGGCAGGCGGCTTTTACCGCCCGAATCTCGGCTTCGACTTTGTCGTAGTTTTCGGCTTTCAAGTCACCGACGGCAATCACCATATCGATTTCATCGGCACCGTTTTTAACGGCGTCTTGCGTTTCAAACACCTTCGTTTCGGTCGTCGAATAGCCGGAGGGAAAACCGATGACGGTGCATACGGCGAGTTTGTCGCCAACGTACGCTTTTGCCTCTTTCACAAAGCGCGAAGGAATGCAGGCGGATGCCGTGCCGTATCGGACGGCGTCGTCAAGCGTCGTTTTGATGTCTTCAAACGTGGCGTCCACCGCCAAAAGCGTGTGATCGCAATGATGCAAAATGTCCTTCAAATCTCTCATCGTTTTTCTCCTTTTCGATACACCTTTAGTATAGCATACTTGTGTCGAAAAGAAAAGCAAAATCTACTTTTCTTTTTTCCGGCTTTTTCCGAAAACGGGTAGCATTTTCGCCTATTATATGTTAAAATAAAAAAAGAAAAGTAAGGAAAGGAGAAAACCGTGAAAGTCATTATTGCCGAAAAACCGAGCCTTGCGCGCAACATTGCCGACGCCATCGGCGACATGAAAAAGTTGACGGGATATTTCGTCGGCGGCGAATATATCGTGACGTGGGCTTTCGGCCACCTTTTCTCCCTTGCCGATATCGAATATTACAATCCGACGCCCGACGGCGAGCGCAAATGGACCCTCGCCAACCTCCCGTGTTTCCCGAAAGAGTTTCATTTCGAACTCAAGCACGGTGCCGACGGCAAAGTCGACAGCGGCGTGACGCGTCAGTTCAAAACCATCGAAGATTTGTGCAACCGTGACGACGTCGACACGATTATCAACGCGGGGGACGCCGACCGAGAAGGCGAAATTATCGTCCGCCTTTGCGTTTCCCACGCCCTCAAAACGCCGAAGGCGTTCAAGCGTCTTTGGCTGCCCGATCAGACGCCGAAAACGGTGCTCGCCGCCCTTGCGGATATGAAGGACGAGTGTGCCTATGAAAACCTCGCCGGCGAAGGTTTTGCGAGAACCTACATCGACTGGCTCTACGGCGTCAATTTAACGCGCTACGCGTCGATTAAGTGCGGCACCCTATTACGAGTCGGCCGCGTCATCGTGCCCATCGTACGCGCCATTTACGACCGCGACATGGAGATTAAAAACTTCAAGCCCGAAAAATACTTCGTCATCGCGAGCCGCGAAAAAACGAACGGCGAGGTCGTCGAACTTTCAAGCACCAAGGAAAAGTTTTCGGCTAACGAAAAAGAGAAAGCCGAGGCGCGCTGTGCCCAATATAACGCCGAAACCGCCGTCGTGACCGAGGTCAAGAGCAAGAAAGAGACGGTCTTCCCCGGCAAACTCTACTCCCTCTCGACTCTGCAAAACGTGCTGGGCAAAAAATACAAAATGTCGATGGCGGACAGTCTCGCCGTCGTGCAAAAACTGTACGAATCGGGGTATCTCACCTACCCCCGTACCAACTCCGAATACATGGCGACCGCCGAAAAAGACAAGGTCAAGAATATCTTGTCCTCGGTCGGAAAAATCGGCTATCCCGTGCGCTTCAAGGACTCGAAATTCATCTTCGACGACAGCAAGATAGAGTCGCACTCCGCCCTGACTCCGACGTATAAAATCCCCAAAAAAGAGGCGCTCTCCGAAAAGGAATACGAGGTATATTCGACGGTCATGCGGCGTTTCGTCGCGGTGTTCTGTGCCGAGGAGTGTATCGCCGAAAAGAGCGAAATCCATATCAAGGTCGGTGACCTCGAGGAGTTCGTGCTCAAAGGCACGGTGCTCTTGGAACCCGGTTTCACCAAATACGACGACTATTCCCAAAAGGACAAAATTCTCCCGAAACTCGAAGTCGGGGAAATCGTGAATATCCACTTTACGCCGCAGGAAAAAGAAACGACGGCGCCGAAGCATTACACCATTGAAACCCTCAATAACTATCTCAAAAACCCCTTCAAAGACGACAAAGCCCGCGCCAAAGAGATGGAAGAAAACGGCGAGGTGGACGATGCCGAGGACTACAAGGCGGTTTTCGAGGGTTTGGAACTCGGCACCGAAGCGACGAGAACCGGTATCATCGACAATGCCAAAAATACCGGCTATATTGCCCTCAAGAAGGACGTGTACTCCATTCTGCCGGGCGGTGAAAAACTCATTGAATCGATGGGACGGCTCGGCATTTCGATGGACAAATACAAAACGAGCGAGATGGGCCGCGCCCTCAAGCAGGTTTTCCACGGGGAAATCACCGTCCCCGACAGTGTGAAAATCGCCGAGCGCGAAATCGGCGAAATCTTCAAAAACGGCGCACCGCCCCCTCTCAATCTTCCGAAGGAAGACACCGGCGCCCTCGGCGAAATCGTCGGCGTTTGTCCCCTCTGCGGCAAGAACGTCGTGCGCGGCAAATTTGCCTACGGCTGTATGGGATACAAAGACGGCTGTGCATTCAAAATAAACGTCAAAATCCTCGACCGCGAAATCGGCAAAGCGGAAGTCGGCAGACTCCTCGCCACCGGCACCACCGGTCTTATCCGCGGTTTCGTTTCCAAGAATAACAAGCGTTTTGACGCGAAACTCACGCTTCAAGACGGCAAGGCGGTCTTTTCGTTTGACAAGTAACAAGGTTTTCGGCGCGGCATAAGATAGTAGTGTGCGGGGAAACTCGCAACTCTGTAAAGGACCGGACTTTGTATGAATCATTCCTGTTTCTGCCGTCTCTTTGACAACAACGCGTGGATCATCATCCTCGCCATCGCGGTTTGCTACTGTTGTTGCTGCTGTAACAACGGCTAAAACATCCTGCATAGCAGAACCCCCAACGGAAAATCCCGTTGGGGGCTTTTTATATACGCGAAGGTATCTTATCTCGCAAAGCGAGTATATCTCCGCCGAAGGAGGTGTGACGTTGTGCCGCCGCACGGTGACGTGCGCCAAAGGCGCGTGATGTTTGCCGGGCACAAGCGACGCGGCTTCGCCGTGATGATGCCTACGCAGTTGCGCCCGCGCATACAAAAAGCCCTCGGCTTGCGCCGAGGGCTCGTTTGCTTTCTGCACTTAGCAGAAGA
>DCHY01000002.1 GCA_002315715.1 Clostridiales bacterium UBA1740 | reverse complement strand
TTTTTGGATGGGTAATTATAGTCTGATTTATTATTAATGATTTGAACACATATCACTCAAGCGTTTACGGTGGTTGATTTGGTAAATAAGTTTACATGAACTTGCATTACGGTAAGCACGCGTGTCAGAACCACGTCTAAAAGTGCATCTAAAATCCACCCCCGAGAAAGCGCATACTAATTTCCCAGTAGTAATCAAAGATTCAAATCGGCGTTTTCTCAGCGGACGGAGTGTGAAAAGGATTGTTTTACGTCCCCATCCCTCCGCCAAAAGCCCTCCTCGCGGGGGCTTTTTTGACCTTTTCCTTTTTGTGTGCTATAATAAGTCAACGACCCTTTTTGCGAGGTACCCAATGAGCAGCCAACTGACCGAAATGAGCATTCACTCCGCACACGGGGTGACGTATTATTGGACGTCCGACGCCGAAAGCGAAATAACACTCGTCTTTTTGCCGGGACTGACCGCCGACCATCGATTGTTTGAGGCGCAAACGAAGGCGTTTTCCGTCGACTATCGCGTGATCGTTTGGGATTGTCCGTGCCACGGGAAATCGCGCCCCTACGACGCATTTTCCTACGCCAATATCACGGCGGAATTGCATACGATTTTGATGAAAGAAAACGCCAAAAAGACGGTGTTTATCGGACAGTCCTTGGGCGGCATGATCGCCCAGTTCTATATCGACAAATACCCCGAAAACGTGCTCGGTTTTATTTCGGTTGACAGCGTTCCGTTCGGTGATTATTATTCTAAATCCGATCTTTTTTGGCTCTCACAACTGGAATGGATGTGCAAAATGTTTCCCGACAAAACCCTTCGCACCTCCATGGCGAAAATGTGCGGCACGACCGAACCCGCCCGAAAGCGTATGATAGAGATGCTTGCCTCCTATTCCAAAGCCGAATTATGCCACTTAATGTATATCGGTGAAGCCGCCTTTATCCCCGAAAACAAAGAAGTGATACTGCCGGGAAAATGCCTTCTTTTGCTTGGTGAGAAAGATCGCGTCGGCAAGGTGAAAACGTACAATAAAGCGTGGGCAAAAAAGACGGGCTTTCCGCTCGTTTGGATAAAAGGCGCCGCCCACAACGCCAACGACGACAACCCGGGGGCCGTCAATCGGCACATCGTCGATTTTTTGGCGGCATTATAAAAAGGATGAAAAAAGCGGATATGGAAAAATACACGGATGAAGCAAAAGCAAAATGGGGTAAGACTTCTGCCTTTCGGGAGTCAAAAGCAAAACTGAAAAATAAAACCGACGAAGAGAAAGCGCGCATGGCGGACGGCTTGACGGCAAGGTTTGCGGAGTTTGGAAAAATCAAACATTTGTCGCCGACATCGAAAGAAGCGCAAACCGCCGTAAAAGATTTACAAGACTACATCACCGAAAAATACTACACCTGTACGATGGAAATCTTGGCTGGGCTCGGCGAAATGTACGTCGCCGATGCCCGCTTCCGCGAGAACATCGACAAAGCCGGCGGGGTAGGCACTGCCGATTTCGTCGGAAATGCCATTCGCCGTTTTGCTGCGGGCGATACCTGAATTTCATAAATCAAAAAGGGCTTGCCGATATTGGCAAGCCCTTTGTCTTATTTGAGTTTGGCGAAGCGATCTTTGAGGAAGAAAGCCGCCATTTTCGGCTCTCGGTCTCTTGTGAAGATACCTTTCTTATTACCACCGGGGCGGCGCACTTCCTGCTTGGTGCGGAAGTCGGCAAAGTTCCAAACGAGTTCGCCTACGCAGTAGGGATGACGGTCGATTTCTTTGCAGTTTTCTTCAAGGTAACGGTATTGATATTCCTCCGAGAACATCTCGGCGGGCAGAGAATGGAAGCCGGCGATGGTGTCGGCACCGAATTCCGTGACGATAATCGGCTTGTTGAAATCTTTGTGAAGCGCCGTCAAAATATGATTCATTTGCGGTTCGATTACGGACAGTTCACCGCTGTCGGTGTACCAAGAGAAGTAGCGGTTGATGCAAAGCACGTCGGGCAAATCTTCAATCTTGGAATCGGGGTAAGCGGTGCATTCCGCCACCGTCAGGGGAAGCTTCGTCAGCGCTCTTGCCGTGGCAAAGATTTCTTCGAAATAGCGGCGGCATTCGGGCTCTTCCGTGCCGGGCTCGTTGGACAAACTCCACATGATGACCGAGGGATGGTTTTTGTCTCGGGCAATCAGTTTCTCGATGCAACGCTTGTGAAGGGGAAGCGCGCGATAGCCGTGGTCTTCGGCAAAACTTCCGCCGCGCCACCAGTTGATTCCGACGGCTTGTACCTCGTCGATGACGAGAATACCGTATTCGTCGGCAAGGTCGAGAATTTCTTCGGCATACGGATAGTGGCTCGTGCGGATACAGTTGGCATTGATCCATTTGAGAAGTTCAAAATCGCGGACGTTGACGGCGGAGCAGTTGCCTTTGCCGAGCAGCGGCGCGTCTTCGTGCATACCGAATCCCTTAAGGTGAATCGGTTTGCCGTTGAGAAGGAAACTGTCGCTTGTCACCTCGACTTTGCGGATGCCGAAACGCTGATCGTAGCGGTCGGTTTCGGTCGTGACGCGCAGCGTGTAAAGATACGGGTCTTCCGGCGACCAAAGGTGGGACGCCGACAAAGAAACGTCACCGCTCGCACCGTCGTACACGATGTTTCCGGTCATGTCAAGAACGGTGCAGCGAACGGTTTTTGCGTTCGACTCGACGGAAACATGGAGCTTCTTTTCGTCGTCATCGACGAAGGTATCGATCGTGATATCGCGGATAGCGCCGCACTTCGGCAGGGAGTAGATGAGGCAATCGCGGTGGATGCCGGTATAGTTATAAAAATCGTGGCGGATATCCTGTTTGTTGCCTTCGCGGATAATGCCGACGGGCAGGGTTTCAAACGTCAGACGGTTATCGATGATGACGGTCAAACGGTTTTCTCCGGCGACGGGAAAAATCTCGACGTCAAAAGGCAAAAAGCCGTTGTCGTTGTCGCCGATTTTCTCACCGTTGAGGAAAATCTCGGCCCTGTGACCGGTCGCACCGATGCGCAAACGGTATTCGCACTTGTCGCAAACGGGAATGGCAAAATTCTTTTCATACAGCACTTTTCCGACGTATTCGCGGTGTTCGTGCTCCGTCATCTGTTCGTTCATGGAGGCAGGCACGGCGATGGGGCGCGTGCCCTCGGCGGGAGAGGTCGGCTGATAGTCGTCGGCGACTTCGCGATAACGGAAAAGGCCGTTCAAATTGTATAATTCACGTTTTTCATTTAATTTCGGATACAGCATAAGACACCTCAAGTGATTGATATGTTTTATTGTAGTACAAAAGGCAGGAAGAGTCAAGAGGAGAAAGGAAAACGGAGGAAAAATGTGTCGTTGTTGCGCATAGAGATATGCCTGTGACTTGACTAAAAAAAGGGCACCTCACAAGGAGGCACCCTTTTGTTATGTATAAGAGCGACTGAAAGTCGTTTATTTGAGGCAAAAAATCACTTTAGTCGTTTTGGTTTGGCAGGACAAACTGAAATTTCTGCGTTATGCCGGGGTTCCGACTTCGATTAGATTCCCGTCAAGGTCATAGAATCTTACCACCTTCTGCCCCCAGCTATGTGTCATAAGCTTGTTTACATATTCCGTATCCGGGTATAGTTTCTCGAGCTTCATAATAAAGGTCTCAATATCCGGTTCTTCAAAGTACAATTCACAGCTGTTGCTCTGCTGAACAATCTCTTTCCCGGTAAACTTTTCCCAATACTGAGCCTCCTGCAAATAGACGCCGCCAC
>DCHY01000001.1:40753-42585 GCA_002315715.1 Clostridiales bacterium UBA1740 | reverse complement strand
AGTTCGGAACATAAATCCTCCGTCCGGGTTGTCAATGCCGAGCATCGACGGGGGCTAGTCTTCCCCCCTCATTTTCTGCGAAAATGCCCCGGAGGGGCTTTGATACTGCCACTTTGCCATTCAAATGAGGATATGGTATCACCAAGCGGAGAAAATGGATTTTGAAGCATCAACTCAAAACGTATTCTTTCGTCCAAAGAAATCATGCAAATGGTGGACACCGAGAAAACGCCGACTTTTATATTAACATGGCAATACGGTTTACAATAAGGTCATTCAATGCCTCTTTCAGATCGTCCGGCAGATAGGATTCCCGGCACATGGAAAGATAGGTATCCTCCATGGCGACAATCTTGCCAATCATCTTTTCCGCAGAAGCACGGACAAGTCCGCAGGTATCGGCAAAGGTCAGAAAATCGTTTTTTCGCAGATTGCGTTTCTTGCCGTTCAGCGTCAGCGCCATTTGCTCGGTATCGGCAGGGAGAATGACGTTTACGGGAAGCATATCGTAGGCATCCGAAAGAACGTACCGTTCGCTTCCTTCCGCCGTTTCCATCATCGAAAAATTCTTGAGGTGCATATCGGAATTACCGACGGCATACGAGAACACTACGCGCAAAAAGAGTTCCGCCATATCGAGTCCCGCATGGTCGGAATAGGTTTCAATGACCTTGGCACAACGCTCGTAGGAGCCCTTGTACTTGTCTGCGGTGAGCCGTCCTTCCAGCTGACAAAAGTCTTCCATGGCGAGGCATCCGACAACGCCCTTTTTCACACGAGGACGGTCAATGCGCTTGGTCATATAGGCAAATTTGTCATTCATCCGAAGCAGAGCAAACGGAACGGTCTTGATGCCGGTGGCTCTTGCCATTTGCATCACGAGGTATTCCGCTTCCGGCAAAGCACGGTATTCCTCCGTCTGCGGTTTGAGAATATAGCCCGTCGGATAGTTGACCAAGGTCAAGCGTGGGTTACGCTCTTCGGTCAAGTGGAGCGACAACTTCTTCTGTACCCCGGGAATCGTGAATCCTTTATTGGTACTTTCTTTGGCGAGTTCTAAGAGAACCTCGTCCGAAATATCAAGCGACGGGAACTTGGACGTGCCGAAAAAACGCTTGACGCAGGTTTTGTGCCAACCGCCGATTCCATCGGTTTCGGAAAGGGGTTTTCCGCAACAATAGCACTTCATTCCTTCACCTCCCGAATACTGACGTTTCCGACAGGGTCTTTACAGGCAACAAGCAAAAGTCCGAAGCGGTCGTTTGCGTTCAGCTTCCAGTTGTGCGTCACAAGATCAAGAAGCCACCCTTCCGGAATCAACCCGTCAAAGAAAGCAAAAAGCGTTTTGGACGTGTATGCTTCAGTTCTTTGCGGGAGCGTCAAACTCACGGATGAAGAGTCGGGGCGTGCAAGATACCCTTCGTCGTAGACGAAAGAATACCCCGAATCAGTCTCCTTCAAGATTCCCGCAAAGCTTCCCCGAATATATACATACGCCGTTCTGTATGTATCCATCATTTCTCATCCTTTCTGCCGGGTACTGCTTTACAACCGAACATGGCGAGTGCCTGATTGACCTTGTCCATGCGGACGGTTTCCTTTCCTTGCTCCAATTCACGTATGAATCGAAGCCCGAGTCCCGAACGCACGGCGAACTCCTCTTGTGTGAGTCCTGCCTCTTTTCTTTTTTGTTTGATAAATTCTGCAATCGTATTCATGTTTCCATTTTACACCCTAACGGGTATATTGTCAACGTGTTTTGCAAAATTTATACCCGATAGGTGATAAATAAGTTGTGTTTTTAATAATATATACCCGAAAGGGTATAGAAA
>DCHY01000001.1:31171-40667 GCA_002315715.1 Clostridiales bacterium UBA1740 | reverse complement strand
TGCGGTGACTCGTGGCAAAAGGATTTCGTTACCAAAGCGAGTTAACGCAAAATAAGACAGCGTCGTGCTTTCATAAAAAGCGGCCTTTATCCGAATACTCCAAAGCGGTTTTGCATACCTTGTACCAAATAACCGTGGGAGGCTTTTTATGTTTGTTGTGTCGGTGCGGGCGGCGCGCGTGAAGTTTTTTGCCGTGATTTTTCTTTTCTCGTTGCTGGCGGTCGGGTTTGTGCTGTTCGGCGGAGCCGAAGCCGTCGCCGCCGCGAGCGACGGCGTGCCGGAGTATCGCTATCACGGCGTCAAGACGGCGGATGACCGCGCCGCGTTTTTGCGGCAATTCGGCATCGAGGTGTCGGGCGACGGCGAAGGCGAAAGTTTTACCATGCCGGAGAACTTTGACCGCGTCATGCTCGGCTACAACGAGGTGCAAAAAGAGCAAGGGCTTGACCTATCGAAATACACCAAAAAGAAGGTCGAAAGATATACATACGCGGTCGAAAATCCCCCCGCGGGTTTGTCCGATTTGTCGGTGACGGTGCTGGTTTACCGCCATCGCGTCATCGCCGGGGACGTCACCTGCCTCGGTGACACGAAATTCGTCAAGCCGCTGACGGCGTTTTCGTCGCTGTGTGACGATGGAGAAAGCCCAAAGGAAACTTGACAAAACCTTTCTTTTGTTGTATATTGGAAAGGAAAGAAAGGAAGTGACGGGCATGACGATTCAGGAATCCGGCGAGATGTATCTCGAAACCATACTCGTGCTGTCTCGGTCGCAAGAGACGGTGCGCTCGGTGGACGTGGCGACGCGCCTCGGGTTCTCAAAACCGAGTGTCTGCCGTGCCGTCGGCCTTTTGAAAGAGGGGGAGTTCATCGACGTGGACGCCCACGGGCATATCACCCTCACCGATGCCGGGTTGGAGGTTGCCGCGCGCATTTACGAGCGCCACACGGTGCTGTCGGCGGCGCTGGAGCGCCTCGGCGTGCCGAAAGAACAGGCGACAGCCGACGCCTGCAAAATGGAACACGACATCAGCGACGTCTCTTTTGACGCCATCAAAAAAGCCTTTTTTCAAAAGTCTTGATACGATAAAGCGCCCGTTTTTCACGGGCGCTTTGCTTTTTCTTTTAAGAATCTTGGATACTATTGACTTTTCTTTTCGCGCATGGTACAATCAAATTACCAAACAATATTTAAGGAGTATTTTATGAAAAGCCGATTTTTGTTTTCATTTATTGCACTTTTTTTGCTATTTTCACTTTTTCTTTCTTCCTGTACGCTCAACCTGCCGTTTGGCAATTCCGGCGGCGGTGACACCCCGAACGGCAACAATCCGGGAGGCGGCGATACCCCGACTGCGAAAGAAATCGACGCCGTCATCGTGCCGGAGGACGAAATCTCCACCTGTTATTACGTCGTTTACGGCTCGTCCGGCACCTCGATGATGGCGAAATTCATCCCTGAGATGATGGACGTTTACGGTCTTGAACCCAACTATTTTTTGGACAGTGAAACTCCGGAAACCAAATATGAAATTTTGCTCGGCATGACAAACCGCGCCCTCTCGATCGAACTTGCCGAAGCGGTCAACGCCCTTGCCGCAGAGGAAGGGGGGCTCACCTGGGGCTTTGCCTGCCGTAACGGACAGTTTGCCGTCTATGCGACGACGGCGACCGCCTTTGACGGTTCGACTTCCCTCGGCAAATGCTTGGCAACTCTCAAAAGAACCTACATGCTTGCGGATAGTTTCATCGTCGACAACGGCACTTTCGAACTGCAAAACGTATCGCAAGCCGCCCTTGACGTCAAGGAGGCGGAAACCAAAGAGGCCGAGTATCAACAAAACGCCGCGGACATCGCATCGCTTATCACCACCATTGAAAAGAACATGGGCAAGTCGGCAAACGACACCGCGACGGCTAAAAATTACAAAACCTATTACGGACAAAGAAAAACCGTTTCTCAAAACGTAAAAGCCACTCCGACGGCGTACCCCGCCGCCGATACCCACCCCCGTCTCGGTCTCAACGCTTCGCGTGTTGCCGAACTTAACAGCGAACTGGCGTCCGGATCGCGCATGCTCAAATACTACCAATACGGTGAGAACAACCAGCCCTACCGCGACCTCGTAAATACGACCAATCAGGCTTCAACCAAATCCGTCAATTTCGGTTTGCTCGGAGAAGGCAAAAAGGATGAAGGCGGCAACAATTACTCTGCTTCCACCCTGGAAACCATCGAGGCATGCGCCTTCCGCTACGTGCTTGAGCACGAGGAAGGCAACGACCGTGACGCCGCAACGGTATACGGATACCGTGCCATCAACGGTCTTCTCAATTATCTCAAAACCATCAACGTCGGCACCTATTCTCTCAAATACCGCACCGCCGGCGAAGTCATGTATATCGCGGCGGAAGTGTACGACTGGTGCTACGATCTTCTGACGGAGGATATGAAAGCCAATATCATTAACGCCGTCACCTCGAAAATGGCAACGCAACTCGAAATCGGAAGTGAAAACGACATCACCCCGTCGGCGCAAGGTCCTTTTTCCGGGCACGGCGCCGAGGCGCAGTTATTGCGCGACTGGCTCGCCTTTTCCATCGCCGTTTACGACGAATATCCCGAATACTACAACTACGTGGCAGGCAGAATCACCGCCGACTACGTACCTTACCGCAACGCGTATTATCAAGGCGAAATCCAAGGACAGGGAAACAGCTACGGCATTTACCGCTTCAACTTTGAAATAGACTCGGCTCTGTTCTATGAAACGATGCAGTGTACTGACACCCCCGTTGCCCTCTACGACTTCAGCATTGAAGCCGTGGCGCTCGGATTTGTGTACAACACCCGTCCCGACAGCCAGCTTTTGCATATCGGTGACGACATCAACGAGCGAAACTCGATTTCTTCGGCGCGCCGTCCGCAATATTTAATGAACGATTACGCGCGAACCCTCTTCTATGCGACGGGCTACACGAAAAACGCCGTGCTCAAGAATGAAGCCCACCATTATTTGAACAGTTTTTCGACCTTCACCAACAACGACAATTTTCTGACGCGCACCCAGTTTTTGATTTATAACGACCCGACCTTGGCGCGCAAGAGCAAGAGCACGCTGCCGCTTTCCAAGTATTTTGACTCCCCCGCCGGCATTCTCATCACGAGAAACGCCTGGAGCACCGAGGGCACTATGGTCTATATGAAGATAGGTGAGCGATATTCCGGCGGTCACGAGCACGCCGACGCCGGCTCTTTCCAAATCTATTATCACGGTATGCTTGCCATTGACGCCGGTTTCTACGACGTTTTCGGCAGTGCCGTGCATAGACACAACAAAGCTACGCTAGCGCACAACGCCCTGCTCATCGGCGGCAACGGTCAAGACAACGCGAGCGGTGCGCCAGATACCTTTGAAACGACTCCGAAGAACGGTGTCGTCATCGGCGAAGACGTGATTTCCGACGAAAACGGTAAGCCTCTTTACGCTTTCCTCGCCGGCGACCTTACGTCCGATTACGAAAACGCCGGTGCCAAAGAGGTCGGCCGCTATATGCTTGCGATTTACAACTACAACGAGGACGGCAACCAAACCGACGTGCCGCTTTGCTTCTTCGTCATGGATGACGTCAAAACGAACCTCGTCAAGGAAACCGCATTTCTTCTCCAACCCATGGAAGAACCCACGGTCGACGGCAACGTCGTGACCATTATCAACAGCGTGTACGTCGAAAACGTCTGGGGCACTTACCAAGCGGACGGCGTGCTCGTTGACCAAGCGTTTTCGGACAGCGGTGATATTTCCATCGAAAAACTCGAAGGCAAGTACGGAACGTCCAATCCGCAAACCGACGGCAGATGGCAGGAAGACATCCCGACTCTGGAAGCCGGATGGGGACGCGTCGAAATCCGCACCGCTGCGAACGAAACGAAACTTCTCAACGTCATGTACGTCACCGACCGCGAAACGAACGAAGAACAAGGTCTCCTCGAAGCCAAGATGTATGCAAACGACGATATTCTCGGCGCGTCGCTGCCCGATTTATCCGTTTGTGCCTTCTTCAACAAGAACGTCGAAAAGATTTCCGCCGCCACCGTCAAGGGTGAGGGCGAAGGAGTGCTTCGCTACTGCATTTGCGGTCTTTGCGCCGGCGAATATTCCCTAAAAGATGAAGGCGGAAACACCGTTCTGACCGCCACCGTCTCAGAGGCAGGCGGTATGATGACTTTCACCGCTCCTGCCGGAATCTATAACCTTTCACGGGTGTAAAACCGTGTCGGTAAAATATTCCGTTTTTAACTATGACAAACATTGGAAAAGCCGCTGCTCGAAAGAGCCGCGGCTTTTTGTTCGGTTGTCGAACCCGAATATATCCAAAGAGGGACCTCCCTCTTTTGCCACCTGAGCGTGGCTTATCGGTATTTGTCAATCAAAGCTTTTATGTCCTTGAGAAGGGCTTGATCTTTAGCGGATAGATTCTCATATTCTCCCATCTGCAAAAGGTAAGACGGATTGACATGAAGAATTTCGCAAATACGTTTTAACTGTAAAAGGCTTGGTTCTTGGGCATCTCTCTCGATTTTCGAGTAGTTTGACTGATTCATCGGGATCTGCTTTGCCATGGTTGCCTGGGTGATTTGCAGTTCTTCCGGCGCGTTTCTGATTTTTTCGCCGATTTTCATGTGACTTCCTCCTTTCTCACACTTTTTCACCATTATTATATCTCAATTTTTTGATTTTTTGTGCAAATAGTTTGAAATAATCTATAAATTTTTATGAATAGTTTAGGTATACCAAGCACGATTTTATCATATGGCATAATTCGTAATATCTTAGTTTGTTATACGATACGTCTCCCCTCCCCCCTTCCCCGCGCCGTGCGGAAATCAGCGCCCGTTTTTTCTTGCTTTAGCTTGATAAAGCGCCGTTTTGCCCCGTCGCTTTAGCGGAATAAAGCGCCTTTTTCGGCGTTTGCTTTAGCGTAATAAAGCGATTTTGCGATTGCGGCAAAACAGAAGCACAAAAACCGAAAGTTTGTGCGTTTTCTTTTCGATTTTGTCAGAGAAAACGCATAAAACTGGCAGTTTGTGCGTTTTCTTTTCATTTTTTTACGAGAAAACGCACAAACTATTGACTTTGTGCGTTTTCTATGCTATCTTAGAGGTGGAAAATGCAAAAAAGGAGATATCATATGAACAACCGTTCGGGAAAGATTGTCAAAAATCTTTTCGGTGCCGAATCCTACGAATCGTTTTATCCGCACCCCTTGCCGCCGACACCTCCCGTCGTCCCCGACGAAGAGATGCAGGAATTGCTGATTAACGCCCACGCAAAGCTCTCCCTCTTAAACGGGCTTTCCGACCGCATTCCGAGCAAAGATTTGTTTATCTCCATGTACGTACGAAAAGAGGCGCTCGTTTCCTCGCAAATGGAAGGAACCCAGTGTACCCTCGACGACATTTTGAATCCCACCATCGACGAAAATCAAAACGCCGACGTTTCGGACGTTGTCAATTACGTGCGCGCGATTCAATTTGCCATTCGCCGTATGAACGATATTCCCCTTTGCAACCGCTTGATTCGGGAAACCCACGAAGTGTTGATGAACAGCGTACGCGGCTGTGAAAAAACGCCGGGCGAATTTCGCACTTCCCAAAACTGGATCGGCGGCAGCGGCAGTACTCTCAGAAATGCGAGATACATCCCGCCGAATCCCGACGATATGACGGAATGTATGTCCGATCTTGAAAAGTACCTAAACGGCGCCGACAAAACCGACGCCCTGATCAAAGCCGCCTTGATTCATTATCAGTTTGAAACGATTCATCCGTTTCTCGACGGCAACGGCAGAGTCGGGCGTCTTCTCATCACGCTGTATTTGATGCAGGCAAACGTATTGTACTCTCCCATTTTGTACCTATCCTGCTTTTTGAAATCCAACCAACTCGAATATTACGACCGCATGAGTGAGGTGCGAAGAAGCGGCAATTACGAACAGTGGGTAAAATTCTTTTTACGCGGATTCGTGGAAACGGCGGAAGACGCCGCCGTCACGGTGCAAAAACTCGTGGCTTTGCATACCAAAAACGAGCAGGCACTCGGCAATACGCCGACCCGTTCCAAAGCCAACTTGACGGCTTTGTTTTCGTATCTCGAACAGCACCCGATTATCGAAACGGCAAAGACGGCGGCAGATTTATCCTGTTCCCGAAACGGCATGGCAAAATACATCGCGCTGTTCTGTGAGAAAGGTATTTTGAAGCCGACCGGCAAAAGCGGAAAAGCCGTCGTGTATTCCTATGAAGAATACCTCGATATTTTAAGAAAAGACACTTGAAAAAAGCGCGGATTTTTCCGCGCTTTTTTGCTTCTTCGGTAGGTAAGAGTATCGTTTTTCGCTTTTCAAAGGCGCAGGCAACCGTCAAACAAAAAAAGGTGTGAATTTCTTCACACCTTTTTATGCGCGTAAGCGCGATTATTTCAAGCGGGCTTCAAGCGCTTCCAATTCGCCGTACAGTTCTGCGGGAACGCGCTCGCCGACCTGTGCATAGAATTCGCGGATGCCCTTGCAATCTTCGAGCCATACTGCCTTATCGACGTCAAGGAGGGATTCGACGGTCTTTCTGTCAATGTCGAGACCTTCGATGTTGATGTCTTCGGCGTTGGGAACGTAGCCGATGGCGGTTTCTTTCGCGCCGACTTTGCCTTCGCAACGATCGAGGATCCACATAACGACACGCATATTGTCGCCGAAGCCGGGCCATACGAAGTGACCTTCGTCGTCGGTTCTGAACCAGTTGACGTGGAAGATTTTCGGAGGATTCTTGATGAGTTTGCCCATATCGAGCCAGTGAGCCCAGTAGTCGCCCATGTCGTAGCCGACAAAGGGACGCATTGCCATGGGATCGCGACGAACGACACCGACGGCACCGGAAGCGGCTGCGGTAGTCTCGGAAGCCATGATGGAACCTACGAACACACCGTTCTGCCAATCGCGGGACTGGTAAACGAGGGGAGCGGTCTTGGCACGGCGGCCGCCGAAGATGATGGCGGAAATCGGAACGCCGGCAGGATCGTTGAATTTATCGGAGAGGCAGGGGCAGTTCTTCGCCATAGCGGTGAAACGGGAGTTCGGGTGAGCGGCGCAGGTCGACTTGTCTTTCTTGTCGAACTTAGACGCATCCCATTTGTTGCCGCGCCAGTCGATGCAATCGGTCGGAAGGTCGTTGTTGAGTCCTTCCCACCAAACGGTGTTATCGGCAAGGTTGTGCGCAACGTTGGTGAAGATGGTGTCACGCATAGCGGTATGAAGGGCGTTGGGGTTGGAATGTTCGTTTGTGCCGGGTGCTACGCCGAAGAAGCCGTTTTCGGGGTTGACAGCCCAAAGTCTTCCGTCTTTTCCGACACGGAGCCAAGCGATATCGTCGCCGACGCACCAGGTCTTGTATCCTTGTTTCTTGTACACTTCGGGGGGAATGAGCATGGCGAGGTTGGTCTTACCGCAGGCAGAGGGGAATGCGGCGGAAACGTATTTCACGTCGCCGTCGGGACCTTCGATGCCGAGGATAAGCATATGTTCTGCCATCCAGCCTTCTTTTCTACCGAGGTAGGAAGCGATACGGAGGGCAAAGCACTTTTTGCCGAGAAGCACGTTTCCACCGTATGCGGAGTTAACCGACCAGATGGTGTTGTCTTCCGGGAAGTGGCAGATGTAACGGTTTTCTTCATCGACGTTGGCGCAGGCGTGAAGACCTTTGATAAAGTCGCCGCTGTTGCCGAGAGCCTCAAGCACGTTCATGCCGACGCGCGTCATGATAAGCATGTTGAGTACGACGTAGATGGAGTCGGTCAGTTCGATGCCGTATTTGGCAAAGTCGGAGCCGACGACGGACATGGAGTACGGGATAACGTACATGGGTTTGCCCTTGTACGAGCCTTTATACAACTTGGAAAGTTTTGCATAGCATTCTTTCGGGTCCATCCAGTTGTTGATGTTGCCGGCGTCTTCTTTTTTGCTCGTGCAAATGAAGGTTCTGCCTTCTACACGGGCAACGTCGTTGACGGCGGTTCTGTGAAGATAGCAGTTGGGCAGTTTTTCTTCGTTGAGTTTGATCATTTCGCCCGATGCGATAGCCTGTTTGCGAAGAGCGTCAGCCTGTGCCTCGGAACCGTCAATCAAAATGATGTCGGAGGGTTCCACCATGGCTGCCATCTCGGCAATCCAAGCGTCGACAAACGAGTTTTTCGTAACGTTTGTGTTCATAAGTATATATCTTCCTTTCATAAAAACACGGTGAAATTTGCGGAAACACCAATTTTCCACAGATATATTATATCACGACTTTTTGCAAATGCAAGAAAAAGAAAATAAAAAGAACAGGAAAAAAACGGATTTTGTCGCAAAAAGGCGGCGGCGATTTTCTCCCCTGCCCCACACCTTTCGTTTTTTCCCCGAAATTCCCGTAAAATGGTTAAATTTGGTAAATGTTGACAGAGAAAATTGGAAAATTTTGTATATTATTTCGGTGTCTCGGCACTTGCATTATATGGAAAATTATGGTAAAATGTGAACAGTTACCAAATATTGGAAATTTAAAGACAAAACAGAATGGAGAAAAAACATGGAACAAACGAAAATTTTACTTTGCGTGGAAAACGCCGACGAAAGAGCAAAACTTTTGTCGTCACTTCGCGAGGGCGGTTTTGCCTCGGTTGACGAAGCCGTCAGCGGAAACGCCGCCGCTCAAATGCTGGAGCGCGAGCGCTATGACCTTGCCATCGTGGATTTATGGCTGTCGGGTATCGACGGCATCGGCATTATCCGCCGTTTTTCCGCCCTGCGCGGCGGGGTGCGTCCTTCCTTTATATTTATGTCCGCCATTCACAAACAGAACCTTTTGATGGAAGCGACGGAGGCGGGCGCCGACATTTGTCTTTTGAAGCCCTTTGACATGCCGTCGTTTCTCTCCCACGTGGGGGCGCTTTTGAAAGTGCGCGGCAAAGAAAAAGACGGAGGCGGCTACCCCACCCTCCCGTCCGGCCTGGAAGCGCAGGTGACGCGCATCATCCACGAAATCGGAGTTCCGGCGCACATCAAAGGCTATCAGTATCTGCGCACCGCCATCATGATGACGGTGGACGACAACGAGTGTATCAACGCGGTGACGAAGGTGCTTTATCCCACCGTCGCCAAGAAATACGGCACCACCACCTCGCGCGTTGAGCGCGCGATTCGCCACGCCATCGAGGTCGCGTGGGACAGGGGCGACGTCGATACCCTCAACTCCTATTTCGGCTATACCATCCAAAATTCCAAAGGCAAGCCCACCAACAGCGAGTTCATCGCCATGATAGCGGATAATCTCAGATTAAAGTTTAAGTATGTCGGTTGACGTCCGCAGTTGTCAATCAACGCGAAGCGTTGTATATCATCCGAGCAACGCTCGGTATATCATCAAGGCGTAGCCTTGTATCTCATCCACGCGCAGCGTGGT